>JAFAKX010000224.1 GCA_019234945.1 Silvibacterium sp.
AGGCCACGCTCCAGAGCCTTTCAGGAACCGCGTTCGACAATGAGTACATCAAGTGCATGTTGAAGGACCACAAAAAGGACGCGGCGGAATTCAAGGAAGAAGCGCAACACACCCAGAATCCTGCCGTGCAGCAGGCCGCGCAGCAGGGATCTCAGGTGATCGACCAGCACTTGCAATTGATTGAGCAGATCGCGCAGAGCCACAACGTCACGAACGGGAAGGGCAAGAGCAGCGGCTCGGGACAATAACCAGCGATTAAAAAGCGATGCAGCGATGGGGCGTCCCGCGGGACGCCCCTCTTCTTTCCGGTAGAATCGAGGCGATGCCCCGTAAGATCTCATTTGGCTGCCGGGTGGCTCTGGCAGCGATCATTCTGTGCGCGACAGCGCTTTGCCAGCCGGTCAAAAGCCTTCCCAAACCCACCGATTACGTCAGCGACTTTGCCCATGTGATGTCGCCCGCGGTCATCCAGAAGATCGACCGCGTGTGCGGCCAGGTCGACCACGAAGCGAACGCCCAGATCGCGGTCGTAACCGTCACGACAACCGCCGACGAGCCCATCGAGGAGTATGTCGTCGATCTCTACCAGGCCTGGGGACTGGGCAAGAAGGGAATCAAGGAGGGCAGCGACCGCGGCGTCCTGATCCTCGTCGCGGTGAACGACCGCAAGCGCTTCATCTCGACGGGCTATGGGCTCGAGAGCATTCTGCCCGACGCCACGGTGTCCGTGATCGGCCGCCAGATGGTCCCTTATCTGCGCAACAACGACTTCGACGGGGCGATGATGCTGGCGGTCGGGCAGATTTCGCAGATCATCGCGAAGGATGCCGGCGTTACGCTTACGCCTCTCACCGCGCAGCAGCGCCAACAGGCGGGCAAGCCGGTGCATCTGGGTCTTGGACATCTGCTGTTGCTGGGCCTTCTGCTGCTGTTTGTCCTGTTTTTCCTGGCCCGCTTTGGTGGCTCCGGTCTCATCGGGTTCCTGCTTGGCATGTTTATGGGCGGGGGATTCGGTGGCGGTGGCGGTGGTGGATTCGGTGACGGCGGCGGCCGCGGAAGAGATGACGATGGCGGCAGCGGCTTCGGCGGGTTTGGCGGCGGCAGCACCGGCGGCGGCGGCGCCGGGGGCGATTGGTAAGATAACGAAGGCTCGATCAAGAGCAAGGGAGAAACAGCACGATGATGCGTCGCGGGTTGTGGATCGCAATTGGTGTAGTTGTGGTCATTTTTCTGGTCATCCTGATGGTTTTCGGCAGCTATGTAAGCGCCAAGAACCAGATGGTCGCCAAGCAGGAGGCCGTCAAGTCCCAGTGGTCGCAGGTGGATGTCGTCCTGCAGCGGCGCGCGGACCTTATTCCGAACCTGGTGAATACGGTGAAGGGATATGCCACGCACGAGCAGAAAGTGTTCGACGACATAGCGAACGCGCGCGCGGCTCTGCTGAACGCGAGGGACCCGCAGGGCAAGATTCAGGCGAACGGTCAGCTCGATGGAGCGCTGGGACGGTTGCTGGCGCTGTCGGAGAATTATCCCAACCTCAAGGCCGATCAGAACTTCCTTGCCTTGCAGTCGCAGCTCGAAGGCTCGGAGAACCGCATCGCAGTGGAGCGGCGCAGGTACAACGAGACGCTGCGCGACTACAACACCTTCATCCGGCAGTTTCCGAACAGCATCTGGGCCGGAATGGCGGGCTTCCAGCCGAACAACGCGTATTTTGAGGCAAGTGAGGGATCGCGGACGGCGCCTGTGGTGAAGTTCTGAGGCGAATTTAGCTTTAGAAATACAAAGAGGCTGCCTGCGGGCAGCCTCTTCTCTTCAGGACGGAGGAGGTCCTGCGGTTTTATGCGCGGGTGTAGGAAGCGATGGCGGTCGCTTCGTCGTCTTTGACGTCGAACACGGTGTAGAGCTTGGTGATCTGGAGCAGGTCGTGAACCTTTTTGGTCAGGTTCAGCAGCTTCAGTTCGCCGCCCTGGTTGCGAACGGTGGTATAAGCGCTGACGAGTTCGCCGATCCCCGAGCTGTCGATGTAATTCACGTCGGCCAGATTCAGCAGAATGAGCTTCTGTCCCTTCGACAGAAGATCCCTGATCGCGTCACGCAACTGGACACTTCCCTCACCCAGAGTAATGCGTCCGCTCAGATCGAGAATCGTCACGCCATCCACCTGACGGGTGGTTAATTTCATGCTCACGAAAGAGTCCTCCTTAAGTGCCTGTTTGAGACGTCCCCAGATGCTTGATTAATGTCAACTCAGTTCCGGGATGCAATAGCTTGAAGTGTACCTCATCCATGAATGAGCGAATGAGGAAGATACCGCGGCCTGAGCCGCGGAGCAGATTTTCAGGAGCCAGAGGATCAGGGAGCGTATCGGGATCCAGCCCCTTGCCCTGGTCGGCGATCCGGATCACCAGCGATTCCCCCGTATTCTCGAACGAAGCGGTGATGCGCTTGTCGGGATCGTACGAATTGCCGTGGAGCACGGCGTTGACGGCCGCCTCCCTGACGGCCATCGCAACGCGGAAGACCTCATCCTCATCGATCCCCGCCTTCTTGGCCATCTGTTCGGCGGTTTGCTCTACTTTGTTTACGCTTTCAAGCGAGGACTCGAGCGTGTACGTAATGCGGCTTGCCTGTTGTCCGGTCAAATGCTCTTCCTCGCTCTTTTCCATTCTTTCGTCAATGAACCTCACTGATCTCGTTGCAGGCAGTTTGCTTGCTGGCGCGGGCAATGTCAAGCAATCTCAGCCGGTTCCTGTTGAGTAAGCTCCAAATCGGGGGGCGTCAAATCAGAATCGCTTCGACCTGACGAGAGTTGTCCCATTCTGCTGTTAGACTGCATCGGAGATAACGAAGGTATGGCAGCCGACCAGCAGCCCAATCCGACCCTGACGTCCATCCTGGGCACGCACGTTACCGAGGCGAGCGGCCGGCTGCGAGGGCGCGTGCGGGACCTGGCCGTCAGCACCGGAGCCGAAGCGGGCAAGGTCGCTGGTCTGGTGCTGAGGACGCGGCACGGACTGGAGCTGATACCGGCGACAGGCGTGCGGCAGACGCCGAGCGGCACGCTTGAACTGCGCGGAGAAGTTGAGCCGCAACCGCTCCGGCCGGACGACAACTTCCTGCTGCTGCGGCAGGACCTGCTGGACCGGCAGATCATCGACGTGCATGGGCGCAAAGTCGTTCGCGTGAACGACGTCGACCTGCAGTGGTTCACCAACGGCGACGCCGAGAAGGAGGACCTGCGCGTCCGCGAAGTGGAAGTCGGCCTGAGGGGCGCGGTTCGCAGGCTGTTCAAAGGGGCGCTGCCGAATCAGGCTCTCGAATCACTGGCCAGGAAGTTTCCCGCGAGGGTAATTCCCTGGGAATTCGTCGACGTGATCGAGGTCGATCCGGCGCGGCGGGTGAAGCTGAACATCGAGCACGAGCGACTGGCGCAGCTGCATCCATCGGACATTGCGGACATCCTGGAAGAGCTGCCGGCGGCGGAACGCGAGGCTGTTCTGACCACACTCGACGAAGAAGTAGCCGCCGAAGCGCTCCAGGAGGTCGAGCCGAAGCTGCAGAAGGCCATGGTCGAAGGGCTGGACTCAGAAGTAGCGGCGGGTATCGTCGAGGAGATGGATCCCTCGGCGGCGGCTGACCTGCTCGCGGAGCTGCCGGACGCACGCACCGAGGCCATTCTCGAAGAGATGGATCCGGAGGAGCGGCAGGAGGTCCAGGAGCTGCTCGAGTTCCGCGAAGACTCGGCGGCCGGCCGCATGACAACCGCATACGTCGCGGTGCCGCAAACAGCGACGGTCGGAGACGCTATCCAGGCGCTGCGCGACTTCGGGGGCGATGTCGAAGCCGTGACGGAGATTTATCTCGTGGATGACGATCATGTGCTCAAGGGCGTCGCTCCCCTGGCGCGCATGGTGCTGGCCAAGCCTGAGACGCAGCTCGATGTGCTGGCGGAGTCGCGGTTCATTTCGTGCAACTCAAATGCTCATCAGCAGCAGGTAGCGGAGCTGTTCGACAAGTACAATCTGCGCGCGCTGCCGGTCTTGAATGATGCGGGGAAGCTGGTGGGCGTGGTTGAAGCAGATCATGTGATTGCGTTTCTGCGGGAAAGATAGGTAGCAGGGATTAGCGATTAGAAGGGCTAATCAGACTTTGGTAACGTCAGCGAGTTGGCAATGACCATAAAGCATCGCATTTTGCAGGTAGAGTGTGGCAATGTCCAACACAACATCTGCGCCTCATGAAACTTGTAATTCTTACCGCGATCTCAAAGTATGGCAGCGAGCGATCGAATTGTCGGTTGCTCTCTATCGACTGACAGTTGGATTCCCTAAAGAAGAAACCTACGGGCTATCGTCCCAGTTGCGGCGCGCAGGAGTTTCAATTGCGAGCAATATCGCAGAAGGCTGGGGTCGTGCGTCAAGCGGGGAATACAAGCACTTTCTGGGCATGGCTCGCGGCTCGAACTTCGAAGTGCAGACCCAACTCGTAATTGCACGAAATCTTGGCTTTGGCGAACAAAACAAATTACAAACGGCGGAGGACCTATCGGCAGAAGTCGGTAAGATGCTGGTAGCGATGATGAAAAATTAGCACGTTCACAAGCGACGGGCAGATCGAGAGTTGCGCTCATTGTCGAGCCTTTCTAATCCCTAATCGCTAATCCCTAATCCCTGCTTTCTATGCTACGCCGCTGGAGAACCCGGATACTGCTGTTCCTCGCCGTGCTCGGCCCGGGGTTCATCACGGCCAATGTAGACAACGATCCGAACGGCATCTTCACTTACTCGCAGGCCGGCGCACAGTACGGATACGACCTACTGTGGACGATGATTCCCATTACGCTGGCCCTGATCATCGTGCAGGAGATGTGCGCGCGCATGGGCGTGGTGACAGGCAAGGGCCTGAGCGACCTCATCCGCGAAGAATTCGGCCTGCGCATCACCGTGATTGTGTTGCTGCTGCTGGTGCTCGTGAATTTCGGCAACGTCATCGGCGAGTTTTCCGGTATCGCGGAGAGCCTTCAGCTCTTCCACGTAAGCAAGTACATCTCGGTGCCGGTGTGTTCGGTTCTTGTCTGGCTGCTCGTTGTGCGCGGTGATTACAAAAACGTCGAGAAGATTTTTCTAGTGGCGTCTGCGTTCTATATCGCCTACATCGCTGCCGGAGTGCTCTCGCAACCGGCCTGGCGCACCGCGCTGATTGCGACGGTGAAGCTGCCTGCGCCGTCGACATGGAGGAGCCACGACTATCTCTTCCTGGTGATCAGCGTGATCGGGACAACGATCGCTCCGTGGATGCAGTTTTATCTGCAATCGTCCATCGTGGAGAAAGGCGTGAGCGTGAGGAAGTACCCGGCGTCGCGACTCGACGTCATCGTTGGCTCCATTTTTACCGACGTTGTGGCGTGGTTCATCATCGTAGCCTGCGCGGCCACGCTGTGGGTGCATGGGCTGGGGGCGATCCAGGATGCCTCCGACGCAGCGCAAGCGATGAAGCCTCTGGCCGGACCGTACGCTTTTTTGCTGTTCGCCTTTGGCTTGTTCAATGCATCGTTCTTTGCGGCATCGGTGCTGCCGTTGTCGACGGCCTACGTGGTGTGCGAGGGCCTGGGACTCGAGTCAGGAGTGGACAAGCGCTTCCGCGAAGCGCCATTTTTCTACTGGCTCTACACGATCCTGATCGTTGGCGGCGCCGCGGTGGTGATGATTCCGAACTTCCCGCTGGTGAAGTGGTCGATCGAGTCCCAGGCACTGAATGGGATCCTGCTGCCGATCGTAATCATCCTCATGTTGCTGCTGATCAATCGCAGGGACCTGATGGGCAAACATGTGAATTCGCACTGGTTCAATATCGCCGCATGGCTCACAGCCGGAATCGTGATTGTGCTTTCGGTGATGCTGATGGTGCAGCAGTTTGTGAAGTAAGTTGCTACAATACTTACATCAGTTACAGTGCAGGAGTTGCGGATGAAAACTGCCCGTTCTGTTGTGATCAGCATGCGTCTGCCGCCAGAAAGCGGGAAGCGCTTGAAGCGGATGGCCGCCCACCATGGGTGGACGCCGAGCGATGCGAGCGCGCGCCTTGTGGAAGAGGGACTGCGGCGCCAGGAATTCGCATTCATCGACTTCCGCGACTCGGCGGTCGGCAGGCAGGCCTATAGTCAGGGGAGTTCGCTGGCCGTGTGGGAAGTGGCAATGCTTCTTCGGAGCTACGGGAACGACACCGCTGCGGTCGCGAAACATCTTTGCTGGCCGGAAATAAAGGTGCAGGCGGCGCAGAATTACGCCAGGGCATTTCCCGAAGAGATCGAGCAGGCTCTGGGTGAGAATGATGCAGTGGATTTCGAATCGTTAAAGCGAATGCTGCCCCAGGCTGTCCAGTTCACTGCAAAAAGGCCAGCAAGACGCTGAATGGTCAAGCTGCTGCTCGACGAGCATATCTCTCCGCATGTAGTCGAGGGTTTGAGGCGACGCAATCCGAAGCTGCGCGTTTTCTGCATGCGAGACTGGGAGCATGGCCGCTTTGTTGGCGCGGAGGACGACCTGGTGCTCGCCGAAGCAGCAGCCCAGGGACTCTCTTGGGTGACCTACGATCTGCGCACAATTCCATCAATCCTAAAAACGTGGGCCGAAGAAGGTCGCTCCCATGGGGGCGTCGTCCTGGTCGACGAGAAAACAATCTCCACCGACGATATCGGCGGATTGGTCCTCGCGCTGCTCCAACTTTCCAAAGAGAGCCAACGATGGGATTGGCGGGACCGGGTAGTATTTCTTCAGCGCTGAGCGGCTACAGCAATTTCCCCGCGGCCAGATCCTTTATCAACTCACGGTCGGCGGCAAGAAAGTCATAGCTTGTCAGGTCGCGGAGAGGGATCCAGCGCACATCGTGAAAGATGTGGTTTGTGACTTCTCCTCGGAAGGTGTGCACGGCGAAGAACTGCAGATCGACGGCGCCGCCGGTGCGATAGGTGTGGCGGGTGTGTGTGACACGCGAGCCGATATCGGCGTCGATGCCGAGTTCCTCGTTAAGCTCGCGGGCCAGCGCCTGCTCGGGCGACTCTCCCGTCTCGATCTTCCCGCCGGGAAACTCCCATTTGAGAGCCATAGGCTGATCGGGGCGACGCTGACAGATGAGGACCTCGTCCCCGCGCAGGATGAGGGCGGCGGCGACAAAGCGCACCGTCTTCGCCGGGTTCGGCGCGCCGTTCTGGTCGACCTTGTCGTTCCAGTTCACGTCCGGCATTCTCAATCCAGTTTAGACGTAATGGCAAGAGATTCCTCGATTTGCCTGCCTTGAGCCGTTGTTATGGCGCCAAAAAGCTCAGGGTGGATCGCGCGGGTGAGGGCGCGCAGTCCGTCGATCAGCGTGGGGGCCGGCGTATTGAGCAACTCATCGGCGATGCAGTAAACGCGACGGTTCCGAACCGCGGCGAGATCACGCCAGCGCCGCTGCTCCCTCATCCGTTGCTCGACGATGCGCTCGAGTGGCACGCGGTCTCCGGCTCCGCACCAGGCGGCGATGATTACGTCAGGATCAGCGGCGGCGATTGCGTCTGGCGTGGTGGTCGTGCCCGGCTCTCCGAGGAACGTGCCACCCGCGGCTTCGACAAGCTCCGCAACCCACCTTTGCGAGTGGATGAGCGGCTTTCCCCATTCCTCGCAGTAAACGCGTGGGCGCGTTAGGCATCTGGTGCGTGAGCGGACGGCCGCGATCTCGGACTGCGTGTCCGCGACGAGCGCTTCGCCTCGCTCAGGCTGATGAACGATGGATGCGATGAGGCGGATGTCGTCGTAGATGTCGGCCAGAGTCTTTGGTGCGAGCGTGAGGACCGGCCGGCCGGATTTGAGGATGGCCGTGAGCGATTCCTGGCGATAGGGAACCGAGGCGATGACGAGATCAGCCGGGACGGGCAGAAGCTCTTCGGTCTTCGTCGACCACGAATCATGAACAACGGGCAGTACCCGCGATCGCAGTTCCGGAACCACGTCGAGACAATATTTTGTGCAGGCTGCGAGCGAGTCGAGGCAGCCGAGCCGGTCGAGGATGAGGCTGATGCTCGGCTGCAGGGAGATGATCTTCATCCGGTCTACGACTTGCTGTCGGCGAGCACCGGGCTGGGATAGAAGACGCTCCAGCCGTGGTCGGCCGCGATTTCGAGCAGCGCAGGCGTGGGGTTTACGGGAAAGGCGCGTTTCGCCAGGTGCAGCATGGCTGCATCGTGAATCGAATTGCCGAAGACGGCGTCTGGCCGCTCGATGCCCGCGCGGCGAAGTGCGGCAGACTTGCCGTCTCCGCTGGGCACGTCGACAAGCTCGCTGGTGATTCGACCTTCGACAACCTTTACCTGTGCGGCAAGCACCCGTGCTGGCGATATGCCGAAGCGGCGGACGCCTTCTTCGACGACCCAGTTGTTGGTCGAGCTTACGGCCCAGATGTCCGCGCCCTGGGCGCGCAGCTTTTCGACGAGGGTGCGCATTTCGGGAAAGATGTGCGCTTCGACGTGGGAGCGAAAATAATCGGCTGCGGCATGGCGCAGCTCGGACTCCTGGAGTCCCGCGTAGAGCTGGACCATCTCGCCGCACATGTCGGTCTCGGAGACTTCGCCGTTCAGATAAAGACGGTAGCGCGAGTCGATCCAGTCGCTCGCGTTGCGCGAAACGAGGCCGGCCTCAATGGACCAGACCATGAATCCATAGCCGGCATCGCCGCTCCACAGCGTGCCATCGCAGTCGAAGATGGCGGTTGCGGGGCGAAGCGCGAGGACGGCGGCTTCGAATTCTGTGGGTCTATAACGGGCCGGTGCAGCTTGGGAGACGCTCAACGTTGGGTACTCCTGTCTATCTTCCTATTTTGCGGGATGCGCCGCGAAATTTCACCCGCGCGTGTGTGAATAAGACGTGACTATATTGCGGAACGTTTGATGCTGACAAAGTTGATTCCCTTCGATTTGCGCTGGGCGCGGTCACGAATCGTTCTTCGATAATCGGAGCAGTGCCCCAGAACCGTAACCCCGAGAGCCGCAATACCGAACTGCTGCGCGAGTACGTGGCCTACCTGCGCATCGAGAAGGGCCTGCGGCCGTTGAGCTGTGAGGCATACGAGCGCGATCTGCTGCAGTTTGCCGAGTACCTGGAGAGCGAAAATGCGTTGCTCGTAGCGGCGGCTGCCGTGCACGTTGCCGGATTCCTCGAGCATCTGGGCACGCACGGCGTCGAGTCGCGGTCGGCGGCGCGCAAGCTCTCGTGCCTGCGCGGATTTTATCGCTGGCTGCTGCTCGACAAGCGGATCGAGCGCGATCCGACGATCAACCTCGACTCGCCCTCGTCGTGGAAGGTGCTGCCGAAATCGCTCGCGCAGTCGGAGGTGAGCGAGATGCTCGAGCGCGTGGGTGTCGCCGCCGAGCACGCGCAGACTGATGCCATCTCGCTGCGTGATCGCGCGATTCTCGAGCTGCTGTATGCGGGCGGGCTGCGCGTATCGGAGCTGACTGGTCTAAATGTCGCGGACCTGTCGCTTGAGGCGGGACGCGTGCTGGTGCGCGGTAAGGGGGACAAGGAGCGCATCGTGCCGCTGGGGAAGGCCGCGGTCGAAGCGATCGAGAAATATCTGAAGCAGGGTCGTCCTGAGTTGCAGAAGCGCAGTCGCACGGCGGGAAGGCTGTTTCTTTCGGCGCGCGGCGAGCCGCTGACACGACAATGGGTGTGGCGGCTCGTGAAGTCGGCGGACTCGCACGCCAGCCCGCACATGCTGCGCCACAGTTGCGCCACGCACATGGTCGAGCGCGGAGCCGACCTGCGCACCGTGCAGACACTTCTCGGCCATGCGGACATCGCGACGACCCAGGTCTACACTCATCTCGCGCTCGGGCGGTTGAAGGCTGTGCACCGGCAGCATCACCCCAGGGCGAAGAGTACTTCGGGCCTTGACGGGAAGGCTTGATGAACATGGCACACGCATCGGCCCATTTCGAAGGTCTCGACTCTCCGGTGCGGAGCTTCGCTCGATTGTTTCTGCGAATGGCGATCGGCGCCGGATTCTTGTCGGCGGTCGCTGACAGATTCGGACTCTGGGGACCTGCCGGAACGCCTTCGGTTGCCTGGGGGAACTTCCAGAATTTTCTTACCTACACGGCGCGGCTGAATCCATGGTGCCCGGAACGCCTGATTCCAGTACTCGGATGGATATCTACGCTTGCTGAAATGGTTCTCGGCGTTGCTCTGATTCTGGGTTTTCAGATCAGAATCACCGCGTTGTTAAGCGGAGTGCTCTCGCTCTGCTTTGCCCTGGCTATGACGTTTACTCTTGGCGTACACGCGCCCCTGAATTTTTCGGTGTTCGTATGTGCGGCGGGTTCTTTCCTGCTGGCCGCATGTGGCGGCGATCGCTGGAGCCTGGATGCGCTGTTGCAGAAGGGGAAGTCGTGAGTGAGCAGGCTGCGGCATCAGGCTTGGCAAGGCTGGTGAACGAATTTCTCATGGCGCTCGCGCACGAGCGCGGAGCGTCTTCGCACACGTTGAGGGCGTACCGGCGGGAACTGCACGATTTCGCGGCATATCTCGCAGACAAGCTGGGTGCTGATTTTCCAATCGGGCGCGTGGAGCACCGGCAGATCCGGGCGTATCTGAGCGAGCTTTACGGGCGCGGATTGTCGAAAGCGTCGGTGGCGCGGGCGCTGGCCGCGATACGGGCGTGGTTCAAGTGGCTGGCGCGTCGCGGCTATGTGGAGCAGAACCCGGCGGTGCTGGTGGCCACTCCGAAGCTGCCGAAGCATCTTCCGCGCGTGCCGACGATTGAGGAGATGAATCGTGTGGTGGATGCGGCGGCGTCGGATGAGGTAGCCGCCTGGCCGGAGCGTGACCGCGTGATCTTCGAGCTGCTGTACGGGTGCGGCATCCGCAACGCGGAGCTGGTGGGCTTAAACCTGCGCGACATTCACTGGGCGAACGAGGCGATCCTGGTGCGCGGCAAGGGCCGCAAGGAGCGGTACGTTCCG
>JAFAKX010000017.1 GCA_019234945.1 Silvibacterium sp.
GCTTTCGGGCGGGGCGATGCTCAAGGGGATCGTCCCGACCGAGGAGCGGACGGTGAGTGATCTGCTGTCGCAGCTCACCGCGGGCAGCGCGGCGCCGTTGTCGGAGGAAGAGAATGCGTTCGATGTGGCGGGTGAGGCGACTCCCCCGATTGTGATTGGGTCGGACCTGGCGAACACACTCGATGCGAAAATTGGATCGACGGTGATGGCGACCAGCCCGCAGGGAGAGCTGACTCCATACGGGCTATTGCCGAGGCTGCAACGGTTTCGCGTGGTGGGAATCTTTCATTCGGGTTTCTATCAGTACGACTCGAGCTTCGGTTTCATCCGGTTGAAAGACGCGCAGGCATTATTCAGCGAGCCGGACCTAGTGTCGATCATCTCGTTCAAGGTCGACGATCTGTATCATGCGGACCGGATCGGGAAGGAAATTGAAGCGGCCGCGGGACCGGGATTTCTGACAACGAACTGGATGGAGCAGAACCGGGAGCTCTTCCGGGCGCTGAAGCTGGAGCAGGTGGTGACATTTATTGTCATCGGGCTGATCGTGTGCGTGGCGGCACTGAACATCCTGATTGCCCTGACCATGATGGTGATGGAGAAGACGAAAGATATTGCGGTGATGATGTCCTTTGGCGTCGAGCCGGGCCAGGTGCGGCGGATTTTCCTGATGCAGGGATTTCTGATCAGCGTGATCGGGACGGCAATCGGCCTGGCGCTTGGGTATGTGCTGGCATGGGTAGGCGGACATTACCGATTCATCCAGCTGTCGGCTGAGGTCTATTCCATTGATTATCTGCCATTTGCGCCGCGCGTGATCGATGGGGTGATCGTGACGCTGGTGTCGCTCGGGGTATCGCTGCTGGCGACGATCTATCCGTCCAGCTCCGCGGCGCGGGTATTACCGGCTGAAGCGTTGCGATATGAATGATTCCCAGCATCTTAGGAAAGCATGGCAAGAGTACGTGCAATTTGTTCGATAGCGATCCTGCTTCTATTTCTTTTGTTTAGTGGACAATCCGGCTTCAGCTACTCAGTACTGACGCATGAGCAGCTCATCGATCTGGCTTGGAAGGATTCCATTGTTCCGATGCTGCTCAGCCGGTATCCGCATACGACGCCGGCGGAACTGGAACGAGCACGGGCTTTTGCCTATGGCGGCTGCGCGATTCAGGACGCCGGGTACTACCCATTCGGCCACATGTTTTTCGCCGATCTGACGCACTATGTGCGTTCGGGAGACTTCGTGGCCAGTCTTATACGCAACTCCCGTGATGTGTATGAGCTGGCGTTTGCGCTGGGTGCGCTCTCGCATTATGTAGGCGATGTCATCGGGCATCACGACGCGATAAATCCATCGACCGCGGCGGAATTTCCGAACCTCGAGAAGAAATACGGGCCGGTGATCACCTACGAAGAGAGCCGGCATGCGCACATCCGGACCGAGTTCGCCTTCGATATCAACCAGCTCAGCAAGAGGCGGATGGCGCCGTCGGCATACCTCAACCACGTGGGCCTGGAAGTCTCGATGCGGCTCCTGGAGCATGCCTTCTTTGAGACATATGGACTTCATCTGCGGAATATGGACATCGATCGGAGAGCCGCGGAAACGAGCTATCGTCGGGCCGTGCGGAACTTCATACCCTCGATCGCGCGCGCCGAGGTTTATCTGCACAGGAAGAGTTTTCCCGAGGACCAGCCCGGGCCGGAATTCGACCGATACGCGAAGAGTGTGCAGGAGGCGGACGCGGCTAACGGCTGGGAGCAGTATCGCAAGGGACATTTCAGTATGCGGACCCGCCTCCTGGCCTTCGTTATCGTAGTTGTTCCCAAAGTGGGCATATTTTCGGATCTGGCCATCCGCGGGCCGAACCAGCAGACCGAGGCGAAATATATCGAGAGTGTCAACAGGACGCTCGAGCGGTACCAACAACTGGTGGGATACCTGACGCGCAATCCCACGGTCGAGCCTCGAGCCACGATGAATCTTGATAACCGCGATCTGGATACCGGCGACAAGGTGCGCCCGGGTGGGTATCGGCTGACGGATGAGACCTACGCGAAGCTGCTCGGCACGATAACGGCCCTTGGAGCGCCTATCCCCGTGACGCTGAAGCGCGATCTTCTGAACTACTACTATAGGGACCCCGCGGCTCCGATCGCGACAAAGAAGAACAAGGAAGCGTGGCAGAGGGTGCAGGAGCAATTGGCCGAGCTCAAGACGATGCCGGTTATCCGTAGGGACTTCGATCCGGAAGAGGTTTCCCAACATAAAACTGGAGCCCTGCCAGATCGGACTAGTGAACCTGGGCAGTGACGGCGAAGCATCGTTTTTTCCTATTTTGTGTCAAAGGATGATAGAGGTAGATATGGAGCTTGTTTTTCCGGAACCGCATGGTCCGGCCGGATCTCCGTATCGGAAAGTGGAGTCCGGACGCCTGAATCCTTCGTGCGTCCCGGAGCGTCCAACACTCATACAAGTCAGGGATCTGCGGAAGGAATATTCCACCGGCCGAGGGCGGCTGGTGTTGTTTGATCGACTGAGCTTTGAGGTAGCCGAGGGCGAGCTGCTGGCCATCGTAGGCGAATCGGGCGCGGGAAAAAGCACACTTTTACACATCCTTGGTGCTCTTGATACGCCGTCGGCGGGTGACGTATACTGCGCCTCAATCCAGTTGAGAATGTTATCGGCCAGACAGGCAGCGTCCTTTCGCAACCGCGAGGTGGGATACGTGTGGCAGTTTCATTATCTGCTGCCGGAGTTTACGGCCGCCGAGAATGTGGCGATTCCGCTGCTTGCCAGGGGTGAATCGAGAGCGGCAGCGCTGAAAAGAGCAGGTGAGTGGCTGAACGAGGTTGAGTTGGCTGACCGGGCGGATCATCGGGCCGGAGAGCTATCCGGCGGAGAGCAGCAGCGAGTTTCGCTGGCCCGGGCGCTTGTGACCGGTCCAAAAGTGTTGCTGGCGGATGAGCCGACGGGGGATTTGGATAGCCGGACGGCGGGCGTAGTGTTTGACCTCATTGAACGCCTTCACGAATCTCATGGACTCACGTCGGTGATTGTGACACACAATATGACATTGGCCGACCGATGTAGCAGGATCCTTCGCCTCGAGAAGGGGGCGATGGAAGAGGTCTCTCCGCAGAGGATGTAATCGGCGGAGCGCAAGACCCGGGCGAGGCGTAAGCTGGTTCCGGTTTGAAGTGGGATGGATGCAGACGAGCGCACCCAGCCTAAAAGCCGTATTCAGAGCAAGAAATTTGTGACCTTCTTTTGGTCTATGGTTCTGGGAAGCGGCGATACGGGACGAAGGCTCCGGAGGGCTGCGATACCCGGCTGCTATGGCAGGGATCGCGGGCAAGCCGGGACTTTTCCAGGGGGAATATGTTCGAACGCTATACGGAAAAAGCCCGTCGCGTCATCTTTTTCGCGCGGTATGAAGCAAGCCAGTTCGGGTCGCCCTATATCGAGACGGAGCACCTGCTGCTGGGACTGCTGCGCGAAGACAAGGCGCTGACAAATCGCTTCCTTCGCTCGCACGCATCCGTTGAATCCATCCGTAAACAGATTGAAGGCCACACCACGATTCGCGAGAAGGTATCGACTTCGGTCGATCTGCCCCTTTCAAACGAATGCAAGCGTGTGCTGGCCTATGCTGCCGAGGAAGCCGAGCGGCTGTCGCACAAGCATATTGGAACAGAACACCTGCTGCTCGGGCTGCTTCGCGAAGAGAAGTGCTTCGCGGCCGAGATTCTGCACGAGCGCGGGCTGAAGCTGCTGGCGATCCGCGAAGAACTGGCGAGGACGACGCAGGAGAAGGCTCCGCAGCAACAGCGTAACCGCGAGTCAAGCCTGCTGGCGGAGTTTTCTCGCGACCTGACGCAGGCCGCGATGGACAATCAGCTCGATCCGCTGGTTGGTCGTGATGCGGAACTTGAGCGGGTGGTGCAGATCCTGTGCCGCCGCACAAAAAATAATCCAGTGTTGATCGGCGAGCCGGGCGTGGGCAAGACAGCCATTGTTGAGGGGCTGGCGCAGCGCATTTCTGATGGCGAAGTGCCGAGCTTTCTCGCGGAAAAGCGTGTTCTGGCGCTGGATCTGTCGTTGATCGTCGCCGGCACGAAGTATCGCGGGCAATTCGAAGAGCGGCTCAAGACCATTATGAAGGAGCTGATGGAGAACCAGAACTCCATTGTCTTCATCGACGAGTTGCATACGCTGGTCGGCGCGGGATCGGCTGAGGGATCGCTCGACGCGGCCAATATCCTCAAACCGGCACTGTCGCGCGGCGAGATTCAGTGCATCGGTGCAACCACGCCGGCGGAATATCGCAAGTCGATTGAAAAGGACCGCTCGCTAGAGCGCCGCTTCCAGGCCGTTAAGGTGCCTCCTCCGAATGAAGAGGACGCGATCAAGATCATCCTGGGCATCAAGGACCGCTACGAGAAGTTCCATGCCGTCAGCTATACCGACGATTCGATCACCTTCGCCGTGTCGCACTCAAACCGCTATATTCCCGACCGCTTCCTGCCGGACAAGGCGATCGACCTCATTGACGAGGCGGGCGCTCGCGTGAAGCTGCGCCAGACCTCGCTGCCGGAGGAGATCACCGAAGTCCAGAAGCGCATCAAGTTCATCGTGCACCGCATGGAAAACGCCATCGCGAATCACGAATTCGAGAAGGCACGTTTCTACTCGGATGAAGAGCGCAAGGAGCGCGAGAACCTGCGTGCCCTGCGCGACAAATATCATCTCGACGACTCGACGGCGGGCATTGTGGGCCGCGAGGACATCGAGGATGTCGTGAGCCGCTGGACCGGCGTGCCCATTACCTCGATCAAGGAAGAAGAGACCCAGAAGCTGCTGCGTGTGGAAGAAGAGCTGCACAGGCGCGTGATCTCGCAGGACAAGGCGATCTCGGCGCTGGCGCGGGCCATTCGCCGCTCGCGCGCCGGGCTCAAGTCGCCGAACCGGCCGATCGGGTCGTTCCTCTTCCTCGGGCCGACCGGCGTAGGCAAGACCGAGATGGCGCGCACGCTGGCGCAATTCCTCTTCGGGTCGGAGAAGGCGCTGATCCGCTTCGACATGTCGGAGTTCATGGAGAAGCATTCGGTTTCGAAACTGATCGGCTCACCTCCGGGATATGTGGGCTACGAGGAGGGCGGTCAGCTCACCGAACGCGTCAAGCGGTCTCCGTACTCTGTGGTCCTGATGGACGAGATCGAGAAGGCGCACCCGGATGTCTTTAATATCCTTCTCCAGGTATTTGAAGACGGCCAGTTGACCGACGGGCTGGGCAACACAGTCGACTTCAAGAACACGATCGTCATCATGACCTCGAACATCGGGGCGCGGCACCTGCAGCGCAAGCAGGGGCTGGGCTTTCAGAGCGAGCGTGAAGACCTGGTGATGGAGAAGATCGAAGACCTGGTGAAGAACGAGGTGAAGCGCACCTTCAATCCCGAGTTCCTCAACCGTATCGACGAGATCATCCTCTTCCAGTCGCTGACCGATGCTGACCTGATCCAGATCGTCGAACTGCTGCTTGGACAGCTGAACGGGAACCTGGCGCAGAAGGCGATCACGATTTCGGTGACGGACGACGCCAAAAAGTGGATCCTCGAAAAGACGCTGGTCGATCGCAGCTACGGGGCACGTCCTCTGCGCCGGGCGCTGCAGCGCTATGTCGAAGATCCGCTGTCGGAAGCGCTGATCGCGGGTGGCATTACGGACCGGCCTGCGTTTCTCGAGGTCTATCTCGAGAACAACCAGCTCTACTATCGTCCGATTGCCAAAGAGGGCGCGGAGAAGGTCGAGGGAGTTCTCCTCTACAGCTAGGTTCCCCCTCTCAGCTGGAACTAAAAGCCCTGTCGGACGTGGACAGGGCTTCTTATTTGAGGATGTGTAGAGCTGGAACTCCGGAGCGTCGCGAACGGGCGTACCCGGAAAGACGATCCGGACTCCGTTACTTGTTCTGATCGGTGTCCGAAGCGTCTCCAACTGCCCGGCTAATTCCGAGGGCGGCGTTCCGAATCTCCAGCCATTGCGCGTCGATCGCTGCCAACTTTTCGCCCAAGTCCTGGACGAGATTGTTGCCGAGGTTGGAATTGCGCATTCCCGGAGGCGTGGTGGCTTGGGCAAGAGCCTGGCGCCGCCGCTGTTTGAACCACTCGTCCATCTCCTCCTGCATCGCCTCGATGCGCCGCCAGCTTCGATTCAAAGTGGATAGCCCGTGCAGGAATTCGTCGCCGGATTCCTGCGAAGCCTGATTGGCTATCTCACGGGCTGGCGCGGTCGGCGTCGGCTCCGGTTGCGAGACGGGTTTAGGCTTCGGCGGCATCATGGCGACAGGTGCTGGCGGGACCACGGTAGCAGGCTCTCGAGGTACGAACTCGATTGGTTCCGCGAGCTTGGTGGGGACCGGCAGTGGCTCCGGCTGCGCGACGGTTACAGGCTCCGCCGGTATAACAACAGCGGCCTGCGCTGCCGGGAGCACAGCGATAGGATCTGCAGCCACGGCGGCCATCGGTTCCAGAGGCGCGACGGCGACCGGAAACGGCTCCGGTTGCACTACAGTTGCAGGCTCCGCCGGCGTCACGGCGGCGGCAGATGCCAGCGGGAGTACCGCGAGCGGTTCAGCAGACATAGCAATTGGCTCCAGAGTCGCGACGAAGACAGGCAGTGGCTCCAACTGCGCGACGGTTACAGGCTTCGGGGGCATCTCCGTGTCGACAGGAGGTAGCGCGATAACGGGCTCTTCGGCCACGAGAGCAAGTGGTTCAGGCACCGCCACGGTGTGAGGCTCTTCAATCACCATGGCTGTCGGCTCTGGCGTTTCGAGTGCGAAATGCTCTGCGGCAAAGTGCTCTACAGATATTTCGGCCGGTTCGGTAAATGCAATCGAATCCGGAATCGCCACCGCAACGGGCTCTTCAACCACCAGGGCGATCGGCTCGGGATCCTGAACCGCTACGGGTTCTGCCATAAAGTGCACTGCTGCTATCGCAGCAACGGGCTCTTCAGCCACAACCGCAACCGGGACTGCGGCTACCTCAGCGATGGCTTCGTGAATCTGAAATGCAACTGTTTCTGAAGCACGGTGCTCCGCAGGCAGCGCAGCAACACGCTCCTCAGCCACCAAAGCGGCCGATCCATCAACTGCCTCATCCATCCGGCTGGATACCCGAAACGCAACGGGCTCAACGATAACGGGCTCAACGATGTTGTGTTCAGCAGGAAGTTCGGCAACCCATTCTGGAAGCGGCTCGTAAACCGCCTCCGGAGCCTCAACGAGCGATTCGGACATCCGAACGGCGACGGCCTCTGTGTCGACGTGCTCAGCGACCAATGCTACCGGCATCGCTGAGATCGGTTCTGCAACCTGAACTGCGATCTGTTCTGAAACCAGGGCAGCAACTGGCTCTGCCTGAACGAGAGCTATCGAAGGCACCGCAGAAACCGGCGCGGGAGGCGCGACCAAAATGGTCTCTGAAGGCGTTACCATGACTGGATTAGCACTCGCGACATCGACCGGCGGCTGCTGAGGCTCGACCGACACTGACGCGGTCGCCCTCGCCATCAGTCGATTGATCGCGATCGAGGCATGATCTTCAGCTTGGGAAGTCTGACCTGCCGGCAAAGGATTCCCAGGTCTGGCCTCTGGCCTGATTTCCAGGCGAGAGGCATCTTCGGGACGCGGAACGACCGACATAGTGGTGCCAAGGCCGAGCCGTTCGAGGCGGCTGGCGGAAACCCCATCGGGGTCGTCGAGAGCGGCGTCGAAGTCATCGTCGCTGGCGCGTCTCCGCGTACGGGACCAGGCGATCAGCGGGAGGGCGAGCATGAAGGCGCCCGCCAAGGCGTCCGATACGTGGGGCAGCACGGGAATTCGATGCGCGTAGGCACCGCGGGTTCCCACTCCGTATAGGGCTGCGGCACCTAACACGAACAGGCTGACGGCCCCGATCCACAATGCCCCTCGCCGGAGGGCAATCCGGCGGCGCTGTTTCCCGAGCAGCATCCAGAGAAGACACGCGACCCAGACAGCGGCAAAGACGGCGAAATAGAGCTGGGTGGTGTGCATCCGGTCATGGAAATAAAGCGCGGCAACGCGGGTGGCGGAAATTATCTGCGCGAAGTGCAGTGGCTGTCCGGAGGATGATCCGATGACGAAATGCGGGACCTGGTCAGCCCATTGCGGTGGGTGCGTCGTAAACGCCCAGTGGGCATAGATCAGAAATGAACAGGCGAGGGTTGCAAGAAGTGCGTAACAACCCGCCAGTGACGAAAAACCTCTCTCAATTCGTTCCACGAGACTTCACCTGACAGAAAAGAAATTGCAAGCAACTTACAGCTTGCTCATGCTAGCAGCCAGGCCGGGCCATCGAAATGTTACTAAGGTGGTACTCGTGTACCTAAAAGCGGTGTGACTGGCAGTGCCAAAATGGGAAGTTGTTGGGGTTACCGACCGGG
>JAFAKX010000087.1 GCA_019234945.1 Silvibacterium sp.
GCCAGGAGCCGAGGCGCTGGTTGATGAGGCAGGTGTTCTTGCCGGTCCAGCCGACGCCGGCGTAGCGGGCGTACACGCGTTCGACGATGGGTCCGGTGTCGACGTAGCAACGCGATTCGAATGGTCCAAGCGTTTCGTGAAGGCGGGTATCGAGGGCTTCGAGGCGGCGCAACAGGACTTTGTGATAGTCGCTGGGTCGCACCTGAATAGAGTTCTGGCCGGAGTCGGTTTGCGCGCCGGATTGGGCATAGCGGGCAATCCAGCCGGTGTCTGCCGGCGCGGGATCCGTTGATCGCGGAGCCGCCGAGTTGTAATTTGCAACGCACACGATTACAGATTGCGCCCACGGAAACGCCGCACGAACCGAGGAGCGGACCAGTTCTCCGGATTCGTTGCGGCGCTTCAGGTATTCCATTTCGCCGGCAGCGCCTGAGGCGATCCATTGTTCAAAGCATTGGCACTCCTCGATGCCCTCGGGCGTGGAGGACTCCGGAATGGCGGCTACTCCGGCGGCTGTGAATCCGGCTTCGCGGGCGAGCGTGTCGACGAGGAGCTGTGTGAGGGGCACTTTTCAGAGTACAGCGTTCAGAGTTCAGCGATCGAGCGCTGAAAGCGGGCCCCTGCGAACTGCCCGCGCGGGGTACTATGGCATACCGTGGAGAGTTCATCCCAACCCGCGCCGAAGGCAAGCCTCGCCGATTATCTGGCGGCTGAGCGCACGCTGCTGGCTTGGATACGTACCGGACTGGCGCTGATGGGGTTCGGGTTTGTGCTGGCGCGGTTTGCTTTGTTTCTCGGGGAAATGCATCTGATGCAGAGCGGCCGCCCCGTTGAGTCTTCCGGATTCTCACTCTGGTCGGGAACGGGACTGATCACGGTCGGCGTGATAGTGAACGTGTTTGCCGGATGGCATCACATGAGCATGTTCAGGGCTCTTGATCGCGGAAAGAAAACAAACCCGCAGGCGTCGATGGTCGCCGTCGGGATGGCATTCTTTCTGGGACTGGTCGGCATAGCAATGGCCATTTATCTTGTTTCGGTCCGTAATTCGGCCCATTCGCAGGACACAAACAGGAAGGAGCCTTCGATGGCGGCGAGCACAGAGAATGGAATTGTCAGTGTCGCGAGTAATCATTCGGTAGACGAGACGGTGGATAAGCTCAAGGGCATCCTGCAAGCGAAGGGCGTAATGCTCTTCGCGCTGGTCGATCACAGTGGCGAAGCGGAGAAGGTGGGCATGACGATGCGTCCGACGAAGCTACTGATCTTCGGGAGCCCGAAGGCGGGAACTCCGCTGATGCAGGCGGCGCCGAGCATCGCGATCGATCTGCCATTGAAGATCCTGGTCGCGGAAGATGAAAAGGGGAAGGTCTGGGTCTCGTACAACAGCCCGGAGTATCTCGCCGGGCGGCACGGCATTCCAGGTGACTTGCTACAGAACATTGCCATTGTCAAAACGCTGGCTGAGAAGGCCGCGGAATAATCGGCCGCAAAAAAAAATGCAGTGGAGCTTTCGCCCCACTGCACTTCCGTAAAGGTTACGGTTTAGAACAGGAACTTCGCCCCGAACTGGAAGGTCCGAGGATCGTAGGTCGACGTCACCTGGCCGAAGTTGCCGTCCGTGTATCCGGTATTGATACCGTTGAACTCCGTATGGTTGAAGGTATTGTACGATTCAGCGCGAAGCTGGATCCGTGGACCTTCACCCTGCGTAATCCGGAATTCCTTGAACAGGCTGAGGTTCCAGTTAAACAGGCCCGGCCCGACGACCGCATCCTTGCGCGCCGTTCCGAAGCCCTGGTTTGTCCCGCCGGCCCACGGCGCCGCTGGTGCCGCAAAGGACGAAGTGCTGAACCATGCCATTTGCTTCTTGGTATAGCTCACCGGGCTGACGATGTCAGGACGGTTCGACGTTCCGCCGCCCAGCCCTATCGTGTCCGGAGAGTAGCTGACGTTCACGGGGTTTCCGCTCTGCGCCGCGGTGATACCGGAGATCTGCCATCCGCCCAGAAGATTGCGCGCAATCGCATTCTCCGAGTGCAGGAAGAACGGCAGATCGTAGATGTAGTTTGCGCTGAACACATTCCGGCGGTCGATCAAACCCGAACCGCGGTCGTACCTGATGTTGAAGGGATTTGAAATCAAACCGCTCGACCCTGACGCCACCGTCGAGGTCAGGTCGCCGCTCTGAATATCGATCTCGTGCGAGTAGGTATAGGACAGCTGGACAGTCAATCCATGCCGGGCCTGCATGCGAAGGCTGGCCTGAAGCGAGTGATAGCTGCTGTTTGTGGCATTTTCGACCTGGGTGATGCCGCCGAATCCCTGGTACATGCGGTAGAGGTTCGCATTGGCGCCGGTGGCTACCGCTTCGCGATCAGCGATATCCGACAGCGGCAAGGTGTTAATCGCCCGCTCATCGTTCTGGTGCCAGGCGGTCATACCGACGTACTGCAGCACCGCCACGGTGGACGGGGCCACCTCGCGCTGTACTCCCAGGCTGAACTGAGTCGTCGCCGGGAGCGGATAGTTAGACGCAAGGCTGCTGAAGTTGGCGGGGTAGAACGGCGCTGTGGAGGTCTGCCCCGTCTGGTTGTTGGTATTTGGATTGGAGAAGTAGACGGTATTCACGCTGGGCTGATAGGCATTCGGCGCGTTGGTATCCGTGCCGTAGATATCGTTACCCTGCACGCGTTCGAAGAACATTCCGAACCCGCCGCGAAGGACCGTCTTGCCATCCCCGAGCAGGTCATATGCGAAGCCGACGCGCGGCTGGATGGAGCCGTACCAGTTGTTTACCAGCCCTCTCGGGGTTCCATTGACGCCTGCCAGCACAACGCCATTCAGATAGAAGGGCACCACCGCGCCGGCAGGCTGGCTGAAGCCCGGTCCATTCGGGTTCAGAGCACCGGTTCGCGGGTCAGGTGACTGGGCAAGGGCCGGGTTGAAGTCTGCCGAAACGAAGTTCGATGTCCGGTTGTTCTTTTCGTAAATGTGCGGCATCGCATCATAACGGAGACCGAGATTCAGGGTAAGCCTGGGCAGCATGTGCCAGTTGTCCATGGCATAGCCTGAGTACGAGTTGGCCAGCCAGTGGAAGACCAACTGCTGGTTGAGTTGCTGGTAGTTGCTTGCGAATCCCAGCAGGAAGTTGGCGTATGCGTCCTGCGAATAGGCCGACTGACTGAAGGTGTAGTCGCCCTGCGTATCGGCCTGCTGCTGCTGGTTCTTATCGATGCGCATGTAGCTGACACCGAACCGGAACGCATGCTTTCCTCGGGTCCATGACAGGTCGTCACGGATCTGGTAATTCAGGTAAGCATTCCGCCAAGGCCAGTAGTTGATCGTGTAAGTGGTATTGGGCGCGCCGGCGAAGCTGACCGACGGCAGCCGGTTCAGGGCGTTGTTGCCGCTGAATATTCCGACGCCGGTCCAGCCGGTCGGTTGCGCATAGATGCCCGTCGGCGTGATGTTGATCGTGTTTCCGTTCACATCCAGCGAAGTCTCATTCAGCATGGTGGGTGAAAGCGCCTGCGTCAGCTTGATCACAGTGCCCCAGGACGGGTTCTGGAAGGTATCACCCACGGTCGTGTAGCTGTCTCCACTCCACATCGAAGGAAAGATGGTTTGCGACATCTGGTCGTGTACCCAGTGACCCATCAGCTGATATTTTTCGTTGAAGTGATGGTCGATGCGGACCACGTCTTCGCGGACGTCGGTCGGCTGCTTCGGCGAGGCAACATACTGCGTGCCGTTCACCGTATTTGGTTTCGGAATCGCACCCGTGCCCATGAACAGGATCGCGTTCGGATCAAGCAGGTTGGCCGGAATCGTATAGACCCCACCCGCATTGGGAAACGGCTGCCCCGCAACCAGGCCATCCCGCCCGTAGAGAGCGAGTTTTGCCGGATCATTGGTGGCTGGAACAAGCAGCGGTTTGCCGCTCAGCGGCGTGTAATTCAGCGGACTGCCGGCCGTGGGGAAGTAGGCTGCCGGAATGGTGTTGGTCACCGAAGGGTTCGCGCCCTGGACGAACTTGCGCCACTCCTCGTTCACGAAGAAGAACGTCTTGTTGCGCTGCTCGTTATAGAGGTGCGGGATGAAGACCGGTCCACTGAGATTGCCGCCGAAGATATTCAGCCGCAGTTCCGGGCTCGGCTGGTGTTGCTGTTTCGCGAAGTAGTAACCGGCATCGAAGGCATCGTTGCGGTTGAACTCCCACAGCGAGCCGTGGAATTTCTGCGATCCTGACTTCAAAACCATCAGAACTGTGCCGCCGGAGGACATGCCATAATCCGGCGTGTAGTTGCTCGAAAGCACCTGGAACTCCGACAGTGCATCCGGGCTGAGCGCCACGTCCAGCTTGCCGCCGCTGCCGCGGTCGTAGACCTCGCCGCCATCGACCATCCAGTTATTGTGGTCGTACCGCATGCCGTTGAAATTGATTTCGGCGCTGCTCCCTTGTGCGGTCACGCCATTGAACGAGGGAAGGGTATTAGTCACACCCGTGCCGAGCGTGGTCAGCGACATCATGTTGCGCCCGTTAGTGGCAAGCTGGGTGACCTGCTCGCCGGTGATCAGATTGCTGACTTCGCTGGTCTCCGATTGCACCTGCAATGCATTCGCCTGCACCGTTACCGTCTGGCTCGATGAGCCCACAGTCAGGGCCACGTCGGCGCGCACCGTGGCAGCTTCATCCACCACAATGCCGGTCTTCGTGTAGGTTTCGAATCCCGCTGATGTAGCTCTGAGGGTATAGGTGCCCACGGCAATTCCGGGGAATGTAAATAAACCGGTTCCACCCGACTGTGTGGTCCTGACCTCGCCTGTGGTCATTTGCGTGATGCTGATTGTTGCGCCCGGTACGGCCGCACCGGTTGAATCCGTTACCTGGCCGGTGATAGATGAATTCTCCTGAGCGCCCGCCATGGCAAAACTGCCCAGCAGAGGCACACAAAGAGTGCACAGATATATCAGCTTTCGAATCAGTTTTCGCGTCATTTTGCCCTATAAAGTCATGTCCGCAGACACGCAGAGTTGCTCTCCGTGCCTGATGCTCATTTGTATGACCTGGGAATCGTGCCCAGACTAAGTTTGGTTCAACAACTAGCGCTCGTAGGTGAGCGCCCTTCAGCGTGTGGTAAAAGGATTTACCTTTAGTCCGCCAACCATTAAGCGTCACGGGATGCACACTTGTCAAATGAATCAACATTACCTCGCATGCCATTAACCCGTTTGATACCTCTGCGCCCTATTTCGGATAACGTGAACCGGAGGAGTTTCGTCAGACATCAATCTTCTCTGGCGCAAGCCAGCCCTTTTCCGGTAGAACAGTCTCAAACGTGCCCACCAGCAGCCCAACAACTCAATCCGCCGCACCTCCTGCGGCCACGCATCTTGTCCAGGGACTCGGCCTCTTCAGCGCGACGGCGATTGTTGTCGGATCGATGATCGGCTCCGGCATCTTTATCGTGCCTGCCGATATCAGCCGCAGCGTCGGATCGCCCGCCCTGCTGATCGCCGCCTGGCTCATCACCGCTGCTATGACCGTCATCGGCGCGCTCAGCTACGGCGAGCTGGCTGCCATGATGCCCCGTGCCGGCGGTCAATACGTCTATCTGCGCGAAGCCCTCGGCCCGATGTGGGGCTTCCTCTACGGCTGGACGCTGTTTCTCGTCATCCAGACCGGAACCATTGCCGCGGTGGCCGTTGCCTTCGGCAAATTTCTCGGCGTCTTCTTTCCGAGCGTGTCCTCATCGCATTGGCTCTGGCACATCGGACATGTGCCGGCCTGGCGTATCGGCCCGATGCTCCTCGGCAACATGGACATTGGCCTTAACACTGCCAACCTCGCCGGAATCGCCATCATCGCTCTGCTGACCGCGATCAATATCTTTGGAGTCCGGCTCGGCGCGCTCGTGCAGAACGTCTTTACCACCGCCAAAGCTGCCGCCCTGCTCGGTCTGGTAGTCTTTGGATTCGTGCTCGGCCGCAATGCCGATGCGATTCACGCAAACTTCGGAGCCAATTTCTGGAAGGGAGCCTCGCTCTCGACGCTCCATCCCGTCGAAGTCGGAGTTGGCGGGTCGATCGCCATGGTGGGACTCTTCACCATCCTCGCCGTGGTCCAGACCGGCTCTCTCTTTTCCGCCGACGCTTGGAACAACGTCACTTTTACTGCGGGAGAAGTGCGCAACCCGCGCCGCAACCTGCCGTTGTCGCTGGTTATGGGCACAGGCCTGGTGCTCACGCTGTACATCCTGTCGAACTTCGTTTATCTGATGGCCCTTCCGCTGCACGGCGACCCCCGTGGAGCCACAATCTTTGCCCGCGGCATCCAGTACGCATCGGAAGACCGGGTTGCGACCGCCGTCCTGCAGGAGATTTTCTCCGCCCGCGGCGCTTATCTCATGGCCGCCGCCATCCTGATTTCGACCTTTGGCTGCGTGAACGGCCTTGCGCTGGCCGGTGCGCGCGTCTATTACGCTATGAGCCGCGATGGGCTGTTCTTCAGGGCGGCCGGCAACCTGCATCCCCGGTACAAGACGCCGGTGGTGTCGCTGATCGTGCAGGCAATCTGGACAAGTCTGCTTTGCCTTTCCGGCTCCTACAGTCAGCTGCTGGACTACACCATGTTCGCGGCCCTTGTTTTCTATATCCTGACCATCGGAAGCTTATTCGTGCTGCGCTTCCGTCGGCCCGATAGCGAGAGACCGTACCGGGCGATAGGATATCCAGTGCTGCCCGCGATCTATATAGTGATCGCGACATGGATCTGTATCGTACTATTGCGTTACAAGCCCCAGTACACATGGCCGGGACTCTTCCTGGTGCTGTTGGGCGTGCCGGTATTCGCCGTGTGGTCCCGCAAACCCGCGCCGCAGCCGTCGCAATAAATTTCGTCTGGAGGAAACAGCCGGGCACATGGCAAAGCTCTTAGCAGTCAAACCGCTCTCGCAGCTCAGGAAGGAAGCATCCGAAGAGGGAGAGCACACACTTAAGCGGTCCTTGGGGCCGGTCAATCTCATCACGCTCGGCATCGGAGCCATCATCGGCGCCGGCATCTTCGTTCTCACCGGACAGGCCGCCGCCCTCCACGCCGGCCCTGCCATCGCCCTCAGCTTCATCGTTGCCGGAATCACCTGCGCGTTTGCCGGCCTCTGTTATGCGGAGTTCGCCTCGATCATTCCCATTGCCGGATCGGCCTACACCTACGGCTATGCCACCCTCGGCGAGCTTGTCGCGTGGATCATCGGCTGGGACCTGGTGCTCGAATACGCCTTCGGTGCGGCTACGGTCGCATCGGGATGGTCGGGCTACCTGCTGAGCCTCTGCGAACAGATCGGGCTTGTACCCTCGCCGGCACTGGCGCGCTTCACTACGACCTACGGCAATATCCTGTACTTCTACCAGGACAAGTGGTACCCGCAGGTTTCTCTCCCTATGGGAGTATCGACCGCCGGGCTGCCGCACGTAAGCGGGATCTTTAACGTAATCGCGTTCGTGGCCATTCTCGCCGTGACCACCATCCTCGTCATCGGCATCAAGGAATCGGCAAACCTCAACTCCGCCATCGTTATGGTGAAGCTCGGTGTCGTCGGCATTTTCCTTGTGCTGGGCGTCAATCACCTGATCCACCATCCCGAGTTGCTGAAGATGAACTGGCACCCGTTCATTCCGCCGCACGAGGGCCCCGGAGCCTTCGGCTGGCAGGGCGTCGTCGCCGGTGCTTCCTTCGTCTTCTTCGCCTACATCGGCTTCGATGCTGTCTCGACAGCGGCGCAGGAAGCCAAGCGGCCGCAGCGCGACATGCCCATCGGTATCCTCGGATCGCTGGTCGTCTGCACCTTGCTCTACATCCTGGTCTCGCTCACGCTGACCGGCCTCGTGAATTATCGCGAACTCAACGTAGCGGAGCCCGTGGCCCGCGGCATCGACGCGACCGGAATTGCCTGGGGTGGGCTGCTCGTGAAGATTGGCGCTGTTTTCGGGCTCTTCACCGTCATGCTGGTCATGCTTCTCGGCCAGTCGCGTGTCTTCTTCTCCATGTCACGCGATGGGCTGCTCCCCAAGTGGGCAAGCGCGATCCATCCCAAGTTCCGCACGCCGTGGATCTCTAACATGGTCGTCGGCACGATCGTCGCGTTTCTTCCGGCGATCCTGCCCATCGGCAAGCTGGCGGAGCTGGTGAACATGGGCACGCTGCTGGCTTTTACCATCGTCTCGGCGGGAGTGTGGATCCTGCGCGTCCGTCATCCGGATCTGGAACGCCCATTCCGCACGCCGCTCGTGCCTCTCGTGCCCTTTCTTGGCATCGTGAGCGCGTTTTACCTGATGCTCAACCTGCCGCTGCTTACGTGGATCGTGGCCACGGCCTGGCTGATTGTCGGCCTCATCATCTATTTCACCTACTCGGTCAAGCACAGCAAAGTGCAGCAGCTCTCCGTGGTAAGCACGCCCGCGGCAAACCGAGTCTGAACGCTGGTACGGCCTCTCGCATAAGGGAGGCCGCAGGTTCCAAACTTCCGTTTTGCCGATTAACCGCTAAAATACCGCAGATTGCCGTAGAGTGAGGTCAATGAGTTCCATACGGACCTTGGCCAATTTCGCTCTCTCCTTGGTTGTCGGCTTTTGCATAACGACCTACCCACGTCTTTCTTCTGCTCAGGGCCAGTCAGGTAGACCCGCACAGCCGATCTGGGCAAAAAATGCGGCGGTGTTAGACCTCGGCTGCAAACAGAATCCGGGAGGTCTTCAATCTCCCGATCACAAGTATTTGGTGCAGGTCGCCTGCGATGAACATGCGGGGCAAGACCCCACGTACCGCCTGCGCCTTGTGGGGACGCAGCGCAATGCAAGTGATGAGCTGCCGTTGGCCGAGGGTGCTCATGACCTGGTTTGGGCACCAGATTCGCGAGCATTCTTCGTGGACGGTGGCGAAACGGGATACTCCGGCTTCTTTGTAGATGTCTATCAGATCGACGATTCCGGTCGTGTGAAGAAGTCGAGCGTCACTGACGCTGCTCAGGTGGACATGGTGAAGAGCTTCCCGCCCTGCAAAGCGTGGAACAGGGATGAGGAGGATTGCAGAAGGATCACTCGCAACCCTGAGTACAACATGTCCGGCCTTGCTTGGTCGGATAATTCAGCAGCAATCAACGTGTTCGCTGAAGTCCCGTGCAGCAGTTTCTACGGCGGAATTATGTGTCAAGTGCTTGGATACGAACTGAGCGTGCCCGCCGGACGCATCCTGAAGCGCCTCTCAGCTCGGGAAGTTAAGGAGCAATGGAGCAGATACGCCGCATGGGACATTCACATTCCAGAACCTCCGAGGTACGGACCCGCTCATGTGACTTGGTGATCGTTCCTGCTAAATCGGTTTATGCGGGGACGTACTTTTCGCGGCTCCGGTCCCAACTTCTCCCTCGCTTCCTGCGCAGATTTATCCTAAACATTTACACTTGCCACATCCTCCCCTGCTCAGGCATGCAGACATCCACCAGATTCGGGCCGTACGAGATTATCGAGGAGATCGGCCATGGCGGCATGGGGGTTGTCTATCGTGCCCATGACACGCGCCTTAACCGCGACGTCGCGCTGAAAGTTGTCGCTGAGACCTATCTGGCGTTGGGCACACCCAATGCTGCCTCAAACGAGCGCTTCTTCCGTGAGGCGCGCGCTGTGTCCTCCCTCAACCATCCGAACATCTGCACCATCTACGACGTTGGCGAGCAGGACGGCCGCCCCTACCTGGTCATGGAGCTGCTCGAGGGCCACAACCTGAAGCGGCTCATCAACGGCCATCCGCTGCCCGTCGAGCAGGTGCTCGACTTTTCGATCCAGCTCGCCTCGGCGCTCGTCGAGGCTCATGGCCGGGGCATCCTGCATCGCGACATCAAGCCGGCGAACCTGTACATCGTCCGCAGAGCTCAGGGAGGCAGCACACTGAAGGTTCTCGACTTCGGACTGGCTAAGCGCGCGCCGCTCGTTTCCGACGCTTCTGCCACGAATTCACTCGGCGACTTTACCGCCCTGAGCCACAGCCTCACGAAGACCGGTTCGACCATGGGCACCGTTGCCTACATGGCTCCCGAGCAGGCTCGCGGAGAAGAGCTGGATGGCCGCACGGACGTCTTCGCCGCCGGCGTGGTCATGTACGAGATGGCCACCGGCGTCCCGCCGTTCTTCGGCCAATCCATCGCCGAGATCTTCGCCGCGCTGCTTGCCCGTGAACCGGAGCCCATCCGCAAGCGTGTGCCGCAGTTTCCCCGCGAGCTCGAGCACATCATCTCCAAGGCGCTGGTCAAGGATAAGGAGAAGCGCTACGCCTCGGCCGCTGAATTGCTCGCGGCTCTCGAACAGGTGCGCTTCGACCTGTTAGGTCATACCAGTGCGGCCATCCCTTCCTCGGCCATGTTTGCAGCCGCGCGCCGCCGCAGGAATATCCGCCGCTGGCTCCTCGGCTCTTTAGTTACTTGCCTGGCTGCCATTCTCGTCGGAGGCGGCGTCTGGTTTGCCGTCGATCGCTCGAAGTCGAAGCCGGCAACGCTTCTCGCACAGACCGAATCCATCATCGTTTCGGAGTTTGCCAATCACACCGGCGATCCTGTCTTCGATGTCGTTCTCAAGCAGGCCCTTACCGGATGGCTTCAGCAATCGCCGTCGCTGAATGTGGTGAGCGAATCTCACCTTCGCCAGAGCCTGTTTTATCTCGGCAAGCCGTCCGACCAGGCGATTACTCCTGCTATCGCCCGCGAGATCGCCGAGCGTGAGGGCGATAAGGCCGTGATCAGCGGAACCATCTCGAGCATCGGCAGCCAGTACATCATCACGCTCGAAGCGCAGAATGCCAATACGGGCGAGGTGATCGCACGCGGACATGCTCAGATAGAGGGCAAGGACCACGTCCTCGAGGCTCTGCATACCGCGTCCGACGCGCTGCGCAAGAATCTCGGCGAATCGCTGGCCTCCATTCAGAAGCTCGACGTGCCGCGCAGTGAGGCGACTACGCCGTCACTCGATGCCTTTCGCTTCTACGCGATGGCACAAAAACAGGCCAACCAGGCCAACTTTGCCGAGAGCATCGGCTTCTACAAACACGCCATCGAACTCGACCCGAACTTCGCCATGGCTTATGCGGGTCTCGGCGTGGCCTATATGGCGCTCGGTAACGAAACTCTGGCGAATGAGGCCACCACGCGCGCCTTCCAGCTATCGGACCAGGTCTCCGAGCGCGAGCGTCTCTTCATTCGCGCGCACTACTACCAGAACGTCACCGGAGACCTTCCGCAGACCATCGACCTTTTGCGTCTCTATCGCGACACGTATCCCAACGAGGCCGCCGTTCCCACACAGTTGTCCGTCGCCTACATCACGCTGGGCCGATTTCAGCCAGCGTATGAAGAAGCCAGGCGCACCCTCGACATGAATCCCCGGAGCGGCTCCGCTCGCGGCAACGCCATTCTTGCTCTCACTGCGCTTGGCCGCTTTCAGGAGGCGAAAGCCGTCTTCGACCAGGCCCAATCCCTCAACCTGGCCGACGATGCCTCCATCCGCGGAGCCTACATTTACACGGCGTACCTCATGGGAGACGATGTTGCCGTTCACCAGCAGGTGGAGTGGTCGCGCGGGCAGCCCGACGGCTTCATTCTCAACTCGCAGCTGGCTCTCATTCACGAGAACGAGGGCCGCTTCGCCACAGCCGCAACCGACTGGCAACTGGCGATCGCCCGCATGACCGACCAGAAGCTCGTCAATTCCACCGCAACCCTCATCACGCAGGAAACCCTCGACCGCGCGCTCGTCGGCAATTGTGACGACGCCGTGCCGCGCCTCGACCGCAGCCTCAAGCTGGATCAGGAGCGCACCATGCAGGGAAGCGCTGCCATCGCCTTCGCGCTCTGCGGCCAGCCCGCGCGCGCCATGGCCATTCGCCAGTCGCTCGCAAAAACATATCCCGAAGACACCATCATCAACCACGTCTTCCTGCCCGACATCGACGCGGCCATCTTCCTGCGCGGAGGCCACGCCGAGGACGCGCTCACTGCCCTCGCTCCCACAGTCGATTACGACATGCTCGGAATCAGTTCGTACCTACGAGGGATGGCGCATCTGACCGTTAAAGACGGTGCTGAC
>JAFAKX010000167.1 GCA_019234945.1 Silvibacterium sp.
GCTTTTCGTTAGTTCGCGGACCCTCGTTTGGCTTGCCACTTGCCCTTTCGTGGGGTAAGGAGCGCATCGCCAGCCAGCCCGCTGTTGTGGAGGATTCGATCCGCGATATATCCGGCCTTGGGGTGTTCGCCTCCGAGCCGCATCACCCGCACGCAATGCACGGGACATCACAGCGGCTCTGCACACTTACTTTCGAAAGCGGATTTAGGTTTGCCCTAACCTTGATGGGACTAAAGTCGGACCTCGCGATCGGCCCTCAAATGCTGAATCTAGCGCTATGTCAGCCCGGCTATCGATTTATAATTGAAAGTTCAGTCCTCGCAAGGAGTAAGCATCGGAATGCCCATTCAGCCCACCGCACGCATCTGGCACAACGGCAATCTCATCCCCTGGGACAAAGCTCAGATCCACGTCATGAGCCACGTCATTCACTACGGCTCATCGGTATTTGAAGGCATTCGCTGCTATGGACAGCCTCAGGGCGCCGCTGTCTTTCGGCTCCCGGAACACATGCAACGGCTTCTCGATTCGGCGAAGGTTTATCGCATGCCGCTGCCTTACTCGCTTGAGCAGCTGTCGAGCGCAGTCGTCGAACTTATAGAGGCAAACGGCATTGCTCCCTGCTATATCCGGCCGATTGCATTCCGCGGATATGGCGAGATCGGAGTCAACCCGCGGCATTCTCCCGTTGAGGTCTACATCGCCAACTATGCCTGGGGCAAATACGTCGCCGGGGACGCGGCCGATGTGTGCATCTCGTCCTGGCAGCGCTCGGCGCCGAACACCACCCCTGCGCTCGCCAAGGCAGGCGGGAATTATCTGAATTCCCAGCTCATCCGCATGGAAGCCGACATCAACGGCTACGCCGAAGGCATCGCCCTCGACGTGAACGGATACCTGTCGGAAGGCTCGGGGGAAAACCTCTTCGTGGTTCGCAACGGCGTGCTTTACACGGCGCCGCTCGCCAACTCGGTTCTCTCAGGGATTACGCGTGATTCCGTCCTCACGCTCGCGCGCCATTTTGGTATTCCGGTAGTGGAGCAGGCTCTCCCGCGCGAGCTGCTCTACATTGCCGACGAAGTCTTCTTCACCGGAACAGCCGCTGAGGTTACACCGATTCGCTCCGTCGACCGCATCACCGTCGCGGATGGCAATCCCGGCCCGATCACCCGCCAGCTTGCTGACGAGTTCTTCGGCATCGCCAACGGACTGCGCCCCGACCGCTATGGCTGGCTCACGCCTGTCAATGTAAATGCTGAGCAAGCGGTGACGGTGTAAAGCCATGTCGTTACGGAAGTCTATTTTTGCTGCCGCGCTCGCGCTTTTCACCGCTACAGGGCTAAGCGCGGCGCCTGCCGACACTGCGCCGACCGCCGCGGCTTATCGCCTGCACCTCTATCACCTTCATACCGGTGAAAGCATTGATGTGGTCTACCGGGTTGGCGATCACTACATTCCTGAAGCCGTCGCCCAGCTCGACCACTTTCTCCGCGACCACAGGACCGGAGATGTGAGGGATTACGACGTCCGGGAGTTCGATCTGCTCCATGACCTCATGGCCCGCCTCGGCCATCCCGACGGAGTTATCGATATCGTCTGCGGATATCGCACTCCATGGAGCAACAACTACCTCCGCGAGCACGGCCACGGAGTTGCGCTGCACAGCCAGCACATGGAAGCCAAAGCCATCGACATCCGCATTCCCGGCGTATCCACTGCCCAGGTGCGCGACACAGCCCTTGCCATGCAGCGCGGAGGCGTCGGCTACTACTCCCAATCTGATTTCGTCCACGTTGACGTGGGCCGCGTCCGGCGCTGGTGACTGGCCGTCGTGGGCATAGGCGCTTCGCGCGATTTCCGGGTACCAGCTTGCGTGGCGCTCCCGTTGGTCGCGAAACCTAACTCAGCCCAGTCTCCCTAGCTCGTGGTTTCAACGCTCCCGTTCCGCGACCAACGAAAGTGCTTAACACCCTGGATGGCGCCAATGCGCGTCCGCCCGTAACGGGCCGGTTACCCTGGATAAGGCGGTCCCTTTGCCAATACCGAGTTCAGACTCTTGTCGTGCCCATAAATATCGTCGAAGAAGTGCACTGAGCCGTCTTCCTGGACGACAGCCGTGATGTAGAAGATCAGCACCGGCACGGGTGTCTGCAGATTTACCTGCTGGTTATCGGGACCCGACTGCATCGCCTGCTGGACCTTCTCCGGCGTCCACGGCGGCTGGTTGCGGAGCAGCCAGGCTGCCAGTTCCGCAGGCTTCTCTACTCGGACACATCCATGGCTGAAGTCTCGACGCGACTGCGAAAACAATTGCGGCGCCGGCGTGCTGTGCAGGTACACGTTATTTTCGTTCGGAAAGATGAACTTCACCAATCCCAGCGAATTGTCTTTTCCCGGCTTCTGACGAACCTGGAGTCTTCCGGCGCGTAATTGCGCCAGGACCTCATCGCTCACAGCGCCGTCGGTGATCACTCTTCCACTCGAGTCAAAAACCTCCATGTTCTTGCTTGCGAGGTAATTTCTGTTTCTCGTGATCGCTGGAACAATTTCGCCCCGCTGAATGCTCGGGGTGATGTTCCAATACGGACGGAAGACAATGTATTTCATGTCCTTCGTGAACACCGGGGTTTGCGTGCGCATGGCTTTGCCCACCACTACGTTCATGGAGAGCGCTACTTTGTGCTCAGCGTCGAAAGCGCGCAATACGAACTCCGGAATATTGGCCACGACCGGAGGCTGCGGAAACTGCGGCGGCAGCCAGCGCCAGCGCTCGAGCGCATCATTGAGCTGCACCACACGTGTTGCCAGCGGCACATTGAGCTGCTTCACAGTGTCCTTGCCGACCCTGCCATCGGGCGTAAGTCCGTGGCGCGCCTGAAAGCTTTTCACCGCAGCCGAAAGAGTCGCATCGTAGATGTGTGCGTCGGCCTTCACTACTGCGTCGGCCGGGAGGTCTCCGAGTTGCTTCAAGCGCGCCGCAAGGGGAGCCGCTCCCGGATACGCATCGTCCACCGCCAACGACTTCGTCACATCGGGCACCGGAGCACCATCGCCTGCCGCCGCCAGTTGGAGGTAGTGTTGCAATGCTAACTCCGTGCGCTTGTAGCCGTCGTATGTTGGTTCCACCTGTTCGAGAACCGACTGGACATCCATGGCGTGCTGGACATTCTGCGTCACAAACTGCGGCAGGTCGTACTTCTTGGTCTCGATGTCGATGCCAAAATCGAAGTGCGTCGGGTTCACGCGCCCGATGTGAAGATCGGAGATGTATCGCATCAGGCCGACCGTCAGCGCCGCATCGAAATCCGCGAGTGCCGTATCATCGGCAGTTTTGAGGCCCTCCAGCCGCGCCTGCCAACGGCTCGCATCGTAGTCGTCGGGATTCAGCCCCTTTTGCAGGCTGTTTTGCAGCAACCCAATGATCGCCGTTGCCTGGGAGGTGGGCTGTCTGGCGTTCAGCCACAGCGGGATGTAACTCGACGTGTCGTACGCATGCTGAAAGTGCAGCCGATAGTCGGAGAAATCCGGCCGGATCAGCGATTCAAGCTTACCCGCAGAAGCGATCTGGCGGAGGCGGTCGGAGAGGGCCGGCGAGACGGGAGCAGGCGCAGGCGCCGGAACCTGCGCATTGATTTCGGCGGGAGTCTTGGGTTTGTTCTGGCCTGCCGTCTGTGAGGGGGTTTGCGATTTGCATCCGGATTCGAGGGCTCCGAAAACCAAAAGTGAGAGCAGCGCATAAGCGCAGAAACCGAGTCGACGTGCCTGGACGTGCATGGCCCATTAAAACATTTCCCGCAGCCGACTCAATTACCACAATCTGTCTGCAAGCGATCGTTCATCAACCCGACCACCTCGGACCCAGCCACAGCGCCAGCCCGGCTACCTCAATCGTTACCAGCGTGATGAACAGAACCTCGATCCACGAGTTCAGCGGAGTGAGATTCGAGAAACACACTACAAGCACCACGGTTACGATCACAAATGCGGTTGCCAGTCCCCAGTACCGAGGCCTGCGCACCGCGGCCCGATGATTTGGACGGTCGGGTAGTTTTGCGGCAACCCGCGCGGGAAAATCGGCCGGAATCGCAACCTCAGGCTTGTTCTCGAGCGTCGTCGTCAGCCAGACATCCATGCATGCATCGCACCCGTCGACGTGCGCGGATTGCTCCCGTGTCACTTCACGACCTTCGCGCAATGCCCGCTGCAGCGCCTCGCAATTCACACTATCGTCGCGCATGCTGTTCGTCCTTCCCGAAGCCGTTCTTTCAGCTTCTTCCGTCCTCTGTGAAGATGGGTTCTTACCGTGTTCAGCGGCAGACTCAGCACCTCGGCAATCTTTTCGTAGGTTAATTCTTCCTGGTGGAACATCACGATCACCTGCCGCTCCACCTCATTCAACTCGCCCAGTGCGCGCTCGAGACCGGAAATCATCTGTTTTCGATTCAGGATCTGCTCGGCGTCGGCTTCCTGACGGCCCAGTCGATCTACCCAACCCTCGTCGGGATCATCGAATGACGTGTGCGCCTGCTCCTTCCGGCGGCGCTTCCACTCGTCCTGGGCTACATTCAATGTGATGCGATAGAGGTAGGTTGTCAGCTTCGCATCTCCGCGAAAGCTATCCATGCCGCGATAAAGTCGCAGAAACACCTCCTGCGCCAGGTCCTCCACATGCTCGCGGCTGCCGGTCATTCGAACCAGCGTGCGAAACACAAATCCCTGGTGCTCGCGGATCACGTCCTCGAATTGTGGTTGCCCGTGCAAGCTACGTCAGACTAGAGTCTGCGCCAAAAGTTTCACTGTGTCGCCTGAAACTTTTCCTTCGGTCAGCGGTCTAAGGCTGCCGTAATTCAGGAGGACCTACATGGAGTGGGCGCACAGTCCGCTTATCGTTCCCGTCGCGGCGTTCGCGATGGTTCTAGGCATCGTCATCGTCAGCACCATCTCGGGCTATCACACTCGCCGCCTGCAGAGCGAAGAGCGCCTCGCGGCCATCGCGAAGGGCGTACCCATTCCCGAACCTTCGCCCGAACCTATCCCCGTCTACGACCAGCATCGCCGGGCTCGCGGTATCCGCACCGGAGGCATCGTTTGCGTCGCTGTCGGCGTTGGCCTCTCACTTTTCGGCCTGGCGCTCACCTGGATTGTCCAGGAACACGATGTGCTCGTCGTGGCTGCCACCGGACTCATTCCCCTGGCCGTCGGTGCCGGCCTGCTTGTCGACTACGCGTTTCAGAAGCGGGATCTCGAACAGCAGCAGGCGCGATAGTCGGAAGGTGCCCGCATCCGGAGTTTCGGACGCGGGGTCCCAATTACTAACTGGAGATGCGGACCTCTCTCCGCCCTAGTCCATACCATCCGAGACCTGCTAAGAGATAGACGAGATAGATGTACGGGAGCCGCGCATAGGCTCCTGTCGGCATCGGATAGACGCTGCCCACAAGCGCCAGCAGCATCGCCACTGTTCCTGCGGCGGAGAGGACCACAATCCCCGCAGAGAGCCCCTCGGTCCTTCGTAGATGCAGCGGCAGAGCGATGCAAACGAGCGCATAAACGGTAATAAAACCGTAAGTGGCTAACGCGCCCATCCAACCGTAGATATCCGAGCTGCTGACGCCCCTAGCCGCCAGCACCACCGCCGGGACCAGACACCCTATCGAGGTCACCACTACGGCGAAATGAGGCGTTTCGTTCTTCGCATGGGTCGCGCGGAGACTGCTGTGTGCGAGCCCGCGATGCGACATCAGCATAAGCACCCGCGCCGCGGCTGTGATGCAGGCCAGCGTGCAGGCGAACATGCTGATCATCGCCCCCACATCGATCACCGTGCCGAGCAGGCTTGCACCCGTCCGTATCGCCATCGTATGCAGTGGAGCTGCAGCCTGATCGAGGCCCACAGATGCACCGCGAAAGCTCAGTACCTCCGCGTAAGCGCACACTGTGAAAAACACGCCGCAGCCAAGGGCGCACTGCAACACCGCTCTTGGGATGGTCTTCAAGGGCTCGCGGGCCTCTTCGCCCAGCGTCGTTGCCGACTCGAAACCCACAAAGCTGAACAGGGCCAGCACAAGGCCCAGCCGAACCCCTGAGCCTGAGACACCGCTCAGCCGCAACTGCTCAAGGTCTGGATGCGGTCCATGCTCCCACAGGGTCAGGCCTACGATGACCACAATACAGGTCACCGAAACAGCTTCCATCCAGAGCATCGCCTCAGCCGAGAGCTTAATGTCGCGATATGCCATCGCGCCGGATGCCACGACAGCCAGGGCGATCAGCAGCGAGGGCGGCATACCTGTGCCGAGAAGTGCGTGCAGCAACACGTTCGCATAGTTGAAAAAGCCGGCCGCCACGCTGGACGCCGTAGCTATATATGCGAGCAGCAGAGCCCACCCGGCCAAACTTGCAGCCCATCCCGGCAGCGAATGCGTTGCATAGATAAACAGCGATCCCGGTGACGCGGACCTCCGTCCGAAACACCCGATCACCAGCCCTACGAGCGTTATGGCAAGTGTTGCAAAAATATACACCAGCCAGGTGCCGTTCCCAGCGAGCGCAAACACCAGCGGAATCGTCATCGCTGGAGTCGCCGTCGGCGCTATCGCAGAAACTGACTGCGCAAGCGTCTCCCATGGGCCTAGAACCTGCTTGCGCAGTCCGTAGCCCCGCTTTGCTGGTCCCTCTCCCCCGGCTTCGTCTACGAAAACTGGAACGGTCTCCGGCGGCAAATCCAGTACTCCCGCGAGTAGATTGGTGAGTTATCGCTGGAAGTTCCAGTCTGCTTGGAGCCCGCTTGCAAGTCAATTGCAAACCCCGACGCCAAGCTGGCTAGCCTGTGAACACCGAGATACCCCCATCGGGTACACGGCCCGCTTTGGGTCGACTGAGAGTAGGCAAGCATCAGGAATTGGGCAGCTTGGATATATTCCAGTCTCCACCTGAGGCTTTGATCAGCAACACACTGGCATTGAGCTGTCTGCGCCTGATATCGATGTCGTTGCGCTCGTTATTGAGGGCGGTCGTTTGCGCCGTGATGACTTGCAAGTAGGTGTCTACTCCACCCTCGTAGCGATTCGTGAAGAGCCGCAATGTCTGTTCTGCCGCATCGGTCGCGGTATGCTGCTGCTGTGATTCCGTAGAGAGAACACGTAACACCGCCAGGTTGTCCTCTACTTCCTGGAAAGCCGTGAGAGTTGTCTGCCGATAATTGGCAACGGTGCCATCGTACGCTGCGACGGCCGATTCCTTCGTTGCACGCCGCCGGCCTGCATCGAAGAGAGTCTCCGAGAGGCTTGGGCCAACAGCCCAGAAGCGGCTGGGCCAAGTCAGCCAGTTCGTTGCGGAGGTTCCCTGAAAACCTGCTATCGCGCTAAGGCTTAGTGTCGGGTAGTAGGCAGCCTGGGCGATACCGATCTGTTCGTTGGCTGCCGCCATACGCCGCTCTGCCGCTGCTATGTCAGGACGGCGCTCCAGCAGTTCTGACGGCAGACCAACCGGGATCGATGGCAACACAGGTCCCTTTGCATCGAGCGGTGTGGCCGAGAGGCTGAAAGATGCAGGCGGTTTGCCAATGAGGATGGCGATGGCGTGCTCATACTCTGCGCGCTGTGCTTCGATGTCCGAATCGGCCACCCGCGTCTGCTCGAGTTGGGTGCGCGCCTGTTCCACATCTGATTTTGGCGCGGCACCGCCTTCAAAACGATTCTGTGTGAGCTCCAAAGCCCTGGTGTATGCCTGCACAGTGTCGTCGAGCAACTTCTTCTGCGCGTCGGCGCTGCGAAGCTCAAAATAGTCGACGGCCAGCTCAGAATGCAGGCTCAGCCGCACGGCAGCCATATCGCCAGCACTGGCCTGGGCCTGCTCCCGCGCGGCGGTTACACTGCGCCGGATTCGACCCCAGAGATCTATCTCCCATGAAAGGTCAAAAGGCAGTACGAAATTGCCTCCGCCGTTGTTGGCCAGGGATTGCGGGAAGTATGGCTCATTGGCTGAGTTCCTGACCGTCGAAATAGTGGGCGATACGCCGATGGTAGGCGCCTCTGACGCGCGGTTGTATCGTATGATTGCGCGCGCTTGACGATAATTGGCTTCGGCGATCTTCAGTGTCTGGTTTGATCCATCTACCTGCGCCTCGAGGGCGTCGAGCTGCGGATCTCCGAATACCTCCCACCAGTTGCCGCGCGGCTGCTGATCGCCGGGTTGAGCTACCTTCCAGGGGTCGTTCGATTGCGTTGCATCAGGAGAAGCTTCCTTGAATGACGGCGCCATGGGCGCAGACGGCTTCATATAGTTAGGGCCGACCATGCAGCCCGAAATAAGGAGCAGGCAAATGCCCGCTCCTGCAAAGACAATGCGCTTCATCGCGCAGCCCCTTTCGCCGCCGCAATCTGCACCGCCGCGCCGTCTTCAAGCGAATCCGAAGGATCGAGAATTACAGCGTCGCGCGGAGAAAGCCCGGCGATCACTTCAACTTGAGCGCCGTAGTCGTGACCGATAGTGATCGGGGCCAGATGCGCCTTGCCGTTGGCTACCACGGCAACGCGCAGACCTTCTCTACGGAACAACAGCGCGTTGGAGGGAATCGTCACCGCGCCCGCAGTCGGTGGAACCTTGAGATGAACAAAGGCATAGGCACCAGGCAGAAGCTGGCCCTTCGGATTGTCGACATCCACTTCGACATTCAGCGTGCGCGATGCCGGATCGATGGCGTCAGAGTTCCGCACCAGAGTGCCGGTAAAGATCTGGTCCGGATATTCATCCAGCGTGAGTGTGACTTTCTCGCCTGTCTTTACCGATGCGGCGTAGACCTCGGGAACAGGGATGTAGACGCGGAGCTGATGGATTGCGGCGATGTGGAACAGTTCTTTCGGAACAGAATTCTCACCGGCCTGGATAAGAGCACCAATATCGGTATTGCGCGCCGTGATTACGCCATCAAACGGAGCGTAGATATGTTCGAAAGATACAAGCTGTTCGAGCCGCCTCACGTTGGCTTCGCTCGAAGCAACCAGGGCCTGCTTCGAATTCTGATCGCTAATTGCCTGATCTGTCTCCTGCTTTGAGACGGAGTCGGTTTCGAGCAGGTGCTTCCAGCGCGCAGCTGTAATCTGCGCAAGCTGCAGGTTTGCCTGAGCGCTCTTTAAATCCGCCTGCGCCTGCTCGAGTTGCTGATCGAGCTCCGGCGTCTCGATTTCGGCTAGCAGCTGTCCTTTATGCACGCGAGAGCCGATATCGACATACCATGTTTTCAAGTAACCACTGGTGCGGGCGTAGACGGGCGTGTCAGTAAATGCCTGTGTGTTGCCCGGTAGCGCAATCTCCTCAGCGGCAGAGCCGGATTTTGGATACACGACAGCAATCGAGGGAGTCGCGGATTCCTGTGTGGAGCGGGCAAGAACGGCCTCAGCTTCGACACGCGAATGGATTCCGGAATGGATCAAAACTCCGACGCCAAGGCATAACAGTGCGGCCACGATCCATGGAGTGACGCGCCGCTTTTTCTCCGGCACGTGCGCCTGAACAGCTTCGGGCTGCGTTTCAACTGCGGCGGTTTCTGGATTTTCGGTCGTCATATTGGTCTCTTGGTCATTCATGCGTATGTCGGGTGCCCTTCTTTTTCAAGAAATGCTTCTGTGTCGTCTGCCGAACCGCGTCCATGCAACAGAGCAAACACGGAAGGAACAAAAACCAGCGTTGCAACGGTCGCGCACAGTAACCCGCCAATCACCGCGCGTCCCAGCGGAGCGTTCTGCTCG
>JAFAKX010000237.1 GCA_019234945.1 Silvibacterium sp.
CGACGGGACATGCGGCGGAGGCGAAAATTTCAGCGCTCGCATCCAGAAGCCGTCCGTGTAGCGCCCCGGATGCAGATCTCCATCCGGATGCAGCCACATGTAAAGGCTGGGCAGGATCATCCCCAGCACCCACAGCCCCGCCATCACCCCCAACAACGGCCAGAGCTTCTTTTTGTTTAATGATACGGCGACCACCGAGAAAATCAGGTAGAAGAAGGCTTCGGTGCACATCGTCCACGCGGGTGTATTCCAGAACGTCGCCAGGGGTGGCACCCATCCTTGCACAAGCAGAGGAGTCAGCGTCACTCCCAGCGCAAACTCCGCATGGGTGCGGACATGCCACTCGTCCATCAGCATGCCCAGCGAGAGCACCAGCGCGAACAGGTACACGGGATACAACCGCGAGAACCGCGCGATCCAGAAGTTGCGCGTGCTCAGTTGCCCTGCTTCCGCACGATCGGCATAGTTGTAGGCCAGGATGTAGCCCGACATCAGCAGGAAGAAGCTGACCGAGGTGTAGCCGTTGTCCACGATCGGCGCAAACGGCCCGAACCACTTTGGGTTTGAAAAGTGGAAGAAGACGATATTCAGCGCGGCGAAGCAGCGCAGCCCGGTGAGCGCTGGCAGGTTTGGCTTCTTTACGCGTGCCACGCCAGCCGCGCGGCCTGCGGTGCGGCGATCCTCTATCTCCTCTGCGACGGAAACGGGGGATGCCTGTACGGGTTGAACTGACGCGTTCAGGCAATACCTTCTACGGCATCTTCAGAAAAATCCGACAGGACTGGATACAGCATCTCTGAAAATGCACATGCTGGATTGGACGCAGACTTGCAGGCGACAGACGCAACTCTTACGCCGTAACCAGCGAGCCGACCTTCTCACCGCAAATCACCCGCCGGATATTTCCCGGCTCGTTCATGTTGAAGATGATCATGGGGAGATTATTGTCCTTGCACAAGCTCACTGCGGTCGTATCCATCACCTTTAACCCCAGCCGCAGGATGTCCATATAGGTAATCTGCTCAAACTTCACAGCGTCTTTTGAGATGACCGGATCGGCATCGTAGATGCCTTCCACCTTGGTCGCTTTAAGCAGCACATCCGCCTTGATCTCCATCGCCCGCAGAGAGGCGGCAGTGTCGGTCGAAAAATAAGGATTACCAGTGCCCGCCGCAAAGATCACCACGCGGCCTTTTTCCAGGTGCCGGATCGCCCGCCGCCGGATATACGGCTCCGCGACCTGGTTCATCTCGATGGCCGTCATCACACGGCAGTGCTGGCCGCGCTTCTCAATGGCATCCTGCAGCGCCAGCGCATTAATCACCGTTGCCAGCATGCCCATGTTGTCCGCGGAGACACGGTCCATCGCCTTGGCCTGCTCGGCGACTCCACGAAAGAAATTGCCGCCGCCCACCACAATGGCCACTTCGACGCCCAGTTCTTGAACCTCGACAATTTCAGCGGCTATTTCGTGGACCCGGACCGCATCCACGCCGAAGCCCCTGCCGGCGGCAAGCGCTTCCCCTGAAAGCTTCAAAACGACCCTTTTGTACATTCACTTTCGAGTATCGCATGCAGCACGCCGTTCGCGAACCTCTCTTACGGGCCAATCGCGCGTCTGCTCCGCGAGCCGAGAACTATCACCGCTCTGCACGCGTATTCCAGAGAGATTTCCGTCGGCCGCGGAAAGTCGCTTGCAAGATCTCCTCAACTAATGTTACGCTGTGTAGCGTTATGGCAAGTAACATCACGTTCGACCACGACCCCGCCGATCTCGGAGAACTCGAGCGCGCCGTCATGCGCCTCGTCTGGCAGTACGGTGAAGTCACCGCCGAGCAGGTTCGCGAGCAATTAACCGAGCAGGACCGCCCCCTCAAGGATTCGACCATCCGCACCGTCCTCCGCCGCCTTGAAGAGAAGGGCTACGTCACCCACACCGTCGAAAGCCGGACCTTCCGCTACCGTCCTGCCGAGAGCCGGCAGCTTGTTGCCGGACGCGCCGTGAAACGCATCATCGACCGCTTCTGCGACGGCTCCGTCGAGGCTCTGCTTGTGGGAATGGTCGACTCCGAAGTACTGGACCGCAGTGAGCTGCAGCGGCTGGCCGAAAGGATCGCCGCGGCGAAGAAAGGAAGAAAGGCATGATGACCCCCATGACGACTTTGATTCTCGAGTCGGCTGCACGGACGTTTGTGCTTGCGACTGCGGCCTGGGCCGCCCTGCGCCTGCTGCGTGTGACCAACGTAGTCGCTCAGAAAATCGCCTGGACCATCGTGCTCACCGCAGCCCTGGCCATGCCGTTTCTCGTGCGCCAGCACTGGATGAAGCTGCCCGCGATCACGGTTCCGGCTTCATGGACGACGCATGCCCTTGCGGCTGAGCCTGCCGTTCACGTCACGCCTTGGCGCGTGGATCAACCCGTCGCAGTTCGCGCGATCTCGGTACACGAATTCGTGCCGATTCCACCCGTTCCGACGCCATCCGTGGCAGGGACGCGGCCTGCTCCGCGCCGGTGGACGCTCGCTCAACTCCGCGCACTGATCGTTCTGGTTTACCTCGTCGTCAGCGGAATCTTCCTGCTCCGGTTGCTCTTCGGGCTCGCATTGGCCTTCCGCGTCTGGTATCGCGCCGAGCGGGCTTCCGTGCTGGTTGATCCTCGTGCTGATGTGCGCTTCAGCGACCGCATCTGCACGCCCGTGACCATCGGCCTGAGCATCGTTCTGCCGCGTGGTTTCCAAAACTGGCCCCGCCGCCGCCTCCATCTCGTTCTCGCGCATGAGCGCGCTCACGTCCGCCAGGCCGACTTCTATCTGCAGCTTCTGGCGCGCCTGCACACGGCTGTCTTCTGGTTCAGCCCTGCGGCGTGGTGGATCCAGAAGCATCTCTCGGACCTCGGTGAAGCGATCAGCGATTACGCTGCCATCAGCGAAGCCAGCGACGCACCGTCGTATGCCGAATTGCTGCTCGAAGTCGCCGCGATCCCGCGCCAGCCGCTCTTTGCTGTCCCCATGGCGCGCTCAACCCGCATCGAGCGACGCATCGACCGCATCCTCACTGACGGCCTCTTCCGCCGCTCGTTCGTCGAGCACAAGGGACGTGCTCTCGCCGTTGCGGCGACACTTCCCGTGATCCTCGCGCTCTCATCTTCATTTCTGGCCGTACGCGCGGCTGAAATCGCGCCCGTTGCGCTTCCGGCGATGCATGTCGTCGCGCAGGAGGCGCCACCGCTGGTTGCTCCGACGACAGTCCCTGCTGGGCTGCCTGCTGTGCCAGCCACGACGCCTGCCCAGGTTGTAATTCCCAATACGCCTGCTTCGGCAGTCACGTTGCCCGCCGCGCAACCAGCCAACGTGAAGCTCGAAGCTCTCCCATCACCCGCAATCCCGCAATCACAGACTTCCTCTCAGGACTCCGACACCTACTACTCCGATTCCGGCGAGCAGTCCTTCATGATCGTCATCGGAGACCAGAACCATATGTTTAACTTCCGTGGCGATTCAGCGGAGATGGAGGCGCTCCGCAAAAAGCTTCACGGCAACTACATCCTCACCGAGCGCGCAGGCAAGTATTACGTCATCGACGACCCGGCGCTCGTCGAGCAGAGCCGCAAGCTGATCGAGCCGATGGAGGAGCTCGGCCGCCAGCAGGAATCTCTCGGAGCGCAGCAGGAGAAGCTCGGCCAACAGCAGGAGCAGCTTGGCAAACTGCAGGAGCAGGCGCACATCGACACGCCCGACATGTCCAAGGAGATCGCCGAACTGCAGGACGCCATCAAGAAGCTTCAGGATCTCGAAAAGAGCAAGACCGTCACCCAGTCGGAGTTGGCGGACATCCAGGGCCGCATCGGCAGCATCGAAGGCCGCCTCGGCGCAATGCAGGGACAGATTGGCGCACAGGAGGGTGAGCTCGGACGGCAGCAGGGAGAACTGGGACGGCAACAAGGCGAACTTGGACGCCAGCAAGGCAGGCTCGCTCGCGAAGCATCCCGCCAGATCAAAGGCATGATCGACCAGGCCTTCAAGGAAGGGAAAGTAAAGCCAGTCCAATAAGCTGTGGATAAGGCTAGCAACATCCCGCCCCGGCCCCGCCTCTTACTCCATAGGGAACATAAAAACCTATGGAGTGTGATTCATGGCTGAACAGCTCAAAGGAATGAAGATCGCGATCCTCGCCATCGGTGGCTTCGAACAGGTCGAGTTGACCGAGCCTAAGAAAGCCCTGGAAGAAGCAGGGGCGACTACCGAGGTCATCTCGCCGAAAAACGGCGAGATCCAGGGCTGGAAATTCAAGGAGTCGGGCGACATGGTCAAGGTCAACAAGACCTTGGACGAGGCTCAACCCGACGATTACGACGCACTGGTGCTCCCGGGCGGCATAATCAATCCCGACCGTCCGCGCATGGAACCAAAAGCAGTCAATTTCGTCAAAGAGTTTGCCCAATCCGGCAAACCAGTTGCCGCAATCTGCCACGACCCCTGGATATTGGTCGACGGAAACTTCATCACCACCAGCCGCAAGACGGATGATATT
>JAFAKX010000218.1 GCA_019234945.1 Silvibacterium sp.
GTGTGCCCGGCGTTGCGCACGAACAGGAATTGATAGTGGTATCCCTTGGCCGCCAGCACCTTGGCCATGTTTTCGTTTGCGACTACCCAATCATGCATGTTGTCGCGCATCAAGTTCGGGTTGTAGAGATCGCGGTCGCCCACCTCCATCCATATTCGTAACGGTTTCGGTGGCGAATTTGGGATGAGATGCTCATGAAATTCCCAGGCTCCATGCGGCGTCTGCGGATTGTATGGCCATTGCTGATTTATGAACGTGCCTGAGTAGGTGAGGACGCGATGATACAGCTCCGGGTGATACCACGCCATGATCAGCGCGCACGACCCTCCGGAGCTGCCGCCCATCGTGGCACGACCGTCCGGATCTTTGGTCAGCTTGACGTTATAGCGCGATTCAACCTGCGGCAGCACTTCCCTTTCTACGAACTCGGCATAGCGGCCTGACATGGTGTCGTATTCGAGCCCGCGCTCACTGCCCTGCGCGTCGCCTCCGCCGTTGCCGATTGAGATCGCGATCATCACCGGCACGCGATGCTCAGCGATAAGGTTATCCAACGTTGTAAATAGCAACCGATCGGGACCGTCCGCACCGACGATGAACGGCGCAACGCTGCCGGCAACGTACTGTGCAGGAACATAGACCGTGACTTTTCGCGTGTACGGCGCAGGATGACTCGTCGTAACGATCAGCCGAGCCGGGTCGGCCGGATCGGGCGTGCCGAATGTCCCCGGATCACGCGCGATGCCTGGATAAATCCTGCTCTCTGCAGAGCTCATCGTGAATTCGTACACTGCTCCCTGCGGAATGCCCTCGTGCGGCAAGGATTCTGACGCAGGAGTATGCGTAGGTCCGAGGATGAAATTCCCGTCGGCATTTGCAGGTGGATTTGTGCCGTCGGGCAGTTCCGTCGCAGCAACAAAGCCCGGCGTGTGCGGATCCCGCGTAGGTGGCGTGGGGCGTGTCTGAGGAGTTGCCGTTGGCGATGTCTGAGAGAGCGCACAACACGAGCAGCAGAGCATGAGGAAGCAGAGTCGTCTGGATTGGCGCATCGGGAAAGCCACTCTGGGATCGTACTATCTTCAGGGCAGCGCAAAGGCAACGTAATCGCCGCCTGACGGCCACTTGGGATCGCGGCCGCCGCCTGCCGCAATCACGATGAACTGCTTGCCGTCGATCATGTAGGTCACCGGCGTCGCCACACCGGCAAACGGCAGCACGGCCTCCCAAAGAAGCTTGCCTGTGCGGCTGTCGTACGCGTGGATTTTGCGGTCGTAGCAGGTCGCTCCGATGAACACGAGACCGCCGGCGGTGACAATCGGGCCGCCGTAGTTCTCCGATCCCGTGTTCTTCATTCCCGAGGCAGCAAGTTCGGGATATTCGCCAAAAGGAATCTGCCAGAGATATTTTCCGGTGTTCAGGTCGATGGCACTCAGGGTGCCCCACGGCGGACTGATTGCGGGATAACCGTCCTGATCGAGAAATTTGCGATACCCGGTAAAGCGGTATCGCAGCTCATCTCTCACAGGGGTCGCCCCGCCATCGATGACCCCCAAATAACGCAGCAGGGCCGCGAGCTCTGGATCTTGAAGCTTCGGAAATGCGGGCATGCGGCTCTTGCCGGCGTGAATCAGTTCGATCACCTGCGCGCGTGACATCCGACTGCCGATACCTACCAGTCCGGGGAACGACGGCGGATTTCCCTCACGCTGATCGCCATGGCAGATCGCACAATGATCTGCATAGCTCCTGGCTCCAACAGGGTCATCCGTATCGGCAACGTGTGAAGTCGCCGCCGCGGACGTCATCTCCTGTTTTCCGGCCTGTTCCGGACCCTTGTTCGACACAGTTTCGGCGGTCTTCAGGTACTGAAGGAGAGCTGACATGGTCGCATCGTCGACGATCGGAAAGGACGGCATTCGTCCTTTGCCCGCGTGAATGACGCCGGCAATCTCCTTGTCCGACAAGCGCTGCTCGACACCGACAAGAGAAGGAAAGGCCGGCGGCGAGCCCTCCCGATGATCGCCGTGACAACTGGCGCAGAGATATTCATATGTTCCCTGACCGAGACTGCCGCCGCTCTTGTTTTCCGCGAGCCCGCCCGTCCACGCCATCTCATTTGCGTTGACGTAGATCACCCCGGTCTTGATATCGACCGCCGGCCCTCCCCACTCGGCTCCTCCATCGAACCCCGGAAAGACGATGGTCGGCTTATCGGCACTGAGCGGCACGAATTGTCCTGCGCTGCGAAACGTTTTGAATCGCTCGAGTGCGAATTTGTGTGCCTCCGGCGTGCGATTCGTCAGCATATCCTCGGTAAGGATCTGTCGCCCGAACGGTTCCGGCTCCTCCGGCAGTGATTGTGTACGCGCCGCAACTTCGCCTGGCACATCGCTCGCCGGGTACGGCTTTTCGCTGATCGGAAACAGCGGCTGGCCGTTCGTGCGATCGAAGAGGTAGATCCAGCCCTGCTTAGTTGTCTGCGCGACGGCATCGATGCGCTTGCCATTGTGACTGACCGTCAGCAGCGCGGGCGGCGAAGGGAAATCCCGGTCCCAGATGTCGTGATGCACGCCCTGGAAATGCCAGATGCGCTTGCCAGTCTCGGCATAGAGCGCCAGCAACGTATCGGCAAACAGGTCGTCGCCAACGCGGTCCGCTCCGTAAAAGTCAGACACGGCTGAGCCCGTAGGTACGTAGATGATTCCGCGCTTGTCGTCGAGCGACATGCCCGCCCAGTTGTTCGCAGCTCCGGATTTGAGCCACGCATCCTTGGGCCACGTGTCATAGCCGAACTCGCCCGGGTGTGGGATGGTGTGGAAGCTCCAGCGCAGCGCGCCCGTGCGCACATCGAACGCGCGAATATCACCCGGAGGAGCGGGATGTGTCTCTGGATTTCGGCCGCCCACGATAATCAAATCCTTGTAGACAATTCCTGGGCTGGTAAGCGCAATCGACTGCTCGCGGTAGTCGCCGCGCAGGTCCTTTCTTAGATCGATACGCCCGCCCTCGCCGAATGAGGTGATCGGTTTTCCGGTCGCCGGATCGAGCGCGTAGAGAAAATTCATGACGCCGGCAAAGAGCCGGCTTTCTGAACCATCCGTCCACCAACTCAGACCTCGATCCGGCTGCGTGCCCTTGATGCCGGAATCAAACGTCCAGAGCTGCTTACCCGTTGCAGCATCAAGCGCGATGACCTTCTGCGTTGGAGTGTAAGCATAGAGCACACGCTCGATCACGAGCGGGCTGGTTTGCAGACCGCCCTTTTCTCCGGTGTCGAACGTCCACGCAACTTTGAGTTTGCTGACGTTGCTCCGGTTGATCTGCGCAAGGGGCGAGTAGTGATCGCCCGCCAGCTGACCGCCATACACGGGCCAGTCAGTATTTTTGGAGTTACTCTTGTCTGCAGGCTGCGCCGGCTCGGCGCGGACATCGAACCGAACCATGCAACTGACGGTGGCGACCAGGATGATCAAGATTGTCGACAGAAGCTTATTCATGCGGGGCCGGGATCAAAACATGAGCATAACCGAGGCTCGCGGTTCCAGGTTAAAGAACCCGCCAACTGTTCTTGAACAACAACCGCGATTTATGAATGATTCGCACGCGTGCTGGTAACAACTTCGCATACGTTACGCCGATCGTAGAATCCTCGCGAGGACCCAATGAAGCAGGTGCGCCTGGGCTCAGGAGCAGGCTACTCCGGAGACAGAATTGATCCAGCTGTAGAGCTGGCGCGCGCCGGCAATCTCGGTTATCTCGTCTTCGAGTGCCTGGCCGAGCGAACCATTGCCATCGCCCAGCAGAACAAGCGTACCGGAGCGAGCGAAGGCTACGATCCACTTCTCCTCGAGCGCATGCAGGCGGTGCTTCCTGATTGTGTTCGCAATGGCGTAAAGATCATTAGCAACATGGGCGCCGCAAACCCGGTCGCAGCCGCGAAGAAAACACAGGAAACTGCCCGGGCCCTTGGACTGACCGGCCTGCGTATCGCTGCCATCACCGGTGACGACGTTCTGTCACACATGACCGGCGACTACACATTCATGGAAACCGGCGACCCGGTCAGCTCCGTTGCGGATCGCATCGTTTCAGCGAATGCGTATCTGGGAGCCGGACCGATCGTTGAAGCGCTCGCGGGTGGTGCAGATGTTGTCCTGACGGGCCGCGCTGCCGATCCCTCGCTTTTTCTGGCACCGCTGATTCACGAATTCGGATGGGACACGTCCGACTGGAATCTTCTCGGCCATGGCACGGTCATCGGCCATCTTCTGGAGTGCGCGGGCCAGCTCACCGGGGGCTACTTTGCCGATCCGGGCTACAAAGACGTGCCCGGCCTCGCGCGCCTTGGATTTCCTCTGGCTGAAGTAAGCACTGACGGCAGCGCGATTCTTACCAAGGTGGAAGGTTCAGGCGGCTGCCTCAGTCGCGCCACTTGCGCCGAGCAGCTGCTCTATGAAATTCAGGACCCGGCCAGCTACATGACCCCCGACGTCGTCGCCGATTTCTCGAATGTGCGAGTGGAGGATCTCGGGCATGACCGCGTTCGCGTTACCGGAGGGGCTGGGAAGCAGAGGCCTGAAACGCTGAAGGTCTCCGTAGGATTTCAGGACGGGTGGATCGGCGAGGGGCAAATCTCCTACGCCGGTCTGGGAGCTGTCGCTCGCGCACAACTCGCCGAGCAGATCCTCGCCGAGCGGATGCGTCCCTACTCGCTGGGCGAGCTGCGCTTCGACCTCATCGGCATGAACTCGATCCACGGACGGGCTCTGTCGCATCAGGCGTGTGAACCCTGGGAGGTGCGTCTGCGTGTGATTGCCCGCGGCAACTCAAGAGAGCGAGTTGCGATCGTGCCACGCGAAGTCGAGGCACTCTACACGAATGGTCCTGCTGGCGGGGGTGGTGTCTCCACTTCGATCCGAGAGACCATCGCCATTCTGTCGACACTCATCCCCAGGGAACTTCCGCAACCAGTGATCCACATGGAGGTGTCCTGACTTGATCCTTCGCGAACTTGCTCATTCGAGGACAGGCGACAAAGGCAATCTCGTAACGATCTCGCTGATCGCGTATCGAGGCGAAGATTTCCCGCTGCTCGTGCGTGAGGTCACACCCGAACGAGTGGCCCGGCACTTCTCCGAAATCATCGATGGGCCGGTGACACGGTATGTGTTGCCGCATCTCTCTGCGCTTAACCTCGTCCTGCGCCGTCCGGCTACGCTTGCCGTTACTCGCTCCCTCGCTCTTGATGCACATGGCAAGTGCCTCGGCTCTGCACTGCTGGCGCTCGAAATCGAGGTCACTCCTCGCGTAAAAGGATCAGCGGATTGACGGACAGCGCCCGCTGCGCCGGAATCCACGTGGCCACCAGGCCAAGCAACGCCATTGCCAGAACGACGCCAGTCAGAACGAGCGGATCACGAGGTGTAGCTCCGTACACGATGTAGGCGAGAACGCGGGTGCCGAGAAGCCCGAGCACGAGTCCCGCGGCCGAACCGAAAACCAACAGCCTGAAGGGGCGTCCCAGCGCCGCCTCCAGAACCTCCTTGCGCTGCGCACCCAGGGCCACGCGAATTCCCAGCTCCCGCAGCCGCTTGCTCACCGAGTAGGCAGCCATTCCGAAGATGCCGGTGATCGAGAGCGCCGCGCCCATCAAGCCAAGGACACCGAGGGCCATGGTCGCGATACGCGAGGCAAAGAGAGCACTGTCGTTCAGTTCCTTGTCCCACATCCGAAGCGTGACCGGCATTCCCGGATCGAGTTCCGCCAATGTGCTCTTGATGGCTGCGCTCAGCTGCTGCGGATCGCGCTCCGAGCGCACGACAAACGTTATGTCATTCATGTGCGTTCCGCGGATGTAGGGCGATTGCAGCGCGGGTAGAAACATCGCTGGCTGCGGGGCTTCGGTGATGCTCGCATACTTTCCGTCTTCCACAATACCCACCACCTGGATACGCGTTCCATCCCGCTTCTTGAAGTACCTGCCAATCGCGCCGGTTGCCGATCCAAAGATTTTGACGGCGAACTCCCGGTTCACTACCGCGACACGCGGCGCGTTCTCGTCGTCATGCCAGGTAAAACTCCTTCCCGCGAGCAGGCCACTGCCGGCAGCATCGAAGTATCCGGGGGATACGTTGTAGGTCATGGCTTCCGCAGCGGCGTGGGACGGCGTCAAGTCCGCAGTCTTATCGGTAAAGACAATCGCGCTATTCGCCCCGAAGTAGAGCTGCGGCCGATCCACCGAGCCCACCGCTTGAACTCCGGTGATGTTCTGCAGAAAATCGATCAGGCGCTTCTGCACGGCCGCCATGCTGTCGCCTCCGTAACCAGCCATGCTGAAAGAGGTGCCGACCAGCATGGCATGTTTCGGTTCGAAACCGAAATTGCTGTGAAGTGAGCGGACCAGGCCGCGCACGGCGACCATCGACGAAGTAACGAGCACAGCACATATCGCGATTTGCGCCATCAGCAGCATGTCGCGGACCGTGATCCGCTTCACGACTCTACCGGATAATCCCGCTTTGACGACCTCATACGGATTCGTACGCAGTATCTGTCTCACCGGCACGGCACCAAACAGAACTCCGCTGGCAATCGCTAACAGCAAAGCGACCAAATAAACCTTTGCGTCTGGATCGACCGGCACACGCATGGTGGGCGCTGTGGTCGAAAGCGGCCGCCATGCGCTCAGCTCGTGCAGCAGAGCTGCGCTACCCAATAACCCTATGGCGCCTCCGGCAAGCGAGATCAGGACGGCCTCGGTAAAGACCTGGCGGAGGATGCGCCTGCGGCTCGATCCCAACGCAAGCCGTAATGCGATCTCCCGGGAGCGATCTGCCGCCCGCGCGGCGAAGAGGCTGCCGAGGTTGGCGCACGCAGCCAGCAGAATCAATCCTGCGAGCAGCATCAACCCGGCCAGGAACTGCTGCATCGGCCCTCCCAGCCAGTCGCCGGCAAGCGCCGGAGTTGTGAGGGAGAACGTCATATCCCCGTCATCTTTGGGATATGTTTTTTTGAGATACTCGCCGATGGAGTTCAGATCAGCGACGGCCTGAGCCTGCGTAACTCCGGGCTTCAAATGTCCCATCACCATCAAAATGCCGCGATTGCCGCGCTCGTTCAGCACGTTGAGTCCTTCTACCTGCTCCTGGTTCACGATCGGCACCCAGAAGTCGGGAGCAAGAAACAGCAGAGTTCCCTGAAAGCCAGGCGGCGCTACGCCGAGAATGGTGAAAGCATGTTTGTTGAGCTGGACTGTCCGACCCACCACGCCGTGATCATCCTGAAAATGCGTATGCCAGTAGGGATAGGTCAGCACAATATAAGGGGCGCTGTTCGGCCCCCGCTCGTCGGAGCGATGAAAAAACCGGCCAAGAAACGGCTGAATGCCGAGCGCGTCGAAATAATTACCGGTCACCTCCATCAGCCACACAGGAGCTGCGTTGTTGCCGGTATCCAGCACTGCGCCCGCAACGTTATAAGCCGCAAGATCCTCGAAGCTGCGGTTGCGGTCTCGCAAATCCGCGTAATCGGGATACGAATGATTGATCGCCCGATCCTGCCCGCGCTCGATGGCAAAGAGACTCTGCGCGTAGGGCACATTCAGCGGACGCAGGATCAACGCATTCAATACGCCAAACACAACGGCATTGGCGCCAATCGCCAGCGCCAGTGTGAACACCGCGACCGCTGCAAAACCGGGCGACTTACGTAAGAGCCGAAGGCTGAAGCGGATGTCCTGAACCAGCGTCTCGATGAAATTCGCGCCCAGCGCCTCGTGGGACTCCTCTCTGTATCGCTCGTAGGCGCCGAATTCAATGCGCGCGCGGCGTTCTGCTTCGGCGCGAGGCAGGCCGGATCGCTCCAGGTCGTCGGCGCGAAGCTGGATATGCAAGCGAAGCTCCTCGTCCGTATCGTCCGCAAGCGCGGAACCGCGGAACAGCTTCGCGACAACGGAACGGAACCAGCCGAGGATTTTCATGCTTCCTCCGGTTGTGCAGCGAGAGCAGCGCCAATGGCCGTCGCGAGCCGGTTCCAGTTGTCGGTCTCTTCGCGCAGACGCCTGCGGCCCGCGGCCGTCAGTTCGTAGAACTTGGCGCGACGATTGTTTTCCGACGTACCCCAGCTCGCCTTGAGCAGCCCTTGCCGCACAAGGCGGAACAGGCCCGGATACAGCGCACCCTGTTCCACCAGCAAAGCATTGCCGGAGATCTGCGCGATGCGCAGAAGAATGCCGTATCCATGGAGCGGGCCGAGCGAGACGGCCCTGAGGATGAGAAGGTCGAGTGTTCCGGGCAGGAGTTGGGCCTGGTCAGGCATGCGCCCTCCTAAAATGATTAGGAGAGTACGCGTGTCTCTCCTAATTTGTCAAGGAGAACGGAGAATCGCCGTCCCAGGCCCGATCAGACTACTCTTCCGCAGCCTGATAGCAGCTGCGCCCCGGCACGCACCGCGCCAAGTGGACATAATGATCGTCCGGGCCGGCGGGGCCCATGGTTCGCAGACACCAGTAGCTGCTCGACGTGTGCACTCCCGGAAGCCATGATTCAGCGTCCTGCGGCGTCGTACCGTAGGGGTTCTTCGTCCGGAGGCACTGGCAAGGTTGGGAATTCACGTTCGTTGTGCTCATTGGTTGCCTCCTATCCGGCCGCTCTTGGATCGCGGTCCATCTGTCCGGCGGCCAGTCGAACTGTGCGGTAAATGGCCACCGGGAAAAGATCTACTTTGTACGCGTTCATCGATAGCGGAGTCGCGCCTTCCATTGCGGCCTTGCCCGCGGCCCGCGCTGTCGCTTCTGTAATGGGTTTGCCGGTCAGCTCGCGTTCCGCCTGCGCCGAACGCCGCACAACCGGGGATGCCGCGCCCATAGTGACAATGGCCTTGCGGCAGATATTGCCGTCCATCTCGAGCACCACTCCGGCATCGGCGATAGCCCAGTCGAAGCTGTCCTTCTCGCCATATTTCTGATACGCCGAACGCGTGCCCGCCGCAGGCTTCGGAATTACGACCGCGGTGAGCAACTCATCCGGCTCGATCACCGCGAACTTCGTTGGGTTGGCGTCGGGATGAACGTAGAAGTCCTTGATCGAGACTACCCGCTGGCCCCGCTTTGAGGAAACCAGCTCGACGTTGGCATCGAGCCCAAACAGCGCCACTGCTGCCGAAGAAGGTGCGACAGCCGGGCAGGTGCGGTAGTCCATGATGGCGTGGTACTGGTTGAGCCCATTGAAGGCGAAGCAGAGGTCCTTGCCCTTCCGCAGGCATTGGAAATCTGCCGAGCGGTAGTACCAGCACTGCACCGGCTGGAGAAGATTCCCGCCGACCGTCGCCATGTTGCGAATGTGCGGTGTCGCGGCGCTCCCGCAGGCATCGGAGAGGATCTGGTATTGTTTTCGGATCGCCGGGTGCTCGCTGATTTCGGTCAGCGTTGCCAATGCGCCGATTTTCAGGCCCTTGTCGGTCTCCTCGATTCCCCGCAATGCCGGAATATTCCGGATGTTCACCAGCTTTTCAGGCTGCGCGGTCCCGTTCTTCATGCGGTCGAGCAGGTCCACGCCGCCCGCTTTGACGACCGCGCCGTCCTTCAACTGCGACAGCGCGCCATCTACCGTTGTGCAATCTGCAAGTACAAAGGCGTTCATGCCAACTCCATTTCAGGCTGAGGCCTGCGCAGCGCCGCCAGCACGACAGCGGGCGTCATGGGCAACCGGCGGATGCGCACCCCGAGGGCGTTATAAACAGCATTGCCGACCGCGGCCCCGACGGAGATGACTCCGGCCGCCTCACCAATGCCGGAGGCGTCGGTCGAGCTCTGGCCGAGGTAAGCCTCTACCAGCCGCACATCGATCTCCGGGACTTCGCGCGAGCCGGCAATCTTGTAGGTCTCAAGATTCGGATTCACCATGAGGCCGTAATTCGGGTCCAGCAAACGGTTTTCATACAGCGCGTACGAAATCGCCTGGATGACGCCGCCGTTGATCTGGCTGATTACCAGCGACGGGTTCATGGGCCGGCCGCAGTCATGCACCGACAGCACCCGCTTCACCTGGACGCGGCCCAGCTCCGTATCGACCTCCACCTCCGCTACATCAACGCCACCGTAGGTCAGATACTTGCTCTTGTCGTAGTCGGGGATACGCTTGGCCTGCACCGTGATCTGGTCGGTGGTCATCTTCGCGGCGGCGCGGCGGAAGCTCACCGGCTTTATCTTTCCGGACTTGCTGCGGACTTCGCCATCCACCAGAACCAGGTCATCGGCTGATGCGCCGTATGCGTGGGCAATGTCGGCGAGGAACTTCTGCGAGGCTTGCCACGCCGCATCGCGTACAGCAGGAGTAAGCGAGAGCGTGGTCACGCTTCCGCCCGAGTTCGGTCCGACCGGATAATTTGTGTCTCCAATCTTCACCGCGACCTGTGCCGGTGGAACTCCGAACTGCTCCGCAAGAATCTGCGCCAGCACCGTCTTGATGCCCGAGCCGATGTCCTGCACAGCCGAGAGCACTTCGAGCGATCCGTCCCTGTGCACGCGCACTTCAGCAGACGAATTCATGCTGACAAACCGGTACCAGACCGACTGCGAGAGACCGACTCCTCGCTTCACCGGGCCTGTGTCTGCGCCCGCCTTCGGATTACGCGACTTCCAGAGATCGCTCTCGCGCACGACTTGCCGCTCGACGCGACGCACCGGATGCGGGTCCGTTTTGTCGCGCAGATCGATCGGGTCCATATTCAGCTTCACGGCAAGCTCGTCGATGGTCTGCTCCAGCGCGAACGCTCCCGGCGGATGACCCGGCGCGCGCATAGCTGCTCCCGGACCAGCATTAATGAAGACGTCGTTTTCTTCCGTATGCAGCGCGGCATACTTGTAGAGATTCGTGGCCGGGCCGGCACAACCCGCGCCCGTGCCGCATCCCGCCGAGCCGTAGCTGACGAGATGAATGCCGGTAATCTCGCCGTCTTTCTTCGCGCCGATGCGCAGTAATTGATCAGAGCTGGGGCGATTGCCGACCGACAGGTGCTCTTCTTCGCGATCAAGCATCAGGCGCACCGGCGCGCCGGTCTTCTTTGAAAGCGCCGCCGCAACTACTCCGTGATTGCCTGCACCGAACTTCGCTCCGAAGCCGCCGCCCATGAATTCCGTGATCACCCGCACCTGAGACGCCGGAATGTTGAAGAACGCCGCTAGTTCTTCACGCACGCTCGCCGTTCCCTGAGTCGATGCCCAGACAGTCAGCATTTCCGGCTTCCAGTCGGCGACGACGCCGTGCGTCTCGAGCGCCGAGTGCGTCTGCACCTGCGTGATGTAGTGGCCTTCGACCACCACATCGGCTTCCTTGAGTGCCTGCGCGATGTCGCCCTGTTTTTTGATCGAGGGCCCATGAACATTGCCCGTCTGCGACACATTGCGTGGACCGCCGCCGCCACCGGCCGTGCCCGCCTGGTCGGCCGCACCGGGGAAGACCAGTGGAGCATTTTCCTCGCGCGCCCTGTCCATCTCCACAACGAAGGGCAGCGTTTCGTACTTCACCTTGACCAGGGCGGCGGCCTCCTCCGCGGCGTAGGGCGTTGTAGCAGCAACAGCCGCGATGGGCTGGCCCGCAAAGCGCACCACCGGGTACTTCACCTGCTCAAGCGAGGGGTCGCGCAGAACAGCCCCACCGAACACGTGCTGGATAACATGCACCCCTTTGACTCCGGGATACCGTTCGGCATCGGACGTATCGACCGAGACAACCCGTGCGTGCGGAACCGAAGCATTCACGAACTTCGCGTACAGCATTCCCGGCAATTGCACATCGGCCGTGTACTTGGCGCGACCCGATACTTTGGCAGCGCCGTCCCAGCGCTCGACAGATTGCCCGACGAATTTCAGATCCTTGTTGGTCGGCCATACCGGGGGCTCGCTTTCCGGAACCTCACGCGCTTCGTCTTGCAGCGTGTATCCGGGCACACCGACCGGCATCTGGACTGTCTTCTTCGGCGTGGTGTCGGGCTTTTTCTCTTCGTCCTGCGGCAACGCCTCTTCCAAGACCAGGTCTCTAAGAAAATTTTCACTCATATGAGGTGCCATGGCGCTCCTTCCCTACGCCTTGCGGCTGGTGCCCGCCGCATCCAAGGTGGCGGCGAAGATTCTTGCATAGGTCCCGCAGCGGCACAGATTGCCAGAGATTGCGTGGCGCACATCCTGCTCTGTCGGGTGGGAATTCGATTCAAGCAGCGCCGCGCAGCTCATGACCATGCCAGGCGTGCAGAACCCGCATTGCAGCGCGTCATGCTTGACGAACGCAGCCTGCACCGGGTGCAGCTGGCCTGCTTCTGAGAGCCCTTCGATCGTCGTCACGTGACGGCCCAGGGCATCGATGGCCAGCATGGTGCAACTGTTCACCGGCATCTTATCGAGCCAGACAGTGCAGCCCGAGCACGATCCGCGATCGCAGATGACCTTTGTCCCTGTGAGTCCGATCTGGATGCGCAGGGCTTCGGCCAACGTGGTTCGCGGCTCAATCTGAATCGCATGATCCTTGCCGTTTACGCTCAGCGTAACCGGAACAGCGCCAGGGCCAAGCACCTTCACGCCAGGATCAGTGCTCTGCGCAGCTGTATTGAATCCGTGGACACCCTCAAGCAGCGCCGTACCTGCGGCTGTAATTCCGGCGCCCTTCAGAAATCCCCGGCGTGTGATGCCGTTTCGCGGCGGATCGCCACCCGGCTCATGCTTGAGCAATTCTTCTTTTTGTTGTGACCCTGGATTAGAGTGGGAGTCTTCGTGAGCGGACATAGATGCTCCTTGCTGGTGGAAGCGCTGTGCCTCGAAACAAGGGACGCATGAACCCGGTTCTGGGACCCGGAGTTCACAACTTTTTACAACTGGCGTAAGCGTGACGTCAGAGCAAATAATACCGAAGTCAAACTATAACTCCCGACGCTCGGGCTCTGCAACCGCGTGCTACCCTGCACGCAGGATTCAGACTCGCTCGTGATGAAACCGTAATGCCTCTGTCACCTTGATGGCCACCGCCGCGCTTTGCAGGTGTTTTAGATAAGCTGTTTGGATGCGGCATCCCATCCTACAAAATTGAGGATATGAAGATTCAGCTTTCCTGGAGACTCTGGCTGCGCCTTTGCCTGCTGGTCATCGTCATTGTATTGCTCATCGTGCGGCTCGCCCCTCTTCATCGTGGCAAGACTCCTGCCGAACGCCCAATCACCGACCTCGCGGCAAGCAGCCCTCTGAACCAGCTTGGCGCTGGAGTCGTTCCCGCGGAAGCCTACGAAGTCTACTCGGGGATTTATCGCACGCCATCGCCCGATCCGCTGGTGTTCGCGGAGAACTCCTTCACCGATATCCCGCAGGTCGACGGCAGTTGCCTCAAGCCCTCCAGGCCGGAAGAGCAGGAAATGGCCGACGCGTTCGTGGCGGACAACCGTCAGAGTCACCGCTGGGAGCAGAAATTCTCCATCGCGCAGGGATACCGCCTGCTGCCGCGCACCGAGGTCGCTAAGGCGCGGTACTGCCTGACGACCCACGGACGCGATGCCGCAGCCTGCGAAAATTATAAGCAGCTACGCTATGTGCGCTTCCTCGGCGTTCCGGGATTCGACCAGACGCACACACACGCACTGGTTTCGGTCGTCAAGAGCTGTGGCGGCTTCTGCGGCACCGGCGGCATCTTCGCCGTAGAGAAGACCGGCGACACCTGGCAGCGTTCTCCGACAACAGATTTCACCCGCAACTGCAGCTGGATGTACTAGAAGGTGAACTTCGCGGCAAGTTGAATGCCTCTGGGAGCGCCTCCACCAAGGAACGGATTGCCTATTCCGACGTCTCCGGTCGCGGTAATGGCGTAGTACCCTGCGCTCACTTCGCGCGATCCGCTTTGAGCAAAACCATTTGGCGCGGCATCGGCAATGAATAACGGCAGAACCGGACTGGAGAAGTTCGGATGGTTCACGATGTTGAAGAACTCCGCGCGCAATTGCAGCGAGAGGTTTTCCTTGAAGTTCGTGTTCTTGTAGAGCGCGAAGTCCCAGTTCTTGTAAGCGAGGCCGCGCAGCGAAGTGCGCCCCAGGTTTCCGAAATGGCGCGTGCCCGGAACGCAATCCTGAGCTGTACCGGTTATCCCGTTCGCCAGCGCATACGACGTGAGCGAGCACGGAATCGCAAATGATGACAGATTGAGAAACACCGCCGGATTCGTTGAATATTTTGGCCGCGCGAGAATATCGGGGCGGTCAAATCCCTCGCCGCTTCCGCTGTAATCGCCCTCAAAGTTGTAGTTCAGGTTGAAAGGCTGCCCGTCCTGGAGCGTCACCGTGCTGTCGAATCCCCAGCCGTTGCGCAGAAGTGCCATGCTGCCATTCATCTTCGGCAGCTGATAGCTGAAGATCCAAGTAAAGCGATTGCGCACATCGAAATTCGAGTCGCCGTACTCCAGGTTCGGTCGCGTGCTGTCATTCGGCTGTGACGCATTCGGGATGAAGTCTTCGCTGTCACTTGCATTGTCGAGCGAGTGCGACCAGTTGTAATTGAGGATGTTGGAGATTCCGTGCCAGTCGGAGATGCGGAAGCCGAGTTGGAATGAATTGTAATTGGAGTAAGCCGTGGCTTCCTCCTGGTTGATGTAGAACGCCCCATAGGGATTATTCAGATAGACACGGCTGGCCGAGTTATAGCCTGGGATACAACCCGGCCCGCCACCCGGGTAGCACGGCACCACAGTTCCGGAACCATTCGTGTAGGTGTTCGCCTGGGCAAATGCAATGTCCGTCGCTGTAATCGCCGCCTGGCTCGGCTGGTTGATATCGCGGAAGCGCAGCAGATGCCGGCCGACCGAGCCGACGTAGCCAAGCTGAACGATGGCGTGTTCCGCGATCTGTTGCTGCAGGTTGAGGTTGTAGTTCATCAGGTAAGGCGTGCTGATCTTGCGCGTGACGGAAAAAATGTCGCCCGCGGGAGTGCCTCCGGGCGTGGCGAAGACAGGCTGCCCCGAGACGATCGTCCCGCCAAGCGCGTTGACCGAAAAGATCGGCGCCGGGCCGATCGGATTGTAGGTAGGGCCAGGATCGAAAGAGCTATTGTACGGCAGATGCGCGAGGAATACGTCCTGCGAGAACGCATCGAAGAAGACTCCGAAACCGCCGCGGATCACCGTCTTCCCTTTGCCCCACGGATCGTACGAGTAGCTGACGCGCGGAGCGAAATTCGTGTAGACGGGACTGTAGAGCTTGCCCAGGCCGGGCTGGCCTACCTGCGTCAGCGTGAACGTACCCGCCGCCGGATCAAACGCCGTGATGTTGCTCAGAAGGTTGTTCTTTTCATGAAAGACGCCAAAGTAGTCCCAGCGCAGGCCGTAGTTCAGCGTAAGGTTCGTCAACAACCTGAAGCTGTCCTGAATGTAGAGCCCCTGGTTGTTCTGATAGCTGTGGCGCTGTGAATATCCGGAAGACTGCGTCCCACTCAAGACGTTGCCGGCCAGAAAGTCGGACAGCGTGGCGAACTTCAGGATGCCACGGAAGTTTGTACCCAGGAACTGCGTAATACTCGTGCGCCGGAATTCGTAACCGAACTTGATCGAATGTTTGCCTAAGGTCCACGAGAAGTTATCGAAGCCCTGCCAGTTGGTATCGAATCTTTGCCGCGGATCGGACTTGTTCGCGCCCAGCTGCGCATACCCCTGGACAGCGATGACGGGTAGCCCCTGATCGGCGTAACCCGTTCCTGTATTCAGACCAATCGAGCTCGGTTGGAAGCTGCGGTCTTCCGGGAAAAATCCCTCCGCGAATCGATTCCAGCCCATACGAGCCTCGTTGACCTTGTTTGGTCCAAGGACCGAAACAAAGGAAATCGACACAAGTTGCACGCGCGTCGGCGTAGAGGTGTTGAACCCCGGAAGAATGCCGCCGCCCGAAAGCGCAAGCGGGAAGCTTTGCGTGCTGTCGCCGTAATAATAGCGGCCGCTGAGCATGTTGTTCTGGGTGATGTTGTGGTCCACCTTGGCAATCAGACTGGTAATATCGTTGCTCGAAGGAGCGATCACCGCCGCATTCGGCGCGCTGCATCCCGTCTCGCCGGTCGTCGATCCGCCCAGGTTCGGAGAAGGCCACGGATGCCGCTGGAGAAGCGACGCAATCACCGGATTCGTTGCGCCACCAAGGCTGGCGATAAAGGCGGGATCGGGTACGCACGCCTGGCTCACCGTTCCCACACTTTCTCGCTGCCCTTCGTAATCGAAGAAGAAGAAGGTCCGGTCGCGAATGATCGGGCCGCCGATCGATCCGCCGAACTGATTGTTGTGAAATGGCGCCTGCGTTTGACCTTTCGGGTTGAAATAGTTCCTCGCATCAAGTGCGTTGTTTCGGAAATACTCCGCCGCAGTCCCGTGAAATTGATTTGTGCCGCTCTTGGTCACGATATTGATGACTCCGCCGGCGCTTCTTCCGTACTCAGGCTCGAAGTTCGAAAGCACCCGCAGCTCCGAAACCGCGTCAATCGGCAGGATGGTCGCCGGAGCACCGAACACACCCGCCTCGTTGACTGCCGGATCATTTCGATAGCCGTCATTCATGTCAGTGCCGTCGAGCAGGAAGTTGTTCGACCGCCCGCGTGCCCCATTCACCGAAAATGTGCCGAACGAGCCCGGCGAATCGCTGATCTGGTCCGGAGATCCGGTCACGCCGGGCGTCAGATAGATGAGCTTTGTGTAATCGCGCCCGTTCACCGGAAGGTTCTTCACATCGCTCGTCGTAAGAGTCGCGCCTAGCGTGTTCGACGTGGTCTCCACCTGCAGCGCAGTGCCCGAGACGACGATCTCTTCCTTCTGCGCGCCGGTTTGCAGCGTAACCGTGAGATTTACCTCTCCGGCAACTTCGATGTTGATTCCTTCGGCGTGGTACGGGGCAAACCCCGTCATCGTCACTTCCACGCCGTAGCGGCCGACCGGCAACTCCGGCACGGTAAACTCACCGTCGCTGTTGCTCGCGGTCGTACGCGCTACTCCGGTGTCCATGTTCTTGACCGTGATGGCGGCTCCGGGAACCACAGCCCCGGTCGCGTCTGCGACGGTACCACGCAAAGTGCCGCGAAATGTCTGCGCGCTGAGGATGGATGTGGACAGTGCCAGCAGGAGCAAACAAAACACAGCGAGCCGTGGAAGAGTGCGCATGAGGTCCTACCTTGATTCGTGATTTATCGGCAAAACCAACACTCTACACCATCTGTAAATATCTGACTTCACAGCCTGGTCAACCCGCTGCCGTTGATCCAGGGAGAGATAATTCCGGGGAGAGATAATTCTGTTAGTAGAACTGGGTTACGGCATTCGGAGACTCCGATGTTTTTCAAGGACCGAAGAGATGCGGGCCGGCAGCTCGCCCGGCGCCTCTCCCAGTACGCCGGCGATGTGGATGTGATCGTTCTCGGAATTCCCCACGGAGGAGTCCCAGTCGCGTTTGAAGTTGCTCAGGCTCTGCGCGCACCTCTCGACGTGTTCCTTTCCGGCAAACTCGGCGTACCCGGCAACGAGGAGCTTGCCTTCGGAGCCCTCGCCGATAGAGGTGGCCGAGTCCTCGACGAGTCGATTATTCGCGCCCTGGGAATCACACCGGAACAGATTCAGCAGATCACCGAATCGGAAGAAAGAAAGCTGATAGAGCAGGCGCAGCTCTATCGCAAAGCGCGGCCGGCGCTGAACCCGGAGGGCAAGACTGTCATCCTGATTGATGATGGCATAGCAACCGGGTCCAGTATTTATGCCGCAATGCAGGCCCTGCGCCAGATGCATCCACGCATGCTTGTGATCGCCGTGCCCGTTGCTCCGCCGTCCACGTGTTCATGGCTGCGAACAAAGGTGGACGACCTCGTCGTTCTCCATGCTCCGGTGCAGTTCCAGGCCGTCGGCGAGTTCTATAGGGATTTTTCGCAGACCTCAGACCAGGAAGTCATCGAGTTGCTCAAACGAAGCACGCACGTTCAGAATCCGCAGTAGCCCCGCACCCGCGAATCAACTACCGCGAAACGTCTGGACCAGCAGCCAGATGTTCAGGCCCGCAATCAGAACCGCAACGCAATAGCTCAGGTACTTCAGCCACCGCACGTTGACAAACTCGCCCATTTTTCGCCGGTCGCTGGTAAATGTAACCAGCGGGAAGACTGCGAAGCTAAGCTGCAAACTGAGGATTACCTGGCTAAGAATGATGAGCCTGCCCGTCCCGCTCGCGCCGTAGAGGATCGTGATGATCACCGTCGGAACAATGGCCAGCGTCCGAGTGATCAGCCTTCGCAGCCAGGGCTTCAAGCGAATATCGATAAAGCCCTCCATCACCACCTGGCCGGCGAGTGTACCCGTAATCGTCGAATTCTGTCCGGAAGCGAGCAGTGCAACAGCGAACAGCGTACTCGCGCCAACCACACCTAGCATCGGGGACAACAGCTTGTATGCGTCTTCGATCTCGGCGATCTCAAAATGTCCGCTGCGATGAAAGACAGCCGCCGCGACAACCAGAATGGCCGCATTCACAAAGAGTGCGATCATCAGCGCCATGGCCGAATCCATATTAGCGAAACGAATCGCTTCTCGCTTGCCCTGGGGTGTGCGCGGATAGTCGCGCGTCTGCACGATAGCCGAGTGGAGATAGAGGTTGTGCGGCATCACGGTCGCCCCCAGAATGCTGATGGCGATGTACAGCATCCCGGGATCCGTAATCATGGCGCTGGTGGTCGGCAGCAGCAGATTCCGCGCGATGAGGCCCCACTCGGGATGAGACAGAACAATCTCCACTCCGAACAGAACCACGATGGTCGCGATCAGGGTGATGACCAGCGCTTCGAGATATCGGAATCCTTTGTTCTGAAGCAGCAATAACAGCAGGACATCCGCACCCGTCAGAATCACGCCGATGACCAGCGGAATGTGAAAGAGCAGTTGCAGGGCAATCGCCGAACCGATCACTTCCGCCAGGTCGCAGGCTGCAATCGCCACCTCGGCGAAGATCCAGAGCGCAATCGCGACAGGCCGGCTGTAGCTTTCGCGGCAAGCCTGCGCCAGGTCCCGCTCCGTTGCGATCCCCAGCTTGAGCGCAAGGCTCTGCAGCAGAATCGCCATCAGGTTCGACAGCATGATGACGAACAGCAGCGTGTAGCCGTAGCGCGAGCCGCCGGCAATGTCCGTCGCCCAGTTGCCCGGGTCCATGTAGCCGACGGAGATGAGAAAGCCCGGCCCGAGAAAACCCAGAGCGCGCCGCCAGAAACTAGGCGAACGCGTGAGATGGACGGAGGAGAAGACATCCGGAAGCGATGGCCTCAATACCTGGTCGAGTTCGCTCACGGACGGCATGCTGCGGCGGAATGCATCCTTCTCCCTTATATGCAGTATGCCACAAGATATTAACTATGGTTATTTAATTTTTGAACGCCTGGGTTCACTGGCGGTTTTCGGCCGGACCCACACCCTGCTCGCTGCTGACTTCCCCACTGTTACCGGGCCGGCCAGCGTCTGCACAACCACCGTCTCGTCGTAGTTGCGCCGCAGCACCCGCACCGGTACCCGCGGCCCGATGCCGATATGATGTAGAAACTCGAGCAGCCGTGCATCGCGCTCATACAGGCTGGCCACAACATAATCAACGCCTTCCGGCGCCTCGGACAGAGCCTGCAACCCGCGCTTCTTCATCTGCGCTGGCGTCAGCGGAAGGACCTCGTTTCCGTGCGGGCAATCACCGGTTTCGCCTAGTTTTTCGATCAGCTTTGCTTCAAATGCCGGCGAGACGGCATGTTCCAGCCGCTCGGCCTCGGCGTGGACCTGGTGCCACTCCATACCAAATATTTCTGTGAGCATGCGCTCGACAAGATGATGGCGCAGCGCTGTGCGGTGAGCGGCTTCTCTGCCCTTCTGAGTCAGCTTCAGCGTGTCGCCGCGATGTGCGTCAATGTAGCCATCCTGCCGCAACCGCTTGACCGCATTGGTCACCGCCGGAGGCGACACATGAAGCCACTGCGCCAGCAGCGCGGGAATGACTACGTGTCCCTCGCTCTCGGCTTCAATAATCGCCTTAAGGTAGTCTTCCTTCGAAACCGTGATTTCTGCTGACATTGCTATCAGTTAACCACGGTAAATGCGGCGTTGTCACTGCAGTTTCAGCGCCTTAGGGATGAGTCATATGCTCCGGAACAACCACGCGGGAGAACTCCTCCTCCGTCACATAGCCCAGTTTGAGCGCCGAATCCTTGAGGGTAAGATCATGCTCCATTGCGTAGTGTGCGATTTCAGAAGCTTTGTCATACCCGATCACTGGCGCAAGCGCCGTGACAAGCATAAGCGAGCGCTCCACGTAGTCTTGAATTCTCTTCAGGTTGGCCTTGGCCCCTTCCACAAGATACTTGCGGAAATTCGTGCTTCCATCGCCCAGCAGCTTGATGGATTGCAGAATGTTGTAGATCACGAGCGGCTTGTAGACGTTCATTTCCAGATAGCCGCCCGCACCGCCGAACCCGACCGCAACATCGTTGCCCATCACCTGCACGGCGATCATCGTCAACGCCTCAACCTGCGTTGGATTCGTCTTGCCCGGCATGATCGACGACCCGGGTTCATTTTCCGGAATAATCAGCTCCGCGAGCCCCGCGCGCGGCCCGCAGGAAAGGAGCCGGATATCATTAGCGATTTTGTAGAGCGAACCGGCCAGTGTGCGCAGTGTCCCGGAGAGCTGCACCAGCGCATCGTGAGCGCCCTGCACCGTGAATTTGTTCGGAGCTGTGACGAAAGGCAACCCGGTCAGGCCGGCTATCTCCTCGGCAACCGCCTGATCGAAACCCGGAGGGGCATTAATACCGGTGCCGACTGCAGTCCCGCCGAGCGCCAGCTCGTACACGCCGCCCAGCGCGCCGCGCAGCCACTTGAGGTCATCCGACAGCATGCCCGCATAGCCAGACCACTCCTGACCGAGGGTGAGCGGCGTCGCGTCCTGCATATGCGTGCGGCCAATTTTGACGATGTCCTTCCACTCCTCTGCCTTTGCCGCAATCGCATCATGCAACGCCTGCACCGCTGGAATCAGCCGCTGGGTCACCGCAACTGCGGCTGCGATATTCATCGCCGAAGGAAACGAATCGTTCGAGGACTGCGACATGTTCACGTGGTCGTTGGGATGAACCGGCTTCTTGCTGCCGAGAGGTTCGCCGGCCAGCTGTGAACAGCGGTTCGCAATCACCTCGTTGACGTTCATATTGAACTGCGTTCCGCTGCCCGTCATCCACACATGGAGCGGAAACATATCGTCGTGCTTGCCTTCCAGGACCTCGTTGCACACCTTGACAATCAATGCATGGCGCTGATCGTCGAGGTGCCCGAGCGCGTGGTTTACATTCGCGCAAGCCTTCTTCAGAACGGCGTACGCAGGAATCATCTCGCGCGGCATCAGTTCTGCGCCGATGCTGAAGTGCTCGATCGAGCGCTGCGTCTGCGCGCCCCACAGCTTGTCCGCAGGCACCGCAACCTCGCCCAGCGCATCCCTCTCCATCCGGACATTTCCTTCACTCATCGCATGCCTCGATCGCCTTTGTCCGGCACTTCACGACTTGCGCTCGTATGGCACGTACCCCGGCTCCCAGATATTCGCGTTCACTTCCCGGAGCAACGCCGCCTCATCCGCGACCTGCGCCTGTCCGTCCTTAATCGCCTGCTTGCCGACCGCTTCCGCAATGAAGCGGCCGATCGGGCGCGCGTCTGAAATCGGCGGAAGCAGGCTGGCCTGCTTGTCCTTCTGTGTTGGCAGATGGCGAATCAGTTCAGTAGCCGCAGCCTTGACCATCGTGTCGGTCACGCGCCTTGCCTTTGATGCAATGATGCCTAGCGCAAGGCCCGGGAAGATATACGAGTTGTTCGTCTGCGCGATGTGAATTTTCTTGCCGCCCACATCCACCGGATCGAACGGGCTGCCTGTGCCGACAAGCGCGCGACCATCTGTCCATGCCAGCAGGTCTTTCGGAGTCGCTTCACTGCGCGACGTTGGATTCGACAACGGAAAGATGACCGGTCGCGGCGTGTGCCTGGCCATTTCGCGTACTGCCTCTTCCGTGAACGCTCCCGCCTGCCCGGACACGCCAATAAGCACCGTAGGCTTCACATTACGAACCACGTCGAGCAGCGTGATCTCGTCCCCTGATCTCTTCCAGCCTTGGACTTCCTGCGCTTTGCGCGCATACGGCTTCTGCTCCGGATGCACATCCTTCGTGTTTTCCGTAATCAGTCCGTAGCGGTCGACAGCATAGAAGTGGCTGCGCGCCTCCTCCGGAGACAGTCCCTTGTCCTCAATGAACTGCGCCAGCAGGTTCGTGATGCCGAGCCCCGCGCTGCCAAAGCCAAGCACGACGATCTTCTGCTGCTCCAGCGGAATGCCCGTCACATTGACGGCCGACACCAGCGTTGAAGCTGCAATCGCCGCCGTCCCCTGAATGTCGTCATTGAAGGTGCAGAGCTGGTCTCTGTATCGAGCCAGCAGCCGAGCGGCATTTGCCCCGGCGAAGTCTTCCCATTGCAGCAGGACATGGGGCCACCGCGCCTTCACTGCCGACACAAACGTCTCGACGAAGTCGTCGTATTCCTGCCCGCGCACGCGCTTGTTCCGCCACCCGATGTAGAGCGGATCGTTTAGCCGCTCCTCATTGTCTGTTCCCACGTCTAGCAGGATGGGCACGCAATTCTCCGGATGGATCCCGCCCAGCGCCGTGTACAGCGCCATCTTGCCGATTGGGATGCCCATGCCCCCCGCGCCCTGGTCGCCTAGCCCGAGAATCCTTTCGCCATCGCTGACCACAATGCACTTCACCCCGTCGTAGCGCGAGTGCCCAAGGATCTGCGCGACGCGGTCCTTGTTCGGATAGCTCAGGAACACTCCGCGCGGCTTACGCCATATCTCACTGAAGCGCTGGCAACCCTCGCCGACCGTCGGCGTGTAGACCAGCGGCAGCATCTCCTCAACGTTGCGAACGAGCAGCGCATAAAACAGCGTCTCGTTCGTATCCTGCAGATCGCGTAGAAAGCTGTACTTTTCAAACGGCGTCGGCTGATTGGCAAGGGCCCGGTTCCTGCGTTCGACCTGCTCATCCAGAGAGCCCACATGCGGCGGCAACAGGCCGTGCAGAGCGAATATGTCGCGCTCGTGATCGGGGAAAGCGGTGCCCTTGTTCAGGCGCGACGAATAAATCAGATCGAGCCCGGACAGCGAAACCTGAACGGGCGTTTCTGTAGCGGCGGACTGCGTTGCTGTATTCATTGGCTGAACCTCCTCCGGTTTCAAGCGTCAGCGTACAAGGTTAGTTTTTGCCAGATCGATCACTTCCGTGCCGCGCCCGCTGAGCACGCAGCGAATCATGTACAGACTGAATCCCAGCGCCTGCTCCAGGCTGATCGACGGCGGCATCGAGAGCTCCTGCCGATGCACGAGCACTTCCACCAGCGCCGGGCCGTCATGATCGAGAGCCCGGGTGAGCGCCGGCTTCAGTTCTTCCGGTTTTTCCACGCGAACCCCGAGCAGGCCCGCCGCTTCGGCCATCTTGGTAAAATCCGGATTCACAAGATCAGTGGCGAAGTCGACGATTCCTGCCGCCTTCATCTCAAGCTCCACAAAGGCCAGCGAGTCGTTTCTGAAGACCACCAGCTTCACGGGCAACTTGTGCTGTTTCAGTGTCAGCAGATCGCCAAACATCATAGCCAGCCCGCCATCTCCTGAGAGCGACACGACCTGCCTCCCCGCGTGGCTGGCCTGCAGGCCGATCGCCTGCGGCAGGGCATTTGCCATCGAGCCGTGATTAAACGAGCCGAGTAGCCTGCGCTTGCCATTCATGTGCAGGTAGCGCGAGGACCAGATGGTCGGCGTGCCCACATCGCAGGTAAAGATCGCGTCTTCTGCGGCAACCTCATCCAGCACCTTCGCAACATACTGCGGATGAAGCGGCGACCGCCCCGGCTCGCCGACCGCGAGATCGTCCAGGCTTCTGCGTGCCTCCTTATAGTGGCGGAGGCACAGATCGAGATACGAGCGATCCGCTTTGTCGTCGAGCAACGGAATCAGCGCCTCAAGCGTGTCCTTCACGTTGCCGATCAGGCCGAGCGTGACCGGCGCGCGCCGCCCGATCTGTTCGCCGAGCCGGTCCACCTGAATGATCTTCGCGTTCTTCGGATAGAACTGCTGATACGGAAAATCCGTCCCGAGCATGAGCAGCGCGTCGCAGTTCATCATGGCGTGATAGCCCGACGAAAAGCCGAGCAGTCCCGTCATCCCTACGTCGTATGGATTGTCATACTCGATAAACTCCTTGCCGCGCATCGCGTGAACAATCGGGGCCTTCAGCCGCTCCGCCGTGGCGATCAGTTCACCGTGCGCGCCCTCGCAGCCCGCCCCGCCAAGGATCGTGACCTTGCGGGCAGAGTTCAGAATCTCGGCGGCGCGCTGGATTTCACCGTCCGAAGGGCGAATGAGCGGCGCCAGGTCGTCGATGCCGAGGGACAAGGCTGGCTCTGAACACTCGCGCAGCGCCACATCGCCGGGAATGATTATCACCGAAACTCCGCGCTTGGTGATCGCCGTCCGCATGGCGACGCCCAGCACCCGGGGCATCTGCTCCGCCTGCGAGACCAGCTCGCAATAATGGCTGCAGTCCTGAAAGAGGTGATCCGGATGCGTCTCCTGAAAATAGTTGCTGCCGATTTCGTGGCTGGGAATCTGTGCCGCAATCGCCAGCACCGGAACGCGGCTGCGGTGGCAATCGAAGAGGCCGTTGATAAGGTGAAGATTGCCCGGCCCGCAACTGCCAGCGCACACCGCGAGCCGTCCCGTGAGATGGGCTTCCGCGCCGGCTGCAAACGCGGCCGTTTCCTCATGCCTCACGTGTATCCAGTCGATACCCTTCGTTCTGCGGATCGTGTCGGTCAGTCCATTAAGTGAATCGCCTGCAACGCCATAGATACGCTTCACTCCGGCTTTTACAAGTGTCTCGATGAATACATCCGCCACTCTTGCCATGTCTTGCCCTCGTTCGGTTGGGAATCGTAAAGGTCAAGCAACTTTTGAACGCGAGTCGGCGTAGGTTCTACTCCGCTGGTAGAGAATAATCGTTTCCGTCAGCAAACGGTGAGCCGCCCGCAGGAATTTGAAGGAATCGAAACGTTACCCTGCTCTATGAGTCGCCCGGTGGCTATTCGGATTCCTCATTTTTGCCGATGATTTGTCAGGTTCTGCTCGTCGCGTGGCTGCCGGTTTTGGGGTACGATTTGGCCATACAATTGATTCAGCGCGCGGAAGAATGACATCGAAGTACACATTGGCATGGATAGTGGCGCTTGCGCTCGCGGCTCCGGCCTGCGGGGCACAGAGCCAGACCTCGTCTCCTGCGCCAATGACAGAGTCGGCTGCACCGCCAGCAGCGATGACAGCGGTGCAACCTCCGTCTGCCGCGCCCGCACCGCCGCTGTTCGACTTGCAAGACTCCGACATCAAGTTCCGTATCGAGAGCCTCATGAGCACGCTGCGCGACCAGCGGCACGAAGGCTGGGTGCTCGCGGCGTACCCCGATCCCAACACGCATCGGCCCCTGATCGGCGCGGGATTCAGCCTTGATGTTCCCGCAAGAGAGCACTCTCAGTCCGATCCGCTGAATCCGCACCAGTTCTTCGAGCCATCCTCGGCGCAACTCTGGCAGGCCGCTGGACTCGATCCCGCATCCTTGCAAAACATCCTCGAACGCTTCAACCACGACATGAACACCTGGAGCATCCGGCAGTATCGCAGGAAGATCCGCGCGCATGCGCTGGCGCCAGAACTGACTGAGGAGAACGCCACGCGCCTGCTGCGTATCTCGACGATTCAGGCCGTCTACAACGCGAGGGCGTACTGCCGCAACTTCGATCTGCTGACCGGCGCGCAGCAGATGGCACTGAGCCAGCTTGTCTATCAGATGGGCGTCAACCTTGAGGAATTCTCGCAGTTTCTCAGCGCCATCAACGGCGACGGCGTTCAGCCCGTCTCGCTCGACAGCAGCGCCCAATGGACCGACTCTGACCACTGGAAGGCCGTGCAGGCCACCCTCATGGACAGCCAGTGGGCCCGTCGATACAGCGGCCGAGCCTCCTCGGTGATCGCCATGTTCGACCCGAATTACCTCGACGATCCCCGTGGAGCCCAGCAGCGTGTCGAAGTTGTGCTGCATCCGCCGAAGCACCACAGGCGGCAGCAATCAGCCCATATGGTGCGGACCGGAAGCCACAAAACCGGGAAGTCTTCCGCCAAGCAGGCCAGCGCTGCCCGCAAGCGCAAGGCAGTCTGATCCGTATCACCCCTGTTGTGTTTTGAAGTAAACCGCGTAGCGCTCGCCTGAAATCCTGTACAGCGGCACCAATTCGCGGCGCTCGCCCGCCGTTGTCGTAAACGTAAGCGGCGCTTTCGCTGCTGCAATCGCGGCAGCCACATCAGGCGCACTCATTTCGGGCGAAGGCGCAGGCTTGGGATCTCCGGGTGAATGAATGTTTTTGCCCAGCGTGTCGTACTGCATCTCATGCGTGAGGCCATCGTTCCCCATGCGCGCCGCTAATACCAGCGGCCCGTACATCGCGGCCTGCATGGCGCGGTCGCCCGGGAGCGGACTTGAATGAAGCTGCATGGGCAGGGAAAGCTCAACACGGTCCCCGTCGTGCCACGTGCGCTTGAGCGTCAGATAGCTCGAGGGCCGTGCAAACACCGGCAACACCTCGCCATTGACCTTCACGCCTCCGCCCTGCTTCGCCCAGTACGGAATACGAAGCTGCAGCGCAAACTCCGCCGGTTGAGGTGCGCGAACCGTCAGCCGCGTGCCCTGCTCTTCCGGAAACGACGTCTCCTGCCGAAGCCTGACGCCCTTCTGGTTCCAGTTGACCTCGGACGCAATGAAGAGGTTCACATAAATGCTGTTCGTGTCATGGAAGTAGATCGTGTCGGCGAACTTGGCGAACTCCTCGGAGCCCGTTCCCGTGCAGCACCAGAATGAATGAGTCGGCGAGTTGAAATACTTCAAGTAGCCGGCCGCGAGCGGAAGGTAATACATCTTCAGCCCCTTCGCGTCCTGCGTGCCGAGCCGCGTGTTGAAGAGCACACGCTCGTAGTAGTCCATCACGCGCGGGTCGGTCGTCCATCCGAATACATGCCGCGAGAGCTTCAGCATGTTGTACCCCACGCAGCACTCCTCACTGTCGAGAGACAGCTCGCCGCCAAGCTCCCCGGGGTCGGTCCGCCAGCTTTCAAAGTTGCTCGTGCCGCCCGTCGCATACGCCCGCTCGTTGA
>JAFAKX010000147.1 GCA_019234945.1 Silvibacterium sp.
TGACCACCGCCGGGGCGAACCGGGCGCTTTTTATGGACCTGCACGCGGCGCAAATTCAAGGATTTTTCAACATTCCGGTAGATCATATGTTTGCGAGCCCGGTGATGGTGAGTTATTTCCGGGAGCTGAACCTGCCGGACCTGACCGTGGTTTCGCCGGATGCGGGAGGCGTGGAACGGGCGCGCTTCTTCGCGACGAAGATGCAAGCTCCGCTGGCCATTGTGGACAAGCGGAGAACGGATATCAACGTGACCGAAGTGATGCACGTGATCGGCGATGTGGGAGGCCGGACGTGCCTGATCATCGACGACATTGTCGACACGGCGGGCACGCTGGTGAAGACGGTCGACGCGCTGCTCGATAAGGGCGCGACGAAAGTGTATGCGTGCGCTTCGCACCCGGTGCTGTCCGGGCCGGCAGTTGAGCGAATTGCGAACTCGCGGCTCGAAGAGCTGGTGGTGAGCGATTCGATTCCTCTGACTGAAGCGGCGCAGAAGCTTCCCAAGATCAAGGTGCGCTCGGTGGCTGGGCTTCTGGCCGCGACCATCGAGAGCATCCACATGGAGACGAGCGTAAGCTCGCTGTTCAACTAGCTGCTAGCTCCTAGCTTTTAGCTGGGAAGGTAGCAAGACAGGGGCAGCTTCTAGCTATCAGCTTCTAGCTTTTAGCCAGATAAGTTGTGCGACAAAGATTTGCGGGCTTGCGTGAAAGGTGAGCCCGCGCTGAAAAGGGAGCGGCTCAAGACGGCTAGGAGCTAGTAGCTAGAGGCTAGTAGCTAAGAGCTGCCTGCCGTGCCCGAAGGAAAAGGAACATGATCAGTCAGGAAATAGTTGCAGCAACGCCCCGCGAGGGCAAGTTCAACAAGAATGCCGCGCGGCGCGTCCGCACGAAGGGCCGGATTCCGGCCGTGGTATACGGCGCAGCGGAGCCGGCGGTGGCGATTGAGGTCGATCCCAAGCAGATCCAGAAGATTCTGCACTCGGACGCCGGGCACAACTCGATTTTTGATCTCGAGATTTCCGGTTCGACCGCGAAGACCAAGGCGATGATCGTCGACTGGCAGTATGAGCCGATCAAGGGCACGCTGATGCACATTGACCTGAAGCGCATTGCGCTCGACAAGGTGATGCGCGTCGAGGTACCGATTCAGCTTGTGGGCACGGCCCACGGCGTGAAGAACCAGGGCGGCATTCTCGACCAGGTGCTGCGCGAACTGGAAGTCGAGTGCCTGCCGGGCGATATTCCAAGCCACATCGACGTGGATGTGACCAATATGGCGATGCACGATGTCCTGCGCGTGAGCGATCTCCCGCACTCGGACAAGCTGAAGTTCATCACCGAAGAGGACACGACAGTCGCGCACGTGGTGGCGATCAAGGAAGAGGCTGCGCCGGCGGTTGAGGAAGTTGCGGCCGCTGCCGCTGCTCCGGCCGAGCCTGAAGTGGTCAAGAAGGGCAAGACCGAGACTGCCGAAGCGCCTGCAGCCGAGAAGGGCGCGAAGAAGTAAGTTTTGGCGACTGCGGCAGAGGACGGGACAAAGAACGATCCGTCGCGCGCCGTGCTGCTGGTAGTCGGGCTTGGGAATCCGGGCATCGAGTACCAGTTCACGCCGCACAACGCGGGCTTTCTTGCAGTCGACCGTATCGCCGATCAGCATGGGGTGCAGGTGGCCAACCGCCGCTGCCGCGCGCTGACGGCAAAGATTCAGATCGCCGGCCGTGAAGTGATTCTCGCCAAACCCGAGACCTTCATGAACCTCAGCGGTCTTTCCGTCGCGGCGCTCGCGGCCGAGTTCGAGATCGATCCGGCTCGCGAGCTGCTGGTTTTGTACGACGAACTGGATCTGCCCCTGGGCGTAATTCGCGTGAGAGAGCGCGGCAGCGCGGCAGGGCACAACGGAGCGCGGTCTATCGCCGGGGCGTTACGGTCCGATGAGTGGGCGCGCATCCGCATCGGAGTGGGGTCGAACGGAGAGCCCGAAGAGGCGTTCCGGCGCGGCAAGGATTATCTGCTGACGCCGCTGCGCAAGCGGGACCTGGCGGCACTGGACGAGGTCCTCGACCGCGTGGCGCAGGCAGTGGAAGTGGTCGCGGCGAAGGGAATCTCGGCCGCGATGAACGAATTCAACCGCAGGGACGCGAGCCCGGCGGAGTAGGCGGGGCGGCAGAAAGGACGCCGCTCGGAAAATATGTTTTCGGTCACGGTGACCCGCCGCAACGGGCCGTCGCGGACGAGAGAAAAGAGAAGCAGAGCATGGATCGTTTCTACGAAGTGATGTTTATTGTGCGTCCCGATGTGGAGGACGCAGACTTGGACAAGCTGATCGCCGGGTTCGAGCATACCGTAACCAACGGCGGCGGCACGGTGCGCTCCACCGAAAAGTGGGGCCGGCGCAGGCTTGCCTACACAGTACGGAAGTTCAACGACGGCAACTACATTCTGATGACCATCGATGCCGATGGGCAGCTGGTGCATGAGCTTGAGCGCCGCCTGCGCGTCTCCGAGCCGGTGATCAAGTTCATCACCGTGCGCATGGACGAAGAGCAGAAGCGCCTGGACAAGATCAAGGCAATCCGCGCGACGCGCAAGAAGCTGAGTGCGCAGCCCGCGGCTCCGGTTGAGGGTGCGCCTGCCGAGCCTGCCGCGGAGGCACCGGCTCCGGTCGAAGCAGCACAGGCGCATGCCTGAGCTGGCGCAGGAATTTCAACGACTTTAACGAAGGATAGGAAACACAATGGCTGACGAAACCACAACGACTCATCGCGATCCCGAAGGCGGAGCGCCATCGGGACCCGGCCCTCGCGGCGGTGCTCCCCGCCCAGGCGGCCCGGGAGGCCCGGGCGGACGCAAGTTCTTCCGCCGGAAGAAGGTCTGCAAGTTCTGCACCGAGAAGATTGATGCGATACCGTATCGCGATGTGCGCCTGCTGCAGGGCTTTGTGGCCGAGCGCGGCAAGATTGTTCCTCGCCGTCTGACGGGCGTCTGCACCACCCACCAGCGGCGGCTGACCCGCGCCATCAAGCAGGCGCGCAACATCGCCCTGCTGCCGTTCGCAGCGCGGTTTTAAGAACAGGGATCAAGGAACAGGGACTAGGGATTTAGGACGGGTCGCAGTAAGGGCACGCACTCTAGCCATCCCCGAGAATGGCGCGCAATGAAACAGGGGCTCAAGCCTCTGCTGTGTTCTGCGCCGCAAGGAGATTTGCATGGAAGTCATTCTGAAGGAAGACATCAACAACCTGGGCCATCGCGGCGACGTGGTGAAGGTGGCCGACGGCTACGGGCGCAATTTTCTGCTGCCCAAGAAGCTCGCCATGGAAGCGACCTCGGCGAACAAGGCTGTGATCGAGCAGATGAAGGCATCGGCCATCCGCAAGTCCGCAAAGGAGAAG
>JAFAKX010000056.1 GCA_019234945.1 Silvibacterium sp.
TTTGCCCGGAAAGCAAAACGAAAGAAGGTACGCTCGGCGGCGTGCCTCTCACCACCCTAGTCGCTACTCGTTGTACTGCTTGAAGATCAGCGATGCGTTGATTCCGCCGAAGCCGAACGAATTGGACAGGGCGGCATCGATCTTCAAGTCCTGCGCGACGTTAGCTATGTAGTCGAGGCGGCATTCCGGGTCAGGGTTTTCAAGATTGATGGTCGGTGGAGCCTTCTGGTTCAGCATCGCCAGCACCGTGATGCCGGCCTCGAGTCCTCCTGCGCCGCCGAGCAGGTGCCCCGTCATCGACTTGGTCGAGCTTACCTTGAGCTTGTGGCTAAGTGCATGTTCCCCGAACACCCGCTCAATAGCCCGCGATTCATTGCCGTCGCCCAGCGGAGTCGACGTCGCATGCGCGTTGATGTAGTCGATCTCTTCAGGCTTCATCCCGGCATCGTTCAGCGCCGCTTGCATGCTGCGCTGCGCGCCCTCGCCTTCAGGGGCGATGCCTGTCATGTGATAAGCATCGGCGCTCATGCCATAGCCGCAAAGCTCAGCCAGGATTTTCGCTCCGCGCGCCTTCGCGTGCTCCAGTTCTTCGAGAATGAGGATGCCAGCGCCCTCCCCGACTACGAATCCATCGCGGTCCTTGTCCCAGGGGCGACTGGCCTTCTCCGGCGCGTCATTGCGCGTCGAAAGAGCGCGCATGGCCGCGAACCCGCCGACAGACATGGGCGTAACGGCGGCCTCAGAGCCGCCCGCGATCATCACGTCGGCATCGCCGTGCTGGATAATCCGTCCCGCATCGCCGATAGCGTTGGCGCTTGTGGTGCAGGCCGTAGCCGTGGCCGAGATGGGACCCTTGGCTCCGTACTTGATACTGACGTGGCCAGCAGCCATGTTGACGATAGCCGCCGGAATGAAGAAGGGAGATATTTTGCGTGGGCCGCCGTTAATCAGGTTCGAGTGCTCGCGCTCGATGACCTCGAACCCGCCGATCCCGGATCCGATGAAGACGCCCGCCCGGTCGGCGTTTGACTCGTCGATCTTCAGGCCGGAGGACTGCAACGCCTCCTCGGTCGCGCCGAGCGCCAGGTGAATGAACCGCGCCATCTTGCGCGATTCCTTCTTGTCGACGAACTTCAGTGCATCGAAGTCCTTGACTTCAGCGGCAAAGGTGACAGAGAAGCCGGTGGTGTCGAATTGCGTGATGGGCGCAACCCCGCTCTTGCCTGCTACCAGGTTTTTCCAGGCTTCGGGCGCGGTATTGCCCACTGCGCAAACCAGCCCGATTCCCGTCACTACAACCCTGCGTTGCAAAGCTATTTGCCCGCCTTCGCATTCTTTTCAATGTAATCGATTGCGTCCTTGACCGTCTTGATCTTCTCGGCGTCCTCGTCGGGAATTTCAATGTCGAAGGCTTCTTCAAACTGCATCACCAGTTCCACCACGTCGAGCGAATCGGCGCCTAGGTCTTCCTGAAATGAGGCGCCCGGCGTCACCTCGGCCTCATCCACCTGCAACTGCTCGACGATAATCTGTTTTACCTTTTCCTCAACGGCCATGCGAATCTCCTCTCACCTTGATGCTGCCCTGATACCAGCTGATTCTGAAAACCCTTCGGCGCAGATTTTTCCCGGCCCGGCTGATGTGCCACGACTTTTTGAGGCACGGGTTTTCCTTGCTCCGAAATTCCAAGTCTACTGACGCCTCCAAATCGTGTAAAGCTCACGAGCGTCTCCGGTAACGCGAATTCACGGAGACGCGAGATGCCGGCCGCGATCGGTCCGGTAGAAGTACTGGATCTCGCCAAACCCTGCATTCAGTCAGTTACCTCTCTATCCACGCTCCGGCACGACGCTCCACACGCCCCGGCGGTATAGTTCAGGCATGCTCCTTGCCATCGCTATAGTCTTGGCCGCGGCCTTTGTCGTGGTCGCGGCCCTTTGGGCTAAGGCGCGCCGCCACGAAACGGAATCCCGCCTGCGCACAGAACAGCTCGCCACGGAACTAACCCTGCGCAGCTCCGCCCTCCAGAGCGCCGAAGGCGAGCGCGACCGCCTGCGCAATGAAGCGGCGACGCTGCAAGCTCAAGCCGCCGCTTTGCAGGCGAGGCTCGAATCCGAGCGCCAGAACGCCCAGGAGAAGCTCGCCCTGCTTTCTTCCGCACGCGAGGAGCTATCGAACCAGTTCAAGTCGCTCGCTTCCGACATCCTCGAAGAGAAATCCCGGCGCTTTACGCAGCAGAACCAGGAGAACCTCGGCCAACTCATCGCACCTCTGAAGGAAAAATTCGGCGAGTTCCAGCACAAGGTCGAGAGCCTCGAAAAAGACGGCATCGCCGGCCGATCGGAGCTGAAGGCGCAGCTTGAGCAACTCCGCTCACTCAACGAGCGCCTCTCCGAAGATGCAACCAGCCTCGTCACCGCCCTGCGCGGCTCATCCAAGACACAAGGAGAGTGGGGAGAGGTCGTGCTCGAGCGTATTCTTGAGTCGTCCGGGCTGCGCCGCGACTACGAATACCGCGTGCAGGAGACCATTACCCGCGAGGACGGCAGCCGCGCACGCCTCGACATCATCATCGACCTGCCCGAAGGCCGGCATCTCGTCCTCGACTCGAAGGTCTCGCTCACGGACTACAGCGAGTACTGTAGCGCGGCGGACGACGCCACGCGTGACACAGCTCTCGCACGTCACCTCGCGTCGGTCCGCAAGCACATCCGCGAGCTCTCGCAACGCGACTATCCCTCCCTCTACGGCGTCAACTCGCTTGATTTCGTCGTGATGTTCGTGCCCATCGAGCCGGCCTTTATGCTGGCGCTCGCGCGCGACGGCAAGCTCTGGCAGGAAGCCTGGGATAAGAGCATCCTGCTCGTCAGCCCCAGCACCCTGCTCTTCGTCCTGCGCACCGTCGCGCACCTCTGGCGGCAGGAGCAGCAGAAGCGCAATGTGCAGGAGATCGTTCGCCGTGGGGGCGAGCTCTACGACAAGCTGGCGGCCTTCGCGAAGGACCTGACCGAGGTCGGCAAGAAACTCGGCGACGCGCGCGACGCCTACGACGAGGCCTACAAGAAGCTCGCAGAAGGCAGGGGGAACGTTATCCGCCAGGCCGAAATCCTCAGGAGCCTCGGCATCCGGCCCACCAAATCGATTCCGACTGGAATGGTCGAGCTGGCGATGGAGCAGGAACTGTTTGACGAGCCGGAAGAATCAGAAGCGGCCTTCCAACTCGAGGCTCCAAACGGGAACGATTCCGGCTCGTTGTCCTCGAAGAACGGAGTACGTAAAGACTGATGCAGGGGCTATCGATGTCCGTTCTTCTTACGCATCTTCGGTGATTCAACCACAGCAGCTCCGGTAAACGAACCTGTTGCGTGCTGTC
>JAFAKX010000076.1 GCA_019234945.1 Silvibacterium sp.
GAGCACAGGCGCGCTCTAGCCGAAAAGGAGCTCTTCGATTTCTGCGCGAAGCGCAAGAGGAAGGTCGCGTAAGCGTTCATGCCAGCACGTCGCTAATCAGTGCTTTAGCGGTATCAGGGGCACAGCATTGCCGACGTGCTTCACAACTGCCTCTCGGTCGCATTTGATTGAGTATTCATCGGGGAATCCTTGCGCCGCGGCAGCAACGGCCGCGCAATCGTTCCCGCCGTAATACCCGCCATGGTCAGCAGCAACTGTCGCGGTGTCTCGCGCCTCCAGTCAGATTTCAACCTTGGAAGAGGCCCGGCTTCCATCCGGCTGCGGGAAATGCCCGGATGTGACGCAAAGCGCTTTGATCGAAGCAAAACCAGAGAAACTTCGCACGGCCGGAACAAGAGTCAAATTCAGTCCATGAGATTTGACAACTATTGGATGCGGATTTAACGACAGCCCTTAGTCCAAATGACTAGTGTTTGTCGCTGTAAGGAGAAAACACCATGCGATCCATGATTCGCTCTCTGGTCCTCACGTCCGCCGCCCTGTTCGCTACCGCTGCCTTCGCGGCCGACAAAGCAGTGGTGAACGTCCCTTTCAACTTTGAGTCCCACGGACAGGCGTATCCGGCAGGCCAATATCAAGTGAGTCTGGACCCGAGCGCGAACGTGATAACGCTCAGCAACATGGCCAACACCGCCCAGTCGGTCAGGTGGACCGCGGGCCCGGCTGATTACGACGCCGGCACTCCCATTCTTCGCATGAAATTTGATGCCGACGGCTATAACTATGAGCTACGTTCTGTCCAGATCGCCCGGCGCATCACATCCGTATTGGACGCTCCCGCGAAATACCACCTTGCGGGCAGCTATGTGGCCACGGTGAGCGGCCAATAAAAGCAACACTCGTCACGAAGCCCGCGTCGGACGCTCCGCGCGGGCTTTTTTTTTGCTTAAATCCTGATGTCCGGTGTCAGGTACTCCGGCCCCACCGGATCTGTAACCGACTCGCGCACGATTCGGTCGATCTCGCGCATCGCGCTGTCATCCAGCCGCCAGCCGAAGATTTCCTTCACCGCCCCGAGTTGATCGGGGCGCTTGGCTCCCCAGAGCGCCGCGCTCACGCCGGGCCTGTCAAGCACCCATCGGATAGCCAGATCCAGGACGCTCTTGCCGTAGTTGCCGCGCGCGAAGGCGTCAAGCTGCGCTACCGCGTCGAGATACTGCCCGAATCGCGGCGGCTGAAACTTCGGATCGACGCCGCGGATATCCCCCTCACCGAATTGCGTATCGCGGCTCAGCCTTCCACCAAGCAGGCTGCGGCACAGCGAACTGTAAGTCAGCACGGCGATCGAGTGCTCACGGCAATAGGGCAGCACTTCGTCATCGATGGCGCGCTCGAAGATGTTGTAGGGCGGCTGGTTCGAATGCAGCGGCGCGGCGCGGCGAAAGGCGGCCATGTCCGCCGCCGAGAAATTGCTCACGCCGATGGCGCGAATCTTCTTCTGTTCGTAGAGATCGAGCAGCACCTCTGCCGCGCGTTCGACGGGAAGCGTCGTATCGGGCCAGTGGATCTGGTAGAGGTCGACGTAGTCGGTATTCAGGCGGCGCAGCGAGTCATCAAATTCGCGCCGCAGCCGGTCGGGTGACGAGTTCGCGAAGACGCCCTTTTCATTCCATTCAAGCCCGGCCTTGGTGGCAATATAAAACTTCTCGCGGTCCCCATGCTTCTGCATCGCTTCGCCGATAAGTTCCTCGGCGCGCCCGCGGCCATAGATCGGAGCGGTGTCGATCAGGTTGACGCCGTGCTCGAAGACGGCGAGGCAGGTGTCGATGGCGTCCTGATCGCTGACCGTACCCCACTCGGAGCCGCCTAGGGCCCATGTTCCAAGTCCGATGCGCGATACCTGAGCGCCATTGAGTGCGAAGAATTCCATGAGAGCCAGAGTACTAGACGTCTTATAGCGCAATCCGTATGCTGATCTGGCTGATTCAACGGCATTTCTCAGGAGCTGCTCATGAGCTGGATTTCAAGAAGAAACTTTGTAACCGGCGGATCAATGGCCGCCGCCTTCGCTTTGCTTCAATCAAAGAGGGCGCACGCGGCCGCTTCAGAGCCGGCCATCGGCCTGCAACTCTACAGCGTGCGCTCGCTGCTGCCCAAGGATTTCGGCGGAACCCTGCAACAGGTCGCGGCGGCGGGCTTTCGCAACGTAGAGGCCGCGGGGTTCTATGACCACAGCGCCGCCGAGGTGAAGCAGATGATGTCCGCGGCAGGCCTGAAATGTGTGAGCGCGCATTATTCCCTCGGCGCCCTCCTCAAGGCAGAGGACGACACCATTGCGTACGCAAAAGCGCTGGGCCTCGAGTACGTGATCTGCTCGTCGCCGTCGGTGGCCGATCCGTCGAGGTTTGAGCATGCGCCCGGCGGGGCATGGCAGGCGATGTTGCACAGCATGACTGCGGACGACTGGAAGTGGAACGCCCAGCAGTTCAATCGGATCGGCAAGAAGGTGAAGGCCGAGGGGATGAAGTTCGGGTATCACAACCACACGATGGAGTTTCGCGACGTTGGCGGCACCTTTGGGCTTGAGGTCCTGCTCAAGGAAACCGACCCGTCGCTTGTAACGTTCGAGATGGATTGCGCTTGGGTCGTTGCCGGCGGAGCCAATCCCGTCGATTTGCTCTCGAAATACCCGACGCGATTCCGCCTGCTGCACGTCAAGGACCTGAAGCCGGCCGATCCTCAGGCACCCGAAAAACGCACGTCAACAGAGCTGGGTCACGGCGTGATCGACTACAAGCCAATTTTCGCCGAAGCGCGGAAGGTGGGGATTGCCTATGCCATTGTCGAGCAGGAGGACTTCGACATGCCTATCCCCGATGCCCTGAAGATCGACTTCGACTTCATGAAGGCCGCGGGGCTGCCGACGTCTTAGATGTGGCAGCTCACCGCGCCGCGTTTCTCGAGGTACTTCTGGTGGTACTCCTCGGCGCGCCAGAAGGTCTGCGCAGGCACAACCTGGGTAACGATGGGCCGCGTGAAGCGCTTCTCGGCAGTGAGCCGCGCGATGACCTGCTTTGCGGCGGCTTCCTGCTCGGGCGAGTGATAGAAAATAACGCTGCGATACTGCGTGCCCCAGTCCGGCCCCTGGCGGTTGAGCTGCGTGGGGTCGTGCAGTTCAAAGAACAGGTCCAGGATCTGCTCGTAGCTCACTTTGGCGGGATCGTAGTCGAGTTCGACGACTTCAGCGTGTCCGGTCGCGTCCGTGCAGACGTCGCGGTAGCTCGGGTTGTCGAGCTTGCCACCCTCGAATCCCACAGCAGTCGCCGTGACTCCCGGAACCTGCGCGAAGCGCGCTTCAACTCCCCAGAAACAACCCGCACCAAATGTAGCCTTGGCCATGCGATATCACCTCGCTCATTAGATTCAGTTTATCTGCCTACGGATACATGAGGTGTCTGATATGATTTAGTCATACGGAGTCATATCCATGCGCACCACACAAGTTCTCTCCATCACGTTGCCTGAGCCTATGTTGAAGGAAGCTCGTGACTTGGCTAAACAGGAAAATCGCACGATGAGTGAGCTAATCCGCGAGGCATTGCGCCAATACCAGCGGCAAAAGCGGTGGGAAGCAATTGCAGCGCTCGGACAATCGACCGCGCGCACCGCAAATGTACACGACGAAGAGGATGTCGTCGACGCAATCCACCGGTTCCGCCGGGAACAGCATAAAGCGAAGTCAATGCGGCCAGCGAAGGCTCGAAAAACTGCATGACGCGTGTCGTACTCGACACCAATGTCTTCATCTCGGCCTTGCTTTTTGGCGGCAAACCGGCTCTGATTCTGGATTGGGCAGAGCAAGGTCGAATAGCTCTGTGCTACTCGGACCAAATACGGAAGGAAGTGGAAGAAGTTCTAGCCAAAAAGTTTCATTGGCCGGCAGACATGATCGACTTTGCGTGCACGCCTTACTGGACCAGCAGCTTATGCGTAAAGCCGCAGCGCACCATCCACGCCTGTTCCGACCCGGATGATGATCGCGTGCTTGAATGCGCCTCTGAGGCGCAAGCAAAATTCATCATCACCGGCGACAGGCACTTGTTGAGCATGTTGCAATTCGAGCGGATTCCCATCGTCACGCCGGATCAATTTCTCCAGGCAGTGATGCTGCTCTGAGCTAGCGGCTCGCTCACTCCTGTTCCTTGGCTTTGCTGGGCTTCACAGTGCGCCTGAGCTTCTCCACTTCCTGCGCTGTCAGCTCGCGGGCTTCCCCCGGTTTGACGTCCAGCACCAGCGATCCATAGCCGACCCGGCGGATCTTCTCCACGTGGTGGCCGATCTCCTCGAACATCTTGCGAATCTCGCGGTTGCGGCCCTCGATCAGCACCAGTTCATACCACGGATTCTCGCCCTCGCGTGCGAGCCGCACCTTCGCCGGAGCCGTCATCACGCGCCCTTCGCCTGAGCCTGGCTTGCCCCGGTCGATCATCAGGCCACGGCGAAGCTGATCGAGGTCTGATTCTTTCGGACGGCCGCTGACCTTGACCAGATAGGTCTTCTCGACCTTCGCCGCCGTCCGGGTCAGTGCATTCGCAAGCTCGCCATCGTTGGTCATCAGCAGCAGGCCTTCGCTCGCGTAGTCGAGGCGGCCGACGGGAAAGACGCGCTCCCCGCCGCGGATCAGTTCCATGACGGTCGGACGGCCTTCCGGATCGCTGACCGTCGTGACGTAGCCCTTGGGTTTGTTGAGAAGGTAGTAGCGGTGCCGCTCTGCCCCGTGGAGCAGCTTGCCGTCCACACGGATGTGATCACGCGATGCATCGGCTTTTGTGCCCAGCTCGGTGACGATCTTGCCGTTGACCTGGACGCGTCCGGCAAGAATCAGCTCTTCGGCCTTGCGCCGCGAACAGATGCCGGCGGCAGCGATGATCTTTTGCAGCCGCTCCTGAAACTGATCCTGAGGTGCGTCTTTCTGAACCTGCTTCGGATGGGGGGGCATCAATCGCCTTCGCCGGGCTGGCCAACTGCGGCCGAGGCATGGCCCGCGTCCACCATGCTGGTGGGCTTCACCTCTGGCTCAACCGACACGCCGGGCAGGTCTGCCAGTTCGCTTGCGGGGCCCTCGTCGCTCACGCCGATGGCCGCAACCTGGTCGATTTCGGCTTCGGACTCGTCCGGATCAGGGCCGGCACCCACCGATCCGATCTCCAGTTCCTCTCCATCGGATTCCAATCGGGGCGATTGCTCCCCAGATAGATCGAGCACGTCGGTTTCGGCCAGCTCGCCCGCCATTTTCTCGAATTCCTCGATCGACGGCAGCTCGTTCAGGTCCTTCAGTCCGAAGCGCAGCAGGAATTCCTTGGTCGTCTTGTAGAGAATCGGTCGGCCGATCACGTGCTTTCGACCCGCCGTCGTGATGAGCTTGCGGCTGATGAGCGATCCCAGCACACCGCCCGAATCCACGCCGCGAATCTCACTCACCTCGGGAGCTGTGATGGGCTGCTTATAGGCAATGACTGCCAGCGTCTCCAGCGCCTGCAGCGAAAGCTTCATCGCAGGCTTGAGACTCTTCACAAATCCCCGGACCGCATCGTGATATTCGGCCTTGGTGCCCATGCGATAGCCGCCGGCGATCTCGCGAATCTCCAGACCGCGATCGCCCTCAGCATAGTCGGCAATCAGCTCGTTGACGATGCGGCGGATTTCGTCCCGGGCCTCGCGGTCGCGCTGCCGCGCCTCCTGCTTTGGATCTTTCTCGGCAGTCGCACCGGTTTCGGTGGCAGCGGCTTCGGCGGCCATCTCTTCCGCAATGGGCAGCGGCATCTCCCAGCTCATCCCCGGCTCAGGACTCATCGCCATCGAAATGCTGACCGCTGCCTCCATGGTTTCTCTGGCCACTCGCCCGCGGCGTTCCTCCAGGACTTCTGTCTGCAGAAGGGAGGCCAGCTGTGCCAGCGTGACCGGCTCCTCGGCGGCGTAGATGACGGCTTCAATCTTGGCTTTCAGGCTCATGGGGTTGAATCAAAGAAAAACGGCGCTTCTTGAGATAGTACAGAAGCGCCGCTGATTGCGTCAGGTACGGGCGATTCCTGGGCGTCTAAAAGATTTGGCGAAGCACCCAGAAAATTCCCGCCGCGAGCAGCGCGGCCGCCGGCAGAGTGAATATCCAGGCCAGAGCGATGTTCCGGATCGTCGAGAGTTGCAGGCCGCTTCCATTGGCGAGCATCGTTCCCGCTACACCCGAAGACAACACATGCGTCGTCGAGACCGGCATCTTGAACTGGTCAGCGGCGATGATCGTGCACGCGGCAACGATTTCCGCCGAGGCGCCCTGCGCGTAGGTCAGGTGCTCCTTGCCAATCTTCTCGCCGACGGTAACGACAATGCGCTTCCAGCCGACCATGGTGCCAAGGCCGAGAGCCAGAGCAACGGCGACCTTAACCCAAGGCGGAATGAACTTGGTCGACAGATCGAGATGCTTCTTGTAGTTCGCCAGGACCGCGTTTTCCTGTGGCGTAAATTTCGGGTTGTGCGCCTTGGCCATGAGCCGAAGAGCTTCGCTCGCCACATACATGTCGTTGCGAACGTTCGATTGCTGATCCGCCGGCACCCCAGCCAGCGATTTGTACTCCCTCACTTCGTCACGAATCTCGATGACCATCTGCCGCGCCGCCAGCATGGTGTTGGGCGTGAACTCCTTGGTCCGGATATAGTCGGTCAGATCGCTGCGGGCCTCGCCCATCACTGCGTGCGGCGACACGTAATGTGAGAGAACGTTCGCAGCCGAATCCGACACCGCGATAAAATCCTGTACCTGGCTGTAGCCGACCGCATGATTCAGAGCATAGGCCGTGGGGACTGTGCCGATCAGGATGAGCATGATCAAACCCATGCCTTTCTGGCCATCGTTTGATCCGTGCCCGAAGCTCACTCCCGTGCAGGTAAGGACCAGCAGGCCGCGAATCCAGAACGGGGGCGGCGTATCGCCTTTCGGCGATTGATACAGCTCGGGCTTTCTGACCAGCAGCTTTAGGAGGAGCAGCAGCAGCGCCGCGCAAACGAAGCCGACGATCGGCGATATGAGCAGCACCTTGAACACGTTCGCTGCCTGTGCCCAATCCACGCCGCTCGTGCCCGTCTTCGGATTCATCAGCTGGTTCGCTATGCCTACTCCAATGATCGAGCCGACCAGCGTGTGCGAGCTTGAGGCCGGGAGACCGAACCACCATGTGCTCAGGTTCCAGATAATCGCCGCGATCAGCAGAGCGAAGACCATATCCATGCCGGCCCCATGGCCGACCTGGAGAATCAGCTCCACGGGCAGGAGAGTCACGATCGAGTAAGCGACGCCGCCTGAAGATGTGAGCACGCCAATCAGGTTCCACATTCCCGACCAAACGACGGCAACATGAGGCTCCAGGGAATGCGTATATATGACCGTCGCCACCGCGTTGGCCGTATCATGAAAACCATTCACAAACTCAAAACCCAGCGCGATCAGCAGAGCGACCGTCAGCAGCAAAAAAGGCCAGATCGTGGCCGAATGCACTGCGGATAGATCATGGCTTAGCTGGTAGATGGTGTAGATCAGACCGCCGATCAGCGCCAGCACAAAGACGAGGATACCGATCCCACCGGGAGACTTGTTCAGCTTGTCGTGAACCGCGGAAGGAGGTGCGGCAGGACTCGGGGGAATGGCTACACTGGTTGCTCGCTCCATGGGACCGGCTCCTGAATTGGCTCGCGGATATTCGTCTCAGCAAACTAACAGGCGCGGCGAACTGGAAGCATCAATTTGACGCCAAAATGCATGAATCTTTGATGAATAGAAGATGAATTGGCCGGGGATGCGCTCAGGCCCAGTCGTCCCGAATCTGATTGATGCGCTCGTTCAGCACTGTCTCGAACTGATCCTGCTTCTTAACGAAGATTTCGCTGAAGTTTCGATCCTGTCGCAGCAGAATGGCTTGGAGCCGCACCAGTTCCAGCAGGGCCAGGAACATCGCGACAATCGAACTCTTCGACTTTGCGTTCACGAGCAGTTTGCTGAGCGGGATCGGCTTGTCTTCCATCATCAGCCGCCGCCGCATGAAGTCGATCATTTGGCCCACCGTCGCTGAGTCTTCCTCGAGATTGAGGACAGGCCGGTTCCTCGCCCGGTCGAGTATCTGCTGGAACACCCGGACCAGGTCCATGGTGTCGGCGTCGAGCTCGGGCTCCGTTCCCTCCGCATTGCAAAAGTCCCGGATGCCCGGATTGGTCCAGGTAGCCTCCTCGATTTGCTGCTTCGCGTGCAGCATCTGGGCGGCGTTCTTGAAGCGCTCGTGTTCCAGCAGCCGCTCCACCAGCTCGTGCCGCGGATCTTCGCTCTCGCCTTCCTTTTCTTCGATGGGCGAGCGCGGCAACAGCATCTGGCTCTTGATGTGGATGAGCAGCGCGGCCATGTAGATGAACTCGCCGGCGACATCGACATCGGTTTCCTTGAGGTGCTCGACGTAGCCGAGGAACTGCGCCGTGATCTTTGCGATGGGGATGTCGTAAATGTCGATATCCTGCTTGCGGATCAGGTCGAGCAGCAGATCGAGCGGCCCGTCGTAGACGGTGCCCACGATCACCGAGAACGGGAAGGCGGAGTCGGCTTCCTTGTGGCTTTTCTTCGCAGGAGCGGACGGGAGTTCGGGCCGGACCTCGGCCGATGCCGGCGCGCTCGGCTGAGACGCGGCGCCAGGCAACTGCGGCGCTGTATTCTGTTCGGCCGAATTCTGATCGGGCGGATTGTGATTTTCCGGCATCAGCTCAGTCATTCAGCCCCACCGCGGCACGGACTTCATGCATGGTCTGCTCGGCGCGGGCAGATGCCCGCCGGCGGCCTCCTTCGAGAATATCTGTCACGAGCTTCGGCTCCTTCTCGTATTTAGCCCGGCGCTCCTGGATCGGAACCAGTTCGGCGACTATCGCGTCGGCAACCCAGCTCTTGCATTCGATGCATCCGATGCTGGCCGTAGTGCAGCCCTCGCGAGCTCTTTCCTGCGTCTCCACGCTCGAAAAGACTTTGTGCAGATCGAAGACGGGGCAGACTTCGGGATTGCCGGGGTCGGTCCTGCGTATCCTCGCCGGGTCGGTCACCATCGGCTTCAGCTTCTGCCGGATCACCGGCTCGGGGTCGGTCAGCAGAATCGTGTTGCCGTAGCTCTTCGACATCTTGCGTCCGTCGGTTCCGGGCAGCTTGGGCGATGGTGTAAGCAACACCTGCGGCTCAGGCAACACTGCTTCTGCATCTGTGCTCGGTGCTCTGAGCTCTCTACTCTGCTTCGGATAGAACTGATTGAACCTCCGCGCTATCTCGCGCGTCAGTTCCACGTGCGCCACCTGGTCCTGGCCGACGGGAACGAAATCCGCCTGATAGATCAGAATGTCCGCAGCCTGCAGCAGCGGATAACCGAGGAATCCGTAGGTGCTCAGGTCCCTGCCCGTGATGTTCTCCTGCTGCTCCTTGTATGTTGGAACGCGCTCGAGCCAGCCCAATGGTGTGATCATGGTGAAGAGCAGAAACAGCTCAGCATGCTCTTTCACAGCGCTCTGCACGAACATGGTGCACTGCTCTGGGTCGAGCCCGGCCCCGAGAAAATCGAGGATCACCTCGCGCGTGTTCTCGCGCACCTGGGAGGTGTCGGCGTAATCGGTTGTGAGCGCGTGCCAGTCGGCGATAAAGAAGTAGCACTCGTATTCGCGCTGCAGACGCACCCAGTTGTAGAGCGCGCCCATGTAATTGCCCAGATGCAGCTTGCCGGTCGGGCGCATGCCGCTGAGCACGCGCTTCTTTAAGTCAGACACCCTTGTCCTTTGCTTGAAGAAATTGCTTGTCCTATTGTACGGAAACGTTCACAACGAAAAAGATTCCCCATCACAGCGACAGCAATATTCCATTGATCAGCGCCAGCGCCGGGCGAACAAAGAACATCACCAGCGGCCCCCCGACGAGCAGCATCAGGATCAGGCTGATCATGCCCAGCGAATCGTAGATGCGCAGCGCGTTGTAGGGCAGCATATGCCGAAAGATATGCGAACCGTCGAGTGGCGGAATCGGCAGCAGGTTGAACACTGCCAGCACCAGGTTGAGCCAGATGGAGAGATAGAAAATCAGTGCCATGGGGAAAACCAGAGGGCTCGAAGTCATCAGCGTAGGGTCGACCATTCCCATGACCAGTTCACGAACGGCCAGCGCTCCGGCTGGCGTGGCATGTACGAGAATGATCAGCGCCAGTGTGGCCACCAGCGCGGCGCACAGGTTGCTCGCCGGCCCGGCCAGTGTGGTGAGAATGTCGTCCCGCGTGATCTGCTTGAAATTGCGTGTGTTCACCGGAGTGGGTTTGGCCCATCCGATGAGGAAGCCTCCGTATGTCGGCAGAAAGAGCATCACCAGCGGGATCAGGATGGTCCCGATGGGATCGATGTGCTTAACGGGATTCAGCGTGACGCGGCCGAGCATTCTCGCTGTCTGGTCGCCAAGGCGGGAAGCCATCCATGCGTGCGCCGCCTCGTGAAGGCTGAGCGCGAACACAAGGATCGCAAACTGAAAGATTCTTATGATGATTTCTTGCTGACTCATGGACAAGAGTGATGGTATCAGGGCCGGAAAGCAGCCGCATGGCGTCGAAAAATGGCGCTATTCACACTCCGGCCGTACGACACCGGCCGGCGCCGGTACTTCGGTGCGGTCCTCAAACAGCGTCGCTTCATCCTTCGTCTTGAGTTGCTTCGCCGGAACGCCCCCTGCGATCACGCGATCGCCGATTTCGCGTGTCGCCAGTCCCATCGCGCCGAGCATCGCGTCTTCGCCGACGCGCACGCCGGCCATCACGGCGGAGTGGTAGGTAAGCCGCGCACGCGGGCCGATCTCCGTGCGGCGATTCTCGACGACCATGGAATCGATCGGATCGTGCGCGTGCGAGTAGACAGCGGCATAGTCGGAGATCGATGTGCCCTTCTTGATGACGATCTCTCCGCGGTCGTCGAGCATCACGTACTTGTGGATGACGCAGTCGTCCTCAATCGTGAGATTGTAACCGTAACTGAACTCTACTCCGTGGAAGATCTTCACGTTGTTGCCGATGCTCTTGAAGATGTGCTTGCCCAGCATGGCGCGGAAGCGGAAGCCAAGCCAGTGATTGAACGCCACCGGCGAATGATCGAACATGTGCCAGAACCAGATGAGCGGCTTGATGCAGGCATAGCGCGTCGCGTCGATGTCACCGTAATACTCAGGCTCGAGCGTTACGTTCAGGGGGTC
>JAFAKX010000013.1 GCA_019234945.1 Silvibacterium sp.
ACCATCAAGCAGGTTTTGGAAAACGCCAACTCATCGCTGGCCGTCAAGATCGTCTCCAGGCGCGAAGGCGATGCCGTAGGCCTCCATGTGATAGAGGCCCGGTCGGCAAACGACTACATCGAACTCAGGCATGAGGCCCTCTCCCGCCGCGGATTCGCCGAGGGCGCGATCCGCGCCGCCGAATGGATTGCCGGCAAGACCGGCGTGTGGGAATTCAGCGAAATCGCTGGCCAGCTCGGCTAACCTGCCGTTTCAGCGATCAACCCAGATTCGAGACTAGCTCGACATTCCATTTTCGAGCTCCCTCGTCTTGAGCACGATCATGTATTCGTAGATCGATTGCAGAACGGCATATGTAAAACCGGCTTTGCCGTCCAGAAATCCTCTTTTCCCGAGATACAGAAGCAGGAATTTCAGCATTGGACGCGCCGGCATTCGGTAGAACAGCTCCTTTTGGTGAGAACGCCGTTCATGGAAATCTTTGGCTGTGAAGGCTCTTGCGAAACTGAATTCGTGATTTGACTGTCGATTCTCCCAAATCTGTTTCGCTTCCAGTGTGCTGTAAGCGTCATGTCGTGTTATCCAGTGGCTTATCCCCTTGCTGAATGGAAAGTGATCGAGGAATCCCGAAATCTGCCCCACTGGTCCATCGGGAAGAGAAACCGGGTTGACGAGCCTTTCGTAGCGCATTCTTCCGGGACGAAAAAGACGAAGGTAAAATGGCGACACCTGAACATGTTTCAACCAGCGTCCCAGGAGGAAATCTCTTCTTTGGACTCGAAAAGCGACACAGTCCCCAGGTATCAGCACTGCTTCCTGAGCAGCTCGGATCAGGTCCGGGGTCATCCGTTCGTCTGCATCCAGATAGAAAACCCAGGGATATCTAAATGGAATGTTTGCCAAAGCCCAGTTCTGATGCGCAGCCCAGTTATCGAATTGCCTTTGCATAACGGAAGCTCCGGCTGCCTTGGCAACTTCGACCGTACTGTCAGCGCTGAATGAGTCCAGAACGTGGACATCGTCGCTCCAGGAAGCACTCTTGAGGCATCCGGGAAGATCCCTTTCTTCATTCTTGGTGAGAATCAGCACAGAAATCATTGATAGCGCGAGTCTTCCTGGGGGAGATATCTCGCTATTTTATCGTTCGTCCAACAATGCAGATTGGCCCTTGTTGCAGAGCAACGGTAGACTCAAACGTGATGGCAGCACCAACAGGTTGCGGCACGGCTTTAGTCACTCCTTTCCGGCAGGACGGGAGCCTTGATGAGCAGGCGCTTTACTCCCTCGCACAGTGGCAGATCCAAAGCGGAATCGACTGGCTCGTGGCCTGCGGAACGACCGCCGAAACCCCAACCCTGACCGACGACGAGTGGCTGCAGGTGCTGCGCATCGTTACCGAAGCCGCTGCCGGGCGCGTTCCCGTCTGGGCAGGCTGCACGCATAACGCGACGAGCCAGGCCGTCGAACGCGCGCGGATCGCCTCCCGCATTCCGGGCATCACGGCGATTCTTTCCGCCAATCCCTACTACAACAAGCCCACGCAGGAAGGCCAGTTCGAGCACTTCAAGGCTGTGGCGCGGGCCGTCGAGCTTCCTGTCATCCTCTATAACATTCCATCGCGCACCGGCGTCAATCTCGATCCCGCGACCGTCCTGCGTCTCGCCGAGTCTGAGGAGAACATTCGCGGCGTCAAGGAGTCGAGCGGTAACCTGCCGCAGATCACCGAGCTGATTACGCGTGCTCCGCGCGGCTTCGAGGTCTACGCCGGCGACGACAACATGGCGCTCGGCGTGATCGGCGCGGGCGGCGCAGGCCTGGTCTCCGTCGCCTCGAACGAGATTCCAGCCGAGATGGGGCGAATGATTCGAGCCGCGCTCGATAACGAATGGTCGACCGCGCGAAGGATCAACCGGAAGTACTTCGGCCTGCTCCAGGCTAATTTCTGGGAAACGAGCCCCGGACCAGTCAAGGCCGTCATGGCCATGATGGGCAAAATCGACGAGAATTACCGGCTGCCTATGGTGCCTGTCTCGCCCGGCACGCGCGCCCGCCTCGAAAAGCTTGCCGGGGAGCTCGGCCTGCTGGTGCACTGCCCGCAGCCAGAAGGCGACCTGCGAACGTCCTAAGGATCGATCACGCACACGTGAGCACGTTAAAAAATCAAATTGAAGAATATTTTGCAGCGGGCGCGTCCGCAGTCGACGACCCGTCAGCCATGGCTGCCTTCGAGGAGCTGCGCTCCGCGCTTGAATCGGGCGAGATACGTGCCGCCGAGCCTGACCCGGACTCGCCGGCCGGATGGCACGTCAACGCATGGGTAAAGCAGGGCATCCTGCTTGGCTTTCGCCTCGGGCGTCTTGAGGCTTCAGGAGACGAACTGCCCTTCGTCGACAAGCACACCTATCCCGTGCGCCGCTGGACGCCCGAAGACAGCGTCCGTGTCGTCCCCGGCGGCTCCTCGGTCCGCGCGGGAGCATACCTCGCAAAGGGCATCGTCTGCATGCCGCCGATGTACGTCAACACCGGCGCGTATGTCGACGAGGGCACGATGATTGACTCCCACGCGCTGGTCGGGAGCTGCGCGCAGGTCGGCAAACGGGTTCATCTGAGCGCTGCGTCACAACTGGGCGGCGTGCTGGAGCCGGTGAACGCTAACCCGGTGATCCTCGAAGACGACGTTCTCGTTGGCGGCAACTGCGGCGTTTACGAAGGAACCATAGTTCGCACGCGCGCAGTGTTGGCAGCCGGGACGATCCTCACCCGTGGTACTCCCGTTTACGACGTCGTAAACGGAACTGTGCTCCGCGCCGCAGCCGACAGCCCGCTGATCATCCCGGAAGGCGCCGTCGTCGTGCCTGGCTCGCGGGCCATTCAGAAAGGCCGCGCGGCGGAATGGGGCCTCAGCGTCTACACGCCCGTCATCGTAAAATACCGCGACGAAAAGACTGAGCTGAGCGCCGCCCTCGAAGACCTGCTGCGCTAGGAGCCCGCTCCGAATGCGCCTTTGTACCTGATACCATCGTAGTTTCCCATGGCCGACGCGAAGTTACAGATCATTCCGCTGGGCGGACTCGGCGAGTTCGGCATGAACTGCCTCGCCCTCCGCTACAAGGACGACATCCTCGTCATCGACGCAGGACTGATGTTCCCCGAATCCGAGCTGCTCGGCGTCGATATCGTCGTCCCCGACATTACCTACCTCGTCGAGAACCGCGAGCACGTCCGCGGTATTATCCTCACCCACGGCCACGAAGACCACATCGGCGGGCTCCCGTGGATCCTCTCCGAGCTGAACGTGCCCGTTTAC
>JAFAKX010000040.1 GCA_019234945.1 Silvibacterium sp.
GACTTATCCGGCCAATCGTCATGCCCGCGCGGCGTTAACTTATTCAGAATGTGGCGCGTGCAGAGATTGGACCGGATAAATCGGAAATAACCGGCCATTCATGATAGGTATTTGTCAAGGACAAACGGAGTTGTCCCCGTCCTCCTCCCGACGGAGGCTTGTTAGCTCACGCTCTCTGATAGCGCGTGCCCTGTGCCGTCCTAGTGAGAGCGTATCTGTGTTCGTGCAGTTCGTTTTTCGGCGCGAGTTTTTGCATCGCGTTAGGGTCAACGGCCAAGCGTGACCAGTCATTCATTTGCGCGTATTCAGCCCTTCAGAGAAGGGCTTGACGGAAGATTGAGTTTGGGCAACCCGCCGGCCTTGAAACAATCTGTCTAGGTGTATTCGGGAGGCGAGCCTCCCTCGCACAGGCCGGTTACAGCAAGGACCGGCGGGAATCTGCATTAGCCTAAATCGAAAACTGCAACGCCATCGTCATGCTCCGGGAGCGCCCCTCGTGCTGTCCAGAATCCGTTCGATTTCCTTGCTCGATAGTTGGTCTGGTTGCCGACCGCTCGGGATCTCCAGGATGAACAGAGAGACTTTTCCCCACAATCGCGCCGCCAGCTGCTGGCTGGCTCGCCGCCCGGCCGCGTCCCCATCGAGCATCAAAACGAGCTGTTGAAAGCGCGCCAGCAGCACCTTCTCCTGCACCTCCGAAAGACTGGCTCCCATCAAAGCCACCACATTGCGGTAGCCAGCCTGATGTACTCGGAGGCAGTCGAAGAATCCCTCCACCACAATGGCGCACGGCGCAGCTTCTCCCACGGCACGGTGGAGATTAAAGACCACCTGCGACTTGCGGAAGCCTGGCGGGAACAGGTACCGCGGTGCGGAACCATCGATGCTGCGCCCGGCGTAGGCCACCAGTTGGCCCTCGCTATCGTGGATCGGAAACACGAGCCGCCGGCGCAGGAATCCGGAATCAGCATAGTAGCCGACCCCAAACCAGGCCGCCGTGGACGGGTGAACCGCGCGCTGCTCGAGATACGGATGCCAGTCCAGACGGAGAGAGAACGTCAGTCGCGGCAGTGGATCCGGGTGGCTGCTCCCTGCGCTTCCTTTTGAAGCCCGTTGATACTGACAAACTTCGAATCCGGCTCGCCAGCCGCACCACCCATCCTGCAGGCGCAGCGCGGCATCTCGAATCGAGCACCCCTCCAGCAATGCCACCAAGTCTAAAGCGTTGCCACCCACGCGGCCTTGGCGTAGCATACAGCAGGAAGCCGAATGGCACGCCCACACGTTCTTTGCAGTGTCCACACTAAAACTCTCCTGGCTCCGCTCAGAACGATGGGTGGGTAGCGGACAGTGGCCGCGCAGCTGATTGTGCCCAATACGCTCGAGTGGAACGCGGTACGAGGCCAGCACCTGCTCGATGCTAAGGCCCTGCTTGAGCACGCGGAAATCCACCCACTGACTCATGCCGCCTCCTCGCCGCTCGCCCGCATTTCGAACGGCTTGCCGCTCTTGTCTACGGCCATCAGGTACGCCACTAAATTTAGCTTGCGCGCCACCGCCAGCGTCGCCTGGTTGCGATTCCCCCGTTGGAGTTCCCGCTCGTGCACGATTGCTAGCTGAGAGTTATAGCGCGGCGCCAGTTTGGCGGCCTCGATCAGCATCGTCTGCAGCTGTTTGTTGCGCTGCTTAGAGATCGGCCCACGTTGTTCTTTACCGGCCGAACTGTGTTGCGCGCTGGTCAGCCCGCAATAACTGACCGCCTGCGCAATCGAAGGAAGCCGGTCCACCTCCCCGACTTCCAGAGCCCAACTCAAGGCCAGGATCTCGCCCACTCCAGGGATGCTCTGTAATCGTGCCACGCGCTCGCTGAGGTCCCGATGCTCGCATAGCCCCTTCAGCAACCGCCGCTGAATCGCAGCGAAGAACTCCAACTGTCCCCGACTCAGCTTGAGCAGTTCCACGACCGAGCGAGGTATATCCCGCAAACTCCCTAACAATTCGCTGAAGTATGCTTTGCCATGCAGCCGTTCCTTGTTGTAGGGGTTCCAGTCTCCATCAACAGACCGGCGATGCGATTCTTCATCCGCGTCGCTTGCCGTACCACCAAATTGCGGTAGCGCAGCACCCGCCGCAAGTCTCGAATCGCGCACGGCGCCATGTAGCACTCTGGCAGCAGATTGCACCGCAGCAGATCGGTGATGGTGCGCGCATCGACCTTGTCGTTCTTCTTCTTGGAGGCCGCGATGGCTTTCAGCATCGCCGGATGCGCTACCTTCAACTCTTGTGCCAGAGGTTTCAGAAGATCGTAAATCCACCCGGTAAACAGCGTCGCCTCCATGGCTCCGATCCAGGAACGCGGCCGTGCTTTCGCCCACGCGAGCAGCACGTTCCGTCGGGCCGGAATCGTCCCTTGGTCCAGAATGGTTCCGTCTTGCGCTTTGGCGCAGAAACTAATCGTCTTCTTGTGGATGTCGAATCCGATATAGTCCATACCAGTCATACGGTCCTCCTGAGTTGGTTTCTGAGCCAGTCCGCAACGGGCTGGTCTCAGCAGCATTTTTGCTCAACCATCAGGAGGACCTCACCACCTATTCATTCAAACAACCTGGTTGATTCTAAATCGCTTACGCTGCATTTTGTGCAAGCAGGATTGGACCGGTTATTTTAGACTAGG
>JAFAKX010000140.1 GCA_019234945.1 Silvibacterium sp.
ATTTGTGTCCATGAATGTACCGACGGAAAGACAATAGATGACGGCGTTCTTGTACCAGAGATCATTGATCATGGGAGTGGGTTTTAGCAGCTAGAGTCATAGGCACTATTGGGATGCAAAATTCTTACCGACAGTAAACGATCTTTAATGCATAAAAATCAGAACTGCTGCCGCCAGCTTCACTCATGGTGAGCGTCATCTCACGAGCAATCCTGGTTAGAAGTTTCTCGAATCTTCGCATTAGGCCGGGCCTCAGTCTTTGGCACTTCCTCCGCCCCGGAGAGCATCCTAATCGAATAGCGAAAGAACATTTAGATTCATATTCTCTCGACAAGTTCACGAAGAATGATATCCAGGAGGGAGCAAGATGCCCGTGCCCAATACCAAGTGACTTTCACGTTGTTCCCGCAAAACGAGAGGTTCCATCTGGCTTATGCCTCAGCGGGAATTGCTTTTATTGCCCGCGTAACCGCTAGCGATCCTGGCCAAAGTCGGTTCAATTTAAATCCGTCGAGGAATTAGAAAGAAAGTTGGATGAGGTGGGATTGCCAAACAAATTGCTCACGGTGACACAAGTATCCACTCCGTTACCGAGGAGCAACTCAGGCAACATCGGCTTCGATGAAGTCCCGAGCAGGCAGGGTTGATTTCAAACTGTCTCCCGATGACGTCGCCCCGCTACCACTTAAACCGGCGGGTTGGGCAGTCCGAGATTCTGCGATATGCCCCCGCCAACAAATTGAATCAGCCGCTGATCTGTGCGGCGTCGATGAGGGCATCGAGTCCGGCCGGTAAAGACGTGAGGCAAAGGTGTCGCGCCTTGCTGGAGCGGGACATCAGATGGCGTCTTCGCATCGGGCAACCGTCTGAGAGACAACGGTCATCCTTTGTTTATAGTTTGGATGGCGGTACATTTTTAGGAGATGACGGGGTTAAAAAATGAGCGCGGAGACGATGCGGCAACTCCTGATTGACGAATTGAAAGACCTATATTCGGCCGAAAAGCAGATTGTGCGAGCGCTGCCGAAGTTGGCCAGGGCGACCTCTACCCCTGAACTACGGGAGGCGCTCCACACGCACTTGGAAGAGACGAAGAACCAGGTCGCCCGTCTTGAGCAGATCGCGGAAATGGTCAGCAAAAAGCTCTCCGGCAAGACCTGCGTTGGCATGAAAGGCGTGCTGGAGGAGGGCTCGGAGATCCTGGAAGAGATGGATAAAGGCACGGTTCGAGATGCGGCCCTTATCGCGGCATGTCAACGCGTCGAGCACTACGAAATGGCGGGATATGGTGCGGCCCGAGAGTTCGCCAAGACCCTGGGATTAAATGACGCTGCCCAGCTTCTGGACGAAACCCTAGCGGAAGAGACAAATGCGGACAAGAAGCTGAATATGGTTTCAAAACAAGTGAATAATCTCGCAAAGCAGGCCGCCTGATTGTAAGGGCAGCCTCTGAGCCATGGCAGAGGCCGCGCTGCCTCTGCTGATTAACCCTATCTAGAGGTGTCGTGGCTTTCAAGTTAATTTAGCACCCGAAAGTAAGTCCCGTAAGTAGCGGCTCTATGTCTTGACCTGCGGAGAATCTTTATGGCAGTGATGATGCAGGCTTTCTATTGGAACTGTTTCGTCAAGGAAAACAAGAGAGGCGAGTGGTGGAACTATTTGAATGGGGAAATGTCGAAACTCGGCAAGAAAGGTGCGGGCTTTGATTCGATTTGGCTGCCTCCGTTTTGCAAGGCAGCTGAGCCGGATTCGAACGGGTACGACCCCTATGATTATTTCGATTTGGGCGACATCGATCAAAAGGGTTCGGTGAAAACGTCCTATGGCAACAGTGAAGAGTTGCGACGGCTTATTAACACCATTCATGAAAATGGCATGGGAGCGATTGCCGACATGGTCATCAACCATAATTCCGGCGGTGACGAGCAGGAGGTAAACCCTCTAGACGGGCAGAAGCGATGGACAAAATTTAATCCCAAGAGCGGCAAATTTCCGCGAGACTGGAACTCGTTCCATCCGTGCCGGTACGAGCGCGTAATGATTGAAGGCGAGGTATTCGCCGGATTTCCACATCTCTGCCACCGAAATCCAAACGTCTACAAGGCGATGTTTGAATATGCCCGGATGGTTATTGAAGATCTTGACTTCGACGGCTTTCGGTTTGATTTCGTCAAGGGATTCGGCCCCTGGATGATTGGTTTACTCGCCAAATACCAGTATCAGAAGGATGACGGGCGAGAATTTACTCCTTTTGTGGTCGGTGAGTATTGGTCCGGTCCGGAGGATATCGGAGGCTGGCTTGACGAGATTAGAGCCATAACCGATAACCAGATCGCTGCCTTCGATTTTCCCCTACGATACAAGCTTAAAGATGTTTGCGACACGCCAAACTACGATCTCCGCAATCTGACCGATCAAGGATCTGTAGTAGCAGGCCGACCTTTCAATGCGGTTACGTTTATAGAAAATCACGATATGCGCGGCAACGAAGTGGTAAATGACAAAATGCTCGGGTACTCGTTCATCCTTACGCAGGACGGGTATCCCTGCATCTTTTGGTGGGATTACTACAACTGTGGACTCGCGAGGTCCGGAACGCCGCATGGAATCGATGCGTTGATCGCTGCGCATCACGCCCATGCCGGGGGTGAAAGCTGCATCCTCCACGCCGACCCTGACCTTTACATTTCGCAGCGCGGAGGCACTGAATCTCAGACAGGCCTAGTTTACGTCCTGAATAATCTCGGCAATCAATGGAGCGGAACGTCGGTCAAAACAAAGTGGCCTCATCAGAGATTTCGGCCAGTTGCGTGGGGTGGCACAGATAGCGGGCACCCAGATGAGCGCACGACAGACGGTGAAGGTAAGTCTGAATTTCCCGCGCCCCCGAGGGGCTACTGCGTGTATGCGCCGGTGATCGAATAGATGGCCAAGGATTAGATGGCCAAGGATCTCTCGGACGTACAATCCAGGCTGCTGAAAGGAACACGCCCGATTATTCCGGTGGGTCTTGTAGCGAAATTTTCGCCAGCAGATCAGTAGGATGAACCGGCTTAGGCAAGAATTCAAACTCAGGTAATTCCTGCCTCGCGCGCTCCAGCAAATCTGCCATTCCCGCCTGGCCAGAAAAAAGTAAGACCTTACATTCCGGGTGTTTAGATTTCACCGTAATCGCCAGTTCGATGCCCGTCATTCCAGGCATTGCCACGTCAGTAATCAGCAAATCAGGAGAAGCTCCATTGGCCTCGCTAAGGACACTCTCCGGAGAATAAAACGCAGTCGCCAGGAAACCTGCATTGTTTAGAATTGTGGCCAATGTATCGGCGATCACGGCTTCGTCGTCGACAACGAATACAATACGCTCGCTATTTTCCATATCGTTTCCCCCAACAAAACCGAAGCGTGTGCTGCCGGGGGATGGCGAGCGAACATAACCCTGCTGCCTTCAGCAGGTCCAACAATGATAAATCACGTCCACCAGGAGTGCCGGATCGGCGGAAAAGGCGGCAGCATAGTCATCGAACTCAGCGAGTTGTCACCCGCAGTACACGTCTCCTGGAAGTCATGAGAGGCAGTTAACCAGTCTAGAATGATTGCGCCACAGCCGCCGCAGCATCGCGGTTTGTAAGCCTGGAATCCTAAGCTTTCAAAGCCGCGCCGCTGCAACCAGGATGACCGCATGTGCAGGCAATTTCAGTCGTATCCTTTACGCTCTCACAGTGAGCGCTGCAGAATTTCTCATTGTTGGCGGGGATGCAGCTACAGGCAGGGTTAGCGCACTTCTTGGCGTCAGACATTGTTCTCTATCCTTATGGATGCATTTGTTGTCCGGAGTGGGACGACATGCAAGCTAGGATGCGTCATTGCAGGGTCGTGGATGCTGGGTGATTAAACAACGCCGGCCGAAAGTCGACGGCTCGCGAGGTAAACCCTATGAACGAAGAACTTCAGAAGGTTCGTTCTGTCCAGTGCGAACTGGTGCAATGGGCCAATCGCGTCAACTGCCGGCGCTGCCGCCAGAAGCTGCCTGCGCCCATCATTGAAAAGCGGAAAATGAGAGTATCACGCGAGGTTTGGGATCGCAGGGCCATGGGGAAAATCCACGACCCTGCGAGGAAGAGTTATGCTGCGGAAGTGCGGTCTACGCCGTGCGTGCTAACGGCCTTTTCGCCAGCGGAAGAAACATCATCGGCACCTGTGGATTTGAGGATGTCTTTCGCCTTGGATACTTCATCAGAGCTATTGCAATGAACGGAGAGCAAAATGCCTCCGTCCTTGACCCGTCCTTCGTAACGCTTGGCTTCGTATTCAGGGATTCCCATCCCCACAAGAGCTCCGACAAGACCGCCCACCGCTCCGCCTGCGCCCAGTCCGGCCAAGGTAGCCATGATCGGTCCGGCTGCGATGAGTGGACCAACACCTGGGATCGCAAGAGCGCCTAAACCTGCGAGCAGTCCGAGAGTTCCGCCTACAGCGCCACCAACTCCCGCGCCTGTGGTGGCTCCTTCGGGAGCTTTGGTGTTTTTCTCTGCGGCAAACTCTCGCCGAGCCTCTTTATCTGCCATCAGCACAGAAACGTCCTGTTGAGAGAAGCCGGCCCCAACCAAGCGATCGACTGCGGTTTCTGCTGCCGCTCTGTTGGCGTAAATGCCAAACGCTGCTGTATTTTTTCCTGCCATTCGACACCTCCTTGGATGATTTCACCGCTGTTTGCGGCATGGATCATCGCTTGACTGTAAGTTCATTATTTATTTTTTCGGGCGAGCCCACGATATCTGCCGCTTTGCTCGCAAGTGTCTGTTTTTCGGCTTCGGAATCCACGGGGCCTTTCAGCGTGACCATTCCGTTCCTGGTGATGATCTTGCAATTATGTGCGTTGGTAGAAAGCGACTTGTCAGATACCACTGCGCGGCGAATCTTCTGCGTGATCTGCCTGTCGGAAGAAGATTCCGTCTGTTGGTCGGCAGTAGTCTGATGTTCCTTGTTGGTTGCCGAGTTATCTGGCGCACTCGTGGATGGAGCAGTCTGGTCTTGAGCAAGACCTGCTACAGGCAGCAGAAAAACAGTGCTCAGTATCGTTAGAGCGCCTACTCGCAGCTCATAACGTTTTGTGGGTTTCAACGTTTCCTCCTATGACTTCTGGAATGGTTTTTTCGCAGGATCGTGGATCAGGAGAACCCTTATTGCAGTGGGTTTGGCGTGAGGACTTCGCCATAGTTTCCGCGCGATCAATGGGTGGGATGGCGAATTCTTACGAAACGGTTGCAGCTATCGGGAACGCAAAAAACTTTCTTCGCAAGAGCATACCGGGTTGATTGGGCTATCGAGCATTGGACGGCGACTTCATCGGAAAGGAGATGTCTCCGCGCCCGGAACCGGGTGCGCTGTGAATGACGGGGACTCTGCCGAAGAATGTGCCTCGGGTCTGCTGATCTTCTCCATCGCATCTCCTAGATCGTCTGTGCTGAAGTGACCGTACTTCGCAGCCGTCTTCACCATCGTGCCGCGTGGCCCGGACCCGCAGCCCGCCGATCCCCGGGATTTCGCAGGACTTATAGATGTACGCTAATGCAAACGGCGCCGAGTCAGAGCAAGAGTGATTCGGCTTTATCCTCCTGATACATCGGTACTTATTCAAACCTGTACGAATAGGGGCGAAGTGAGCTGAAATCGCAGAGTCTTCAATAAAACCGCCCCTTTCACGGCCAGTCGCTTCTCGCATCGCTCCTTGCCTCGGCGGCCTCCCCTAGCAGACAAAGAACAGAGAGTACCTCTCTGGTTTTACTAAGGATCCGAATTGCCCTTATGAAGCGATAGATTTCTTTCTTGGCTCGCCTGCAGGGCCTCGATTTGGGGGCTTTCCGAGTTTTTGGCGGCCGAGCTTTCTTCTCCTTCCGATTCGTCCTCGATGTCAGCTTGCGCAAAAAAAAGCCCAAGTCGCGGCGGCGAGCTTCGGCTAAAAGGGCCTTCAGTAATCCCTATTTTTGACTGTCTCGGGCAGCCTTCAAGTAATCGTGAGATTGCTGAATGTGCGCGTATTGCGTCGAGAGAAGCTGATGCGCGGGCAATGGTAGCTCTTTCTCCAGTGCTTCCTTATATGCTTTCTTAGCAGCGTCCTCGCCTTGCTCAGCCGTTTCGAGAAGAGTGTGATCGCTTCCACCGAGACGAGCTTTAAGATCGCCCCATGCGCGTCGCAGCGCGCCACTTGCTGTCCCGCTCTCCTTCGGATCGTGGTCTCCTTTAGTATGCAACAGCGTTTCGATTTCGCCCCGGAATTGTGCTCTTTTTAACGATTCAGCCAGAAAATATTGCTTAAGGGTATCGTCTTTGAGGTGTTCGCCGATCTTCTGAAATCCCTCCTGACCATCGATAAGGGTTTCAATAACCGAGTGAAGGGTATTTTTAATCTCTTCGTTCGTAATTGTATGCGCAGCCATAATGTCCTTCCGTGTATGGTTAGACTTGCGGAAATAAGTGAGCCAGCAAAGTCGCCGTTTCGCTCGACAATTAAAGATCCAGACTTGCAACGGCGCGAGACCGGCCGTCTTATTCCCTGTAGAGGCTGCGTTGTTCATCCCAGTTGCCTTCGTCTGACCCTGCAGACGCGATTCATGCATCACACCAGAAGGGCAGGAATAACAACGCTTGATTCTTGCCAATTATCTTGCCAAATAGAGGATTTACCCACCATGAGCATGGATCAGGATTACAACGAATATTTGCGCAAGAAACGCGAACAGGCGACAGCTGGGGACGAAGAGGGACTCTCTGAAAGCGAAAAGGAAAGACAGGAAACGCTGTCATGGTTTGAAGGTTTTGTATCAAAATGGTTTCCAAAGGCTGCACCAGCTCCATATACCGTCGATATCAGCGGCAACAAAATCGACCCAGTGAAACAGTTCCAAATTGGCGAACACACGTATTACATTCATCCGGTTCAGAAAGGCAGGATAGCCCTTTACGGTCCTTCCAGTTCTGCTAGCGGATATGAATCTCTTGGCACGGTTGATGAAACCAACTTCAAGATGGATTATGTCTATGACGCGATAGAGCGTCATTCCAACCGACGCGAAACGGAATAAAGCTACCCCAAACACTGAGAGCCCACCAGCTCATTTCAGGCTCGGTACTGGATTTTTCGATAGCTGTTGGAAGTACGACCGCGGCAGATCATAAACTGGAGGGCTTAGCCCTCAAGGCGAACGAGACAAGGTCTTTCGATGCCAAGATCTGACCACATGGGCGAGAGGCAGCTCTTGCCACGCAGATGCCGGAGGATTCTCTCGGTTGCCTCCAGGTAATTGCAACCCACGGCATAGCCGATTAACCGTAAGCGTCCGCTTCTCGCCGTATAGACAGAGGTCACGATCAGGCCGACGATGGCCGTGTGAACGAACCGATTCAAGTAGCAACGAGTGGCCCCGCGAAGCGCGTTCTTCGCCGGGCGGAGGAGAAGCGTCGTATTGTTGAGGCCACGCTGGTGCCGGGTGCATCGATCGCACGAGTAGCCCGCGAAAACGGTGTCAACGCCAATCAGGTTTTTCAGTGGCGATATGAGTACCGGAACGGCATAGGATGGGCGGCTTCAGGTAAGCCTCGAACTCAACTTCTTCCAGTCACAGTTAATGCAGAGCCCTGCACCGCCGCAGTGCCGGAACTTGCATCGGCGCCACCTCCATCTTCTGCGTCGATCCACATCGAGTTGCCTGGTCGGGCACTGGTGAGTATAGAAGGCGGAGCTGATCCAGAACTTGTGCGAACTGTGCTGGGGAGTCTTCTGCGTTGATCGAACTCAAGTCAGGTACACGCATTTGGATTGCTGCTGGCTTCACGGATCTGCGACGCGGCTTTCAAGGGCTCTCGACGCTGGTCGAGACGGTGCTGGAGCAAGCGCCGTATTCAGGGCATGTCTTTGTGTTCAGGGGAAAGCGCGGGGACTTGATTAAGCTGCTGTGGTTCGATGGCGATGGCCTGTGCTTGTTTCAGAAGAGATTAGAGCGTGGACGCTTCATATGGCCGCAAGCCACAAGTGGAACAGTGTCGCTGACACGTGCGCAGTTATCGATGCTGTTGGAAGGCATTGACTGGCGCCAGCCACAGAGAACATGGGAACCACAGTCGGCAGGATAAGTCACAGGATTTTGATCTTTCACTGTTACATATCTATGGCATACTCCGTGGCATGGATGGGGCTCGCGCTGCTCTTGCTGATCTGACCAGGCTGGATCGAACAGCGCTCGAAGCTCTGATCGTAGCGCAGCAGAGCGAGCTGAGTGCACAGCAGGAAAAGCTACGCAGCCGCGATGGCGAGATCGAACATCTGAAGCTGGTCATCGCCAAGCTGCGGCGCATGATGTTCGGCACGAAGAGCGAGAAGATTACGCGCGAGATCGAGCAGCTGGAGATGAAGCTCGAAGAGCTGGAGACGTGCCAGAGCGAACGCGCCGCAACCACATCGACAGTCGCAGATACTAGAAGCAGGCCAACGCGGCGACCGCTGCCCGAGCACCTGCCGCGCGAAGTGCATACGCATCTGCCTCGACAAGACAGCTGTGAGCAGTGCGGCGGTGAGCTGCGCAAGCTGGGTGAAGATGTCTCCGAGATGCTGGAGTACATCCCGGCCAGCTTCAAGGTGATTCGCCACGTACGCCCGAAGTTGAGCTGCACGAAGTGTGACGTGATCGTCGAAGCGCCAGCGCCCTCACGACCTATCGAGCGTGGACTTGCCGGACCAGGGCTGCTGGCGCATGTACTGGTTTCGAAATATGCAGATCATTTGCCGCTGTATCGCCAGTCGGAGATTTATGCTCGCGCAGGCGTCGAACTGGATCGCTCAACGCTGGCCGACTGGGTCGGAGGTGCGAGCCACTTACTCGCTCCATTAGTCGATAAAGTCCGCAAGCATGTGCTGGCAGCATCGAAGCTGCACGCCGACGATACACCTGTCCCGGTGCTGGCCCCGGGCATGGGCAAGACCAAAACTGCACGGCTCTGGACCTATGTGCGCGATGATCGCCCCGCAGGCGACACTACCGCGCCCGCCGTGTGGTTCGCTTACTCAGAAGACCGCAAGGGCGAACATCCGAAGCAGCACCTGAGCCAGTTCTCCGGCATCCTGCAGGCCGATGGCTACGCCGGTTTTCATCATCTCTATGAAGGCGGCAGGATCCAGGAAGCCGCATGCTGGGCACACGTCCGACGCAAGTTCTATGACATCCACGTGGCCAACGGCTCTGCGATCGCAGCTGAAGCGATCCAACGCATCGGAGCACTTTATGACATCGAGAGCGAGGTCCGCGGCAAGCCTGCTGAGCTACGCTGCGAAATTCGCCAGGCGCGGGCTCGTCCCCTGATGGACGATCTTCATCGCTGGTTCAACAGAACACTTACAGGTCTGTCCCGCAAGTCTGATACCGCCGCAGCGATTCGCTATGCGCTCTCGCGCTGGCGTGCGCTCACCCGTTATCTCGATGATGGGTCGATCGAGATGGACAACTCCGTCGCCGAACGTGCTCTGCGCACTGTGGCCCTGGGCCGCAAGAACTATCTCTTCGCCGGTTCTGATGCTGGCGGAGAACGCGCAGCTGCGATCTATACTCTGCTTGGAACCGCGAAGCTCAATGGCCTCGATCCGGAACTCTACGTCCGCCGCGTGCTCGAACAGATCGCCGACCACCCAATCAACCGCATCCACGAGCTCCTGCCCTGGAATCTCATCGCACCTCAGAACGATCTCGCCTGATCTCAAGTGTCCACTTCGCCAACTTGATGGACACTTGAGATCCATTCCTGCCTCTCACGGCCTCCAGCGACGTGTACCGCTGAGCCAGGGATCTGTGGGCAGTAGAATGGCGAAAGAGGTGCAACGTCATGGCGTACCGCAAGATCAACGTGGAATTAGTCGTATTTGCAGACGAAGCTGATTCCGTTGTAGCGGAATTGAACTCGGCTATCGATCGGCTGGAAGATGCGCACACAATTTTCGGCGGTGGAATTAAAACTGCCGCTGTTCAGCACAGCGGAACACGAAGGAAATCGGCGCTGATGCATACCCTTGCGGCAGCAGATACGGCAGCGGCTGCGTTCAAATTAGCAGGTGAGAAGGTTGCTGGCGCCTACAAGAAAGTCATCTGATGCCAGTTTGGCGCCCCCTCTGAGCCCGCTCCGTGCCGCCTAATGGACAGAATCAATCCGCGAAGTCTCCATAGATAAAGTAGTGGACAGAACACTCCTCCATTCATGCGACCTGGTCAGACCGGACGCTTACGATTAACCTAATGTACGAGGATTTGAAAACTAGTTTTTGTTCGCCGAGACACGCATTGTCTGCCTGCCGCAGGCCAACCGCTAATTCTTCAGTGTCGAAGATCTGCTCAGACCGGCGCGCCGGCCCGGGCTAATTCATCGAGCGGGACAGTGGATTCGGGATAAATCGGCAAAACGATGGAGAATACCGTTCCTCTTCTCTCTCCGTAGTCCTGCGATTTCATCTGAATCGTTCCGTGGTGCTTCTCGATTATCTGCTTCGCTGCCCAAAGTCCAAGCCCTGTTCCCACCGTGCCTTTTGTGGTAAAGAACGGCTCGAAAAGGTGCTCACGCGACATTCGACCAATTCCTCTTCCGTTGTCCGAGATGGTGATGCGCACTCGCTGAGTTCCTTCACCGCTGCGGGCGGAGACGCGTATTCTGATCCTGCCCTGCTCATCGAGAGCGTCAAGGCTGTTTGTCAGAAGATTCGAAAATACCTGCCGCAACTCGCCCGCAACAGCCACGGTGTTTACGTCTGCACGCCATTCATTCTGAATAATGGCGCGTTTACTGCTGATCTTGCCTTTTAACAAGTCAATCGCAGATTCCAACAATGCATTGATCGAAGTGAGCGCCGGTGCATTGGATTCTCGATAAAAACCCAGTGACTGGCGCGTGATGTGCGCTACTCGTTTGAGCTCAGCTTCAGCCATCTCCAGGTTCTGTCGTGCGGATTCTGGCAAATCACTCATGTTCAAGGCGATGAACACCAAATTGGTCAGGGCCTCGAGCGGGTTATTGATTTCATGCGCAATAGTCGCAGCCATCCGTCCCAGAGAAGCCAGCTTCTCACTCCGGATAAGCGCCTCCTGGGCCTGCTTGCGAGCCGTAATGTCGGTTGCAGCACCAAACCATTCGACGAGTTCACCGCTTCCGTCCAGCAGCGGGACGGCACGCGAATAGGACCACCCCTGGCTGCCGTCCACTCGCAAAACCCGGTGCTCCAGTTCGAATACGCTCTTGGTGCGAATGGATTCTCCAATTGCCGCCATCACTCGCGGCCGGTCATCCGGATGAATGTATTTCTGCAGCCATCCGCAGTCTGGTTCACCTTCATCGGCCATGAAATCCCTTCCGCGCAATTGACGCATCTCCGACCAATCCGGGCTCATGCGATAGTGCACATCGGAACTGGCTGCCGCCAGCGCGCGGAAGCGCATCTCGCTCTCGCGCACCTGATTTTCCGTCTTGCGGCGCAGTCGCGAAAGTGCCAGATGACTTTCCACACGCACCAGCAACTCACGCGCTGAAAACGGCTTCACCATGTAGTCGTCCGCTCCGGCTTGCAATCCCTCAACACGCGATTCTTCTCCGGCGCGCGCCGAAAGCAGAATTACCGGTGTGCCGCTAACATCGGTATTGCCTCGAATTGCTCGCAAGACAGCGAATCCATCGAGACCGGCCATCATCACATCCGCAATCACAAGGCTGGGGCGGAGTTGTTTTACCGCCTGGATGGCCCCGAGGCCGTCGCTGGCCGTGTACACCCGATAATGCTTGTCGAGCAGGCGCGACAAGTAGTCGCGCATATCAGCATTGTCGTCCGCTATAACCAGAACTTCTTTGTCGGCGGTGGGCTCCGTAAGGAGGGTCGTCTCTTCAAAGGTTCCATCATCGGTCGCCGACGGCGGTGCGTTGGCCAGCCACCGTTCAGCTTCGTGTACATACGCTTCCGCGGTAAGGGCCGTCGAACCCGGCGGACGCGCCCCTCCGATCCGGTCCGCCGGCAAATGCGAAATCCCGAGGGGAAGGGACAGAATGAACTTGCTGCCTCGACCCAGTTCACTCTCTATACGGACGCTTCCGCCATGCAGCCGGACCAGTTCCTGCACGAGCGCGAGCCCGATGCCACTGCCTTCGTAGGATCTTCCGCGCGCCCCGCGAATGCGGTGGAACCGCTTGAACAACTCGGGGACCTCCTCAGGTGGAATCCCCGTGCCGGTGTCGCTCACCGTAACTTCGACTGCGGAGTTCCGAAGCTGCATCGAAATACCGATCTCACCTTCAAAGGTGAACTTAAAAGCATTGGAGAGCAGATTGAATACAATCTTCTCCCACATCTCCCGATCGACGTACACCATCTCTCCGAGCGGCGGGCAGTCGACCGTCAGCTTCAAACCGGCGCGCTCGATGATGGAGCGGAAAAGGCTCGCCAACTCTGCCGTCAGCAAGGAAAGATCAGCTGGCTCGAACGAAGCCTGAATGCGCCCCGCCTCAATCCTCGAAAAGTCCAGCAGGGTGTTTACGAGTTTCAGCAGGCGCAAGGAATTCCGATGAGCGAACTCCAGGCGCTGGCGGCTGGAAGCCGACAGCTCTTCCTCTTCAGCCAGCATATCTTCCAGCGGACCCATCATCAGCGTGAGCGGTGTGCGGAATTCGTGGCTCACATTACTGAAAAATGCCGTCTTGGCGCGATCGAGTTCAGCGAGCGCTTCGTTCTTCCTGCGCTCGTTTTCATACGCCTGCGCGCTGGCAATGGCAGTAGCTATCTGCGTTGACGCCAGCTCCAGAAAGCCCCGGTAATCGTCGTCGAACTTGAGTCTTGAGCTGATGCCCGCCACGAGAAAGCCGGCGAGTTGATGCGGCAAATTTGATTTGAGCGGAACCACAGCCGCGCTGTCGGGAGGATCCCTCCAGGGACCAGGGGGCAGACGATCAAACCTATGTGCCAAATCATCAACAACTACGATATCCTCCCGCCGCCTGCACAACTCGAAGGGCCAGATTGCAGATTCATCGCGCAAGCTGATCAATTCCGGACAAAGAGCATCGCAGCCCTCGGTTCCCGCTTTGCCTGCCAGGTGTGCAAATTCTCCCTTCCCATCAAGCAGATACACCATGGCGAACGGTGCATCTTTGCTATAGGAGGCAAGGGTTGTGACGGCATTCGCGCATGCCTCTTCCGCTGTGCCGGTTTCTGCTGACCGCGAGCCGAGGTCACGCAGAACGAGGGTGCGGCGGTCACCCACGATCTTCTCGCTGATTTCGTGAACAATGGCTATTACCCCACCGATTCCGCGCGGTGCCGTGGCATCCGGCACGGGGCTATAGGAGATGGTGAAGTGCGCTTCTTCCTGGTAGCCGTATCGGTTCACCTCGACCGGTATGTCCTCGATCCATGTGGCTGGTCCGCCTTCGAACGGCGACTCCGCCAACGGCCCGAGGACGCGATAGACCTCCGACCAGCATTCGCGGAACGGTTTGCCCAGGGCTGCGTGAGGGTGCTTATTGCCCAGTACTGGAATATATGCGTCGTTGTAAAGCTGGATAAAATCCGGACCCCACCACAGCAGAATAGGAAAGCTGTTCGCGAGCAGAAGCTTAGTCATCGTCTGCAGCGTCGGGGGCCAGTCGAAAGGATGCCCAAGCGGAGTGGACGACCAATCGAAGGCGCGCATCAGCGCGCCCATTTCTCCCCCGCCGGCGAAAAACTCATCGTGCATGAACGTGTCGGCATTCGACGATTGTCGGGACGTCTGCCCGACGGGCAACGTTGCAGATCTCAATCCCTTATTCTCCAAGTGCGGCCCGGCCTCATCGATTGTGCCGCCTCGGACGATTCCACGGAAAAGTCCTATAGGCTCCCAGGTGACACCAAGCTGGATGTGACTTAGGTGATTTTCGTTGTATCGGCAGGTTGTGATAACTGCCAGTTGATGCGGTACGCGTTCACATGGACTGGTCGCGCCCAGGTCAGACGACACCGCGTGAGTTGATATTCGCATTTAGCATCCGACTCAGTCGTTGCTGGAAAGCAAATATCTACTTCCTGCCGAGCAATCAGATGGTGAGAGCAGTGAACGCCAGGTGAGCGTGCTGGAAGACGCTGCAACGCGGTTGATTGAAACAAACAGCCATTGACAGACAAGAATTCCTGACAAAGGGTAATGAGAGTGCTACATTGGGCCGCGTAGGGGTCTCGGTGCTCCATGAGCATTTCCCCCACATTCCCTTGAGCGTTCTGCTACTGTGCCGGGCAATGTGATCCCTCTTGCTCATGCTCGGCTCCCTTTGTGCTGTGAGCGAGATCACAGTTGGTTCTTCGTTTCTTGAGGTACACCAAACTGATCAAATCTGAGCCGGACCACGGCGACCATGCTGTTGGGCTGCGAACATGGGAACGGGCCGTAACAGAAGTCCAATGTGCGCTTGTGCCAATCGATGAAAAAGTGGGGAAATCGCGAAGTGGCGCGAGGTCGTAGATGAAATCTGCTCTTGCAGTCATTGCGGTTGCCACGCTCACGTTTCTGTTCGCTCCTTCTCCCGTTCTGGCGCTCAATCCCTCGCTCAACATCAGCCAGTACGCGCACACGGCGTGGACCTCCCGGGATGGGTTCTCGACTGGCAATATCTTCAGCATGGCTCAAACACCTGACGGGTATTTCTGGCTCGGCGGGGAGTTCGGCCTCTTCCGATTCGACGGTGTTCGCGCTGTGCCCTGGCACCCTCCTGCGGGGCAAGAGTTACCTGAGAAGTTCGCATTCCGACTGGCTGCCACACCCGACGGCACGCTTTGGATTGGCACGTTCTCGGGCCTCGCAAGCTGGGACGGCGTCAAAGTGACGCGTCACCCCGAATTGGCCGACAGGTTCGTGCAATCGCTGTTTGCGGACCACGAGGGCACGGTTTGGGCCGGCACCCAGGGCGGTGTAGATTCCTACGCCCGGCTTTGCGCCATGCGCCGCGGCTCCAGCGAGTGCTTCGGGGATGATGGCTCGCTCGGCAAAACGATCTGGACTATTTCGGAGGACCGTTCCGGCGCTCTATGGATCGGGGCAGACTCCGGCCTTTGGCGTTGGAAGCCCGGCCCTCCGTGGCACGCGGCGCCGGAGCCGCGGGATATCAGCGGCCTGGCGGAAATGGAAGACGGGCATATTTTAGCGTCGACATTCGGGGGCGGACTCATACAACTGGAAGACAGGTTGGGCGCGCATTCGATGCCCTATCCAATGCGGCCGCCGATTGGCTGGACGCGGCCGCTTGCCGGCCACGAACTCAACGCCAACAAGCTGCTGCGGGATCGCAAATGGCGGTTTGTGGATTGGAACCATGGAACATGGGCTCGTGCATTTGTATAACGGCCGCACCGATGTCTTTACGAAAGAACAGGGGCTTTCCGGCGACATTGTCAGTTGCCTGTTCGAAGATCGGGAAGGCAATGTCTGGGTGGCCACGACGGGCGGGATCGATCGCTTTCGAGAGTTCGCGGTAACGACGATTTCCTCCAAAGAAGGCCTGGCGAGCGACGCGGTTGTATCCGTGGCCGGCGACAGGGATGGGAGTATCTGGATTGGCACCAGCCAGGGTTTGACCAGGTGGGCGAGCGGGCAACCCGCCACCTTTCGCAAGGCGAACGGATTACCTGGCGATTCGGTGGAATCTCTCTTTCAGGACGACGCTGGACGGCTCTGGCTGTACGCGGCAGGCGAACTCGCGTATTTCAACGGAAACCGGGTCATCTCGCTGCCGCGCGCGTTGCCCAGCGAAGAGGTGCATTCGATCACGGGGGACATTCAAGGCAACCTGTGGCTTGCGGGAAACGAGGGCTTGTACCGCATACGAGCGGGACATGTGGTCGAAAAGCTGCCATGGCCAGCACTGGGAGCGTCCGAGAGGGCTAAAGTGATTGTCGCGGACCGGGGCGGAGTGTGGGTCTCGTTCTGGGGTACACGGACGGTATCGTATTTCAAAGACGGCGCGCTCAGGGCTTTGTACAAGACCTCGGATGGGCTCGGCAAAGGGCGTATCGCTGACCTTCAACTCGACGGTGAGGGAGCACTATGGGTGGCAACCGAAGAGGGCGGTCTCAGCCGGATCAAGGACGGTCACATTGCCACACTCACAACCGCGAACGGCTTGCCCTGTGACTCAATTCACGTTTCGATCGAGGACGACGATCGCTCGCTGTGGCTGTACACGGCATGCGGCCTCGTGCGCATTACGCGCTCCGAACTGAACGCATGGATCGCCGATCCGCGGTACAGGGTGGTAACCGCGGTGTTGGACGCGGCCGATGGCGTACGGCTACGCGCACTTTCGCCCAGCAGTTTCAGTCCTGTGGCGGCCAGGTCGCGCGATGGCAAGCTGTGGTTCGTGACGGGGGACAGTGTTCAGGTCGTGGATCCACGCCATCTGCCTTATAACGACTTGCCGCCGCCGGTTCACATCGAGCGAATTGTCGCCGATCACAAGACGTATTGGCAGCGCTTGACCGGCGCGGGAAGCTCGAATGTTCGTCTTCCGCCGCGGATTCGCGATCTGTGGATCGACTACACCGCAGTAAGCCTGGTAGCGCCCGAGAAGATCCGTTTCAAATACAAGCTGGAAGGCCAAGACAGCGAGTGGCGGGAGGTCGTCAACGATCGTGAGGTGCAGTATTCGAACCTTGCGCCGAAGCATTACCGCTTCCGCGTGATTGCCTCCAACAACAGCGGCGTGTGGAATGAGACTGGCGACTCGCTTGAGTTCATCATCCCTCCGGCCTGGTACCAGACGATGTGGTTTCGCGGGGCTTGCGTAGCGGTGTTCCTGCTGCTTCTCTGGGGCATCTACCAGCTCCGGGTGCAGGAACTCAGGGCGCAGGAGAGGAAATTCCGAGAAGCGGTAGAAAACATGCCGGCGCTGGCGTTTGTTGCCGATACTCAAGGCAATCGGCCTTTCGTGAACCGGGGATGGCTCGACTACACCGGCTTTACCGCCGAAGAGGCTAAGGGTTCCGGATGGCAGGAGGCGATTCATCCGGACGATCTCAAACGCGTCCTCGAAAAGTGGCACGCCGCGCAGTCCACTGCGCAGCTCCTGGAGTACGAATCGCGGATTCGGCGAGGATCCGATGGAGCTTACCGCTGGTTCCAGACCCGCGCCCGGCCTTTGTTCGACAGGCGCGGCAAACTTGTGAAATGGTGTGGCGTGGCCACCGATATCGAAGATCGCAAGCGCGCCGAGGAAGAGCTTCGGAGAAACGAGACCTGGCTGGGGGAGACGCAAGCGCTGGCTCACACGGGGAGTTTTGTCTGGGATGTTTACACTGGGCAGGCCTTATATCTCTCGAACGAGTGGTACCGGGTTTTTGGGTTCGCTCCCGGGGAAGAGAATGCATGGGCGGAACGGTGGAAGCGCGTCCACCCAGAAGATAGATCCGGGTGGCAGACAGCGGTTGGGCGGGCGATTGGCGAGAAATGTGATTATCGCCTGGAAGAGCGTCTTATTCTTCCCGATGGCACAATTAGAAATGTTCGGGTTATAGGGCATCCCGTCCTCGATGCATCCGGGGACGTTGTCCAGTTCATGGGCAGCGTCACAGACATCACGGAGCGCAAGCGCGCCGAACAACTCCAGGCCGACCTGGCCCATGTGAACCGGGTCAGCACCATGGAAGAGCTGGCGGCCTCTATCGCGCACGAGCTGAAACAGCCCTTCACGGGGACCCTGGTCAACGCCAGTGCAAGTCTGGGATGGCTGGAGCGCGAGCCGCCACGCACCAAAGAAGCCTCCAACGCGATCAGGAGGATCGTAGAAAGCGGAGAGCGCGCTATGGAGATCATCGACCATCTGCAGGCGCTATACAAAAAGGCTCCTCCCAAACGAGAGCCGGTCGTGGTGAACGAGATCATCGGGGAGATGGTCGGGCTTTTGCGGGGTGAGGCCACACGGCACGCAGTTTCTATCCGTGCAGATCTCGCTGAGGACCTTCCAGCCGTTGTCGCAGACCAGGTGCAAATCCAGCAGGTGCTCATGAACCTGATGTTGAACGGCATTGAGGCGATGAAAGACACGGGCGGCGTGCTTACGGTCAAGTCGGCATCAGGCAAAGACGGCCAGGTGCTGATCTCCATAAGCGACACCGGAGTGTGCTTACCGGACGGCAAGGCCGAGCAGATCTTCGATGCCTTCTTTACGACGAAGCCGCAAGGCAGCGGCATGGGACTGGCTATCAGCCGCTCCATAGTCGAATCTCACGGAGGACGTCTGTGGGCAACCGCCAACAACGGGCGGGGGGCAGAGTTCCATTTTACTCTGCCGGTTGCAATCGAGGGGTGAACTACCCGCTACGCCAGCCCACACACATGCAGAACCCTAAAGAGGGACGATAAATCTCTCTTTTTGGGGTTCTGATTCACCGACGAAAAGTTAGAAATTAGAAGAGAATGTGAGAGCCACATTCAACGGCATAGGGAATGCTTTTTGTGAGCGTCCCGAGTCCACTTAGAGACTTTGCTAGAGACATGGGAAGGAGCCGTGGAAGAAGTTCGATGCACGCTTCCGGCAACTATGATTATGAGCATCGGGGAGTCGTGAAGTGGCGTGAGGTCGTGAATGAAGTCTACCCTGGCAATCATTGCGATTAGTACGCTCACCTTCCTGCTCGGTTCTTCTTCCGTTCTGGCGCTGGACCCGTCTCTGGAAGTTAGCCAGTATGCACACACCGCGTGGACCTTCCGCGACGGGTTTTCCGTGGGCAACATCTTCGCCATCGCGCAGACGTCCGATGGGTATCTCTGGCTCGGCGGTGAAGCCGGCTTGTTCCGCTTCGATGGAGTTCGAGCTACCCCTTGGCAGCCCCCTGGTCTGCAACCAGCAGACAGATTCGTCTTCAGGTTGCTCGGCGCGCGGGACGGCACTCTTTGGATTGGCACGTTCCACGGCCTTTTATCCTGGAATGGCGCCACATTGACCCGTTACCCAGTGTTGGATGAACGAGTTGTAGGATCGCTGATCGAGGACCATGAGGGAACCATCTGGGCCGGCACCTGGCCCGGAGCGACTCCTCCCACCCGACTCTGCGCAATTCGAGGCGGCAGCATCAAGTGCTACGGGGACGATGGCGCATTCGGCAAGGCAGTTTCGGCTTTGTATGAGGACTCTGCGGGCACTCTCTGGGCGTCCGCAGAGACGGGTCTCTGGCGATGGAAGCCCGGTCCTCCAAAGCGCGAATCGACAGAACCACTAAATGTCAGCGCGATTTCAGAAGCGGACAACCGACAGACGTTAATAGCCACCTACGGCGCAGGACTCGTGCAGCTGGCCGGCGACAAATTCCAGGCATATCCAGTTCGAGGCGCAACCGATTCGAATCGACTGCTTCTTGCGCGTGAAATCGATTCCAATAAGCTGCTCCGGGACCGCGATGGAGGCCTGTGGATCGGAACCGTCGCCCATGGTTTAATTCACGTGCACCACGGCAAGACCGATGTGTTTACTAAATCAGATGGCCTCTCCGGCGACATCATACTCAGCCTATTCGAGGATCGTGAGGGCAACGTCTGGGTGGCCACCGCGGGTGGACTCGACCGGTTTCGGGAGTTTCCCGTCACCAGTGTGTCCTCGAAACAAGGGTTGGCCAGCGATCAAATCGCCTCGGTGCTCGCAGCTACAGATGGAAGTGTTTGGGTCGGCACTCACGACGGTTTGACGAACTGGAAGAACGGGCAGACCACCACCTTTCATAAAGCAAGTGGTTTGCCGGATGATCATGTGCAATCCCTGTTTCAGGACGGTCGTGGGCGGATCTGGGCGTTCACCGATCATGGGCTGGCCTATTTCAGTGACGGCCGATTTGTTGCCGTAAATGCTCGCCTACCGAGCCAGGAAGTGTATTCCATTACCGGGGACAACGCAGGCAACCTCTGGCTCTCGGGAAATAACGGCCTATCCCACTTAGTCGAGGGACGATTGGTCGAACATTTCCCCTGGTCAACGCTGGGACGCCGACAACAAGCCAAAGTCATAATCTCTGACCACGGTGGAGTTTGGCTAGCATTCTGGATCGACGGCGGAGTGTTGTATTTCAAGGATGCTCAGGTTCGCGCCTCGTACACAGCCGCGAGTGGGCTGGCTAAGGGACTTGTCGCTAGCATTCGACTCGATCCGGATGGGGCCGCGTGGGCCGCAAGTCAGGAGGGGGGCGTTAGCCGCATTAAAGACGGTCACATTGCAACGCTGACAAGCAGGAACGGTCTGCCCTGCGATACGATTCACTGGTCGATAGAGGACGACGATCGTGCGTTATGGTTGTACACGGCCTGCGGCCTCGTGCGAATCGCGCATTCTGAACTTGACGCGTGGATTGCCGACCCTCAGCACAGGGTTCAGACCACGGTTTGGGATGCAGGCGACGGCGTGAGGCTCCGTTTCATTGCGCCTAGCGCCTATGGTCCTACAGTCGCGAAGTCCGCCGATGGGAAACTTTGGTTCCTGACGGGAGAAGGCCTCCAGGTTGTCGATCCCCATCGTCTTGCTTTCAACAAACTCCCGCCGCCGGTACACATCGAGCAAATCGTCGCGGACCACAAAATCTATTGGAAGAATTTGCCAGGCGCCGAAGTTACGAACGTACGTCTTTCGGCGCTGACTCGCGATCTCGAGATCGATTACGCCGCTCTCAGCCTCGACGCACCGGAGAAGGTTCGTTTCAAGTACAAGCTGGAAGGTCAGGACAGCGACTGGCGCGAGGTGGTCAACGACCGCCAAGTGCAGTACTCGAATCTTGCTCCACGGCATTACCGCTTCCGCGTGAGAGCGGCAAACAGCAGCGGAGTATGGAACGAAGAGGGTGCGTTCCTCGATTTCTCGGTTGCCCCGGCATACTGGCAGACGAATTGGTTTCGCGCCCTCTGCGCCATCTCCGCTCTGGCGCTGCTTTGGGTGGCCTACCAATGGCGGCTGCGGCGTTTGCACCATCAGTTCGAGATGACACTCGATGCGCGCGTCACTGAGCGCACACGCATTGCCCGTGAACTTCACGACACTCTGCTCCAGAGTTTCCATGGCGTGCTCCTGCGTCTCCAGGCCGTCTCGCAGCTGATGCGCGAACGCCCCATCGAAGCGCAGGAGAAGCTGGACAGCACAATCGATCTTGTTGCCGAGGCAATCACCGAAGGGCGGGATGCGGTGCAGGGATTGCGCGAGTCCACAGTCCAAAGCAACGATCTTGCGCAGGCCATCAGTACGCTGGGAGAAGAACTCGCAAGCGATGCGACCGGCCAGCGGCCCGCATTCCGCGTATCAATTGAGGGCGCCGCACGAGATCTGCACCCAATCCTGAGGGATGAGATCTACAGAATTGCTGCCGAAGCGCTGCGGAATGCGTTCAGGCACGCTCAGGCACGGAAGGTTGAGGTCGAAATCCGCTATGACGATGACCAATTCCGATTGCGCTTGCGGGACGATGGAAAGGGCATCGATCCGGCAGTTCTCTCGCGTCAAGACAAAGCGGGACACTATGGCTTGGACGGTATGCGGGAACGCGCCACTCTGATTGGAGGTAAGCTTACGGTGTGGAGCGAGGTTGATGCTGGAACCGAAGTGGAGCTGCGCATTCCTGCGGGGACCGCCTACACGATAGCCCGTAGAGGTTCCTGGTTGTCACGAACGTTGGCCGGAAAAACAAAGGCTTGATTCAGGAGACTGTTATGAGCGCCGGCACCTCGCAAATTCGAATTCTGGTCGTCGATGACCACCCAGTCGTACGTAACGGGATCGCCGATCTGGTCAGGATACAGCCAGATATGATCCTGGCGGGCGAAGCGTCTGACGGGCGCGAGGCTATCCAGCAATTCCGGACGCACCATCCGGACGTTACGCTGATGGACTTGCAAATGCCGGAAATGAATGGTCTGGACGCACTCATTGCTATTCGAAATGAATTTCCTGGGGCAAAAGTTATCGTACTCACAACGTACACCGGCGATGTGCAAATTACTCGCGCGCTTAGGGCTGGTGCTCAGGCCTATCTGCTCAAAAATACGTTACACAAGGAATTACTGGAGACAATCCGTGCGGTAAATGCCGGAAAGAAGGCCCTTTCGCCAGAGGCCTCGTACGAGATCGCCACGCACGCGACTGATGACACATTAACGCCGGCAGAGATCAGTGTATTGCGACTGATCGCAGCAGGAAATGCGAACAAACGAATTGCGGACGAGCTCTCCATCACGGAGGAGACCGTCAAGAGTCGAGTCAAGTGCATTCTCTCCAAATTGGGCGCCAATGATCGAACGCACGCCGTAACCATTGGCTTGAAAAGAGGGATCATCGAGCTGTAGTTTCCCATACCTCCTCGCACCACGCGCATTGCAGAACTCTAAAGAGTGACGGTCACCTCCCTTTTTGGGGTTTTAATCAGTTGCCGCAAAGTCAGAGACTAGTGGGTTCAGAAAGGTACGCCTTGCGACGCCTATACTCGACATTCGCCGGCGGTCTGCCTGGCATCGGTTTGCTTCTGATGCGTCTGGTTCTCGGCTCTGCACTGGTGGCACGCGCGATTTCTACGGTGTGGAGCGACCCTTCGATCACTACGACTGTAATATCTTTATTTCTCGTGGGATTAGGACTCCTTCTCATTCCCGGCCTCTGGACGCCCATCACGGGAGCGTTGATTGCTTTGCTCGAAACCTGGCAAATGATGACGATTGCCGGAGACCGGTTGGCAGTCCTTTTGCTTGGAACGATAGCTGCCGCTCTCGCCATGTTAGGACCGGGTTTATGGTCAATCGACGCTCGCCTTTTCGGGTGGAAGCGCGTAGAACCTCCGCCCCGCAAAAGTAGCTCTCACTCCTAAGAGACGACTCGCTCCAACTACCAAAATTTTATGGCTCAGATGAGGCAGCTGTTTTCCCTCGCAAGAGTTTGCGAATTGTCCCGTAGTGGGGATGTTCGCAAACGGAACTCGTTGGACAATCCTCTTATCACAAGACAACGAGCTCTGAATTCAAGCTCAAGCCGAGAAGGGTTGAACAAGAGGTTGGGAGGCGAGTATGGGACACGCGACTGTTGCTTTCACCGACTTAGATGGACTTGCGGGAGCAAACTTTCCCAGGGTGAACTGGCCCGAAGACCCGCAGCCGTATCCAGGATCGGACATCAACTCTAAGTGCTGCTTCGAAGACATCATCGGCAAGAGCCCAGCCCTCCAGAAGGTGCTCAATCAAGTCGCGATGGTCGCGCCGACCGACGCCACCGTCCTGCTTCACGGAGAGACGGGCACTGGGAAGGAGCTTATTGCCCGCGCTATTCATAACCTAAGCTCCCGGCGCGGACGCACGTATGTGCGCATGAATTGCGCGGCCATTCCCTCGGGACTGCTGGAAAGCGAACTCTTTGGCCACGAGAAGGGAGCATTCACCGGTGCCATGATGCAAAGAAAAGGCAGATTCGAGTTGGCAGACCGGGGCTCGCTTTTTCTGGATGAGGTCGGCGATATCAGCCTGGAGCTCCAGCCGAAATTATTGCGCGCGGTGCAGGAGCAGGAGTTCGAGCGTTTGGGAAGCGCCAGGACGATCCAGGTCGACGTGCGGATCATTGCCGCGACCCATCGCGACCTTCCTGCCATGATCCGGGAAGAGAGGTTCCGGGAGGATCTTTTCTACCGACTTAACGTCTTCCCGATTGAGATACCACCCCTTCGCGAACGGCGCGAGGATATTCCTCTACTGGTGAACCATTTTGTTTCCAAGGTGTCGCGAACAATGCGGAAGCAGCTTAAGTCGATCCCCGAGAAAGTGATGCAAAGATTGACGAACCATCCATGGAGAGGCAACGTCAGGGAATTGGCAAACGTCATCGAACGCGCGGTCATACTTTCGCGCGGCGAAGAACTGGAAGTGCTAACAGCCGAACTCCTGGTCCCTGACTCTTCCAGTAACTCCGACGCGGCATGTGGGACCTTACTTGAAGCCCAGCGGAAGGTAATCATCGAGGCTTTGAGAGCTGCATCGGGACGGATATCCGGAAACGGAGGAGCCGCCGAACGGCTGGGCTTGAAGCGCACGACTCTGCAAGCCAAAATTCGCCGGCTCGGGATCACGAAAGCACAGGGGTGGAACTAGCGTGTTTTCTGTTTACAAACCTCAAACTGAAAAATGGAAATCGCCATTGGCGTTTTTAACAGAAAGGAAATTGCGGTGAGACTCTCGACCTGGTTGTCATTTTTCCCGGCTTTAGTATTCATGGTCGCGTACGCCTGGGGGCAGGATGTTCACTACAACTATGACCGTGGCGCAAACTTTGGATCCTACAAAACCTACCGATGGGTCGATCTCCAGAGTGGTCCGCCCAAGGCCGACGCATCGACCGGTCTGCCGAATCCCCCGGCCGGTTTGCCGGAATTGCCGATTGGCCGACCGCCCGTGGGCAGCACTGTCTCAGATGATCAGTTGCTCGACCAGGACATCAAGCGTGCAGTCGATGAACAACTTGCACAGAAAGGTCTCACCAAGGTCGACAAAAACGGGGACCTTCTGGTGGGTTACCAGGCTGCGGTCGATCAGGAAAAGAGCATCAACCTGTTTGGCTCGGGCTGGGGAGGAGGCCCGGGTGGCGGGGGCTGGGGAGGATGGGGAGGCGGCTTTTCGGATATGTCCGTGCAGGGCCAGACCTCTACCATTCAAGTCGGGACGCTGGTCGTGGGCATTTATGACCCCGCGAGAAAGCAGCTGATCTGGCGAGGAGATGCCACGAAGACCGTCGCCCCCAAGAAAGACCCCAATAAGAATTACCAGACCCTGGAAAAGGCCATGGCCAAGCTATTCAAGAATTATCCGCCTCAGCCCGGTAAGTAGGTGCGAGGTAACCAAAGAGCAGCTTCGCACCGCGCAAACCAGACCCGTTGGACAAAAGGCACGGCGGGTTTATCCCAAGGAGGAGCAATGGAGTCGGATTTCTGGGGCGTATATCGAGATATTCGATCTGTCATCCAAAGGCCGGACGATGCAGTCTACATTCTTCACACATCGATCGGAACAATTACGGTCCAAAGATTTGTGTGTCGAGCTGAAGCTGGTTATGTCTTCCTCCAGGGGATTGACGAGCACGGGAGGGATCGTATCGCGGGTTTTTCCGAGCAACAACTCTCCACATTCGCCTTCGAGATCCGGATGAAGTCAGCCGATAAAAATGGGCACATCAGATTTAATCAGAATTTGGCTGAGAACCTTTCCTAGACTCAGCGTCACGAGCCGCAGATCTTCTCTCGGCAACGGTTGAAAATGAGGGTGCGACGACTGGAGATATCGCTCTCGGGGCTGCAGGTTGGTACTGGGGCAACTGCCGTGGCGTGACGGTGGTCACTGCGCAAATGGGGGATCAGGAAGTACCTTACATTGCGCCGTGCCGCCCATGTATCGGTGCGCTGCTTCGTCAGGCAAGATGCGCAGTTCAGGTGGCGGTCACTATGAAGCAATGACGTCTCATTCTTAATTGATAGGAATGACATGTCGGTCACATCTGGGCGATCCCAAATCGCGTGCTGAACCTGTTCGGTACGCCCACCTGGGTGAAAGGAGTTAGCCATGAAGTTCTCCCAGCAAACCCGCCTCACCAGAATGCTGCAGGCATTGCTGTCCATAATTCCCGTCGCGGGATTCGTTGGATGTACCCGTAGCCAGGCAATTAAGTTGCCGGATACTGAGGTGCTTGTTGCGACTCCGGTTCAGCGAGACGTGCCTGTGCACAATGAGTGGGTCGCAACTACCGATGGCTACGTGAATGCCGAGATTCGGCCCCAGGTGGCGGGATACATCATTCGTCAGGACTACAAGGAAGGTGCGGTCGTTTCCAAAGGCCAGGTTTTGTTCGAAATTGATCCGAGACCATTTCAGGCAGACCTTGACCACGCGAATGGCGAGCTTGCGCAGGCAGAAGCGCAGTTGGGGAAGAGCACGATCGATGTTGAACGCGATACGCCTTTGGCGGAAAAGAAGGCGGTTGCCAAGGAGAAGCTGGATAACGAGATCCAGGCAAGACTTGCTGCCCAGGCGGCAGTCGCATCGGGCAAGGCAGCGGTGGAAAGGGCAGAACTCAATCTCGGCTGGACCAAGGTCACCTCGCTTGTCGATGGGGTGGCCGGCATAGCGGAAGTCCAGATCGGAAATCTTGTGGGGCCCAATGTGCGCCTCACCTCCGTATCGCAGGTCGATCCTATCAAGGTCTACTTTCCCGTCAGCGAACAGCAGTATCTGCGGGCGAGGCACCTCAGCTCCAGCGGACAACCAATGGACCTGTTCGACAGCGCACCCGAGTTGATCCTTGCCGATGGCACGGTGTATCCGCACAAGGGCAGGATTCTGCTCACCGACCGGCAAGTTGACGCCGGCACGGGCACCATTCGCCTCGTCGCGGCATTCCCTAATCCGGGCAATGTCCTGCGACCCGGCCAGTACGGGCGCGTACGAATCCAGACCAGCACCGCCAAGGGTGCGCTTTTGGTGCCGCAGAGTGCGGTTCAGGAACTTCAGGGAGGTTACCAGGTCGCAGTTCTGGGTACCGGCAACAAGGCTAGGATTCGGCCAGTAAAGGTGGGTGAGAAGGCAGGCACGATGTGGGTGATCGACGATGGCTTGAAGCTGGATGATCAAGTCATCGTCGAAGGAATCGGAAAGGTCAAGGACGGCACGGTCGTTGTTCCCAAACCGGCAGAAATTCAGGCGGGAGGACGCTGAGCCATGTCCAACTTTTTCATCAGGCGGCCCATCGTCGCCATGGTTATCTCGATCCTGATGGTGATCGTTGGCGCCATCACGATCACCTACCTTCCTGTAGCGCAGTTTCCGGACATCGCTCCACCCGAAATACGCGTATGGGCCCTTTACCCGGGCGCCGATGCCGAGACCATGGAGAAAGCAGTAGCCACGCCCATGGAGCAGCAGATCAACGGCGTGGACAACATGGATTACATGTACTCGCTGAATTCCACGAACAACTCGAGTACAGCGCTGCTGGTCGATTTCGATCTCAAAACCGACCCCAACACGGACCTGCTCCTGACCCAGTCGCGCCAGCAACTGGCCATCGGCCAGCTTCCTTCCGATGTCAACCAGATTGGCATCGACGTGAAGAAGTCTTTGACATCACCGATGATGCTGATCGCTTTGTATTCGCCGAACGGTAGTCACGATGCGAAGTGGCTGTCGAACTACGGCTACATCAATCTGAAGGAGGCGATCGCGCGCTCATACGGCGTAGGCCTGACCCAGATCTACGGCATAGGGGAGTACGCCATGCGTATCTGGGTAAAGCCCGATCGGCTGGCCAAGCTGGGTGTCACCGTCAGCGAAGTCGTCAATGCAGTGCAATCGCAGAATACCGTCAATCCTGCCGGTCAGGTTGCCGCGGAACCGAGCATAGCAGGTCAGCCCTTCACTTATGCGGTACGTGCCCAGGGCCGGCTTCAGACGCCGGAAGAGTTCGGCAACATTGTCGTCCGCGAAGGGGCCGACGGCGGCGTGGTGCGCGTGAGAGACGTCGCCACTGTCGATTTGGGGTCGCAAGACTATAACTGGATAGCTCGACTCAATGGTCAGCCTGCCGCGCTCCTTGCTGTCTATCAGTTGCCCGGTACCAACGCTGTGCAGGCGGCGAACGGCATCCGAAAGCTCATGACGAAAATGAAGGAAAGCTTCCCCGCCGACGTGGACTACGTTGTGACCCTGGACACGACGGATGCGGTGAGGGCAGGCATCGAGGAGATCATCCTTACTCTTTCGATCGCTTTTGTGCTGGTGATTCTGGTTGTTTACCTCTTCCTGCAAGACTGGCGGGCGACCGTTATCCCCATGCTGGCCGTGCCTGTCTCACTGGTGGGCACGTTCGTTCTCTTCCCGATCTTCGGCTTTTCGGTTAATACGCTTTCATTGTTCGGCCTGGTACTGGCCATCGGCCTGGTTGTAGACGACGCCATCGTGGTTGTCGAAGGCATACAGCGGCACATTGAAGAGGGCCTCGCTCCGCAGGATGCGGCTCGAAAGGCGATGGAAGAACTTACCGGCCCGGTGGTCGGCATTGCGCTGGTCCTCTCGGCAGTGTTTGTTCCCACGGTGTTCATTCCCGGTATCACCGGCCGGCTGTATCAGCAATTTGCATTGACCATCGCCATCTCGGTGATCGTATCTGCCTTCAACGCGTTGACCTTGAGCCCGGCGCTGGGAGCGCTGTTGCTCCGGCCGAAGAAAGAGACTCATGGGCCGCTGGCGAAATTCTTCGACTGGTTCAACCACCGGTTCGAAGCAGGCACGCACTTCTACGTGCAAACATCGGGCGCGCTGATTCGCAAGAGTGTCTTCGCCATAGTGGCACTGGCCGGTTTTGCCGCTGGCTGTTTCTTCTTCATAAAGGCAGTGCCCACCAGCTTTCTGCCCGACGAAGACCAGGGATACATGTACATCCAAATGCAGCTGCCCGAAGCTTCTTCCATCCGGAGCACGTCGGAAGCAGCCCGAGTGGTGGAAGATGTCCTGAAGAACACCCCGGCGGTCAAGTACTGCAGCACCTCTATCGGATTCAGCCTCCTGAGCCTGACCCGCACCAGCTACAGTGCATTCTTTTGGGTGACCCTGCAGCCGTGGGAAGACCGGAAAAAAATTGAGGAACAATATCAGGTAGTCAAAGCGAAGTTGAACCTGAAGCTGCTCACTCTTCCGCAGGGAACCACTTTTGCCTTTTCTCCGCCGGCAATTCAGGGCGTAGGTACCTCGGGCGGATTTCAGTTTGTTCTGGAAGACCGCTCCGGACGCGAGTCCGAATTCCTGGTGAACAACCTGAATAAGTTCCTGGACGCCGCTCGCAAGCGGCCTGAACTCGGCTTGGTGACCACCACCTACATCCCCAGCACGCCGCAAAAATTCGTGGATGTGGACAAGGAGAAGGTTCTCAAGCAGGGCGTCAAAATCAGCGATGTTTATGCTACTCTCCATGCCTTCATGGGCGGACAGTTCGTAAATTACTTCAACCAGTTCGGTCGCGCGTGGCAGGTTTATGTGGAGGCGGAAGCACCTTATCGAGCCAGCCTCGACAACATAGAGCAGTTCTATGTCCGCAATGACCGCGGGGAGATGGTGCCACTTTCCGCGCTGACCCGATTCGAGTCGCGGTATGGCCCGGAATTCAAAATGTGCTACAACGAATATTCTTCAGCGCAGATTATCGGAAGTGCGGCGCCGGGATATAGCTCGGCGCAGGCCACGGCCGCTCTGGAAGACGTCTTCAAGCAGACCATGCCCCCTGGAATGGGTTTCGATTATATGGGCATGTCTCGACAGGAGCAGAAGGCGCGAGAGGGTGTCCCGGCCTCTGTTATCTTCGGGGTCTCATTCCTGTTCGTCTTTCTAATTCTGGCCGCCCTTTATGAAAGCTGGTCGTTGCCCTTTAGCGTATTGCTGAGCACGCCGGTGGCTGTGTTCGGCGCATTCGGGGTGCTGTGGTTGCGACGCACCATCCTCGGCATGATCTTCCCGGCGTTCATGGTGCAGATTGAAAACGATGTCTACTCGCAGATTGGGCTCGTGATGTTGATCGGTTTGTCGGCCAAGAACGCCATTCTGATCGTGGAATTCGCGAAGAGCGAGTATGACAGTGGCAAGCCCCTGGTAGATGCCGCGCTGGCAGGTGCAAGACTGAGGCTGCGGCCAATTCTGATGACATCTTTCGCATTCGTTCTCGGCTGTGTGCCGTTGTGGATTGCGACAGGAGCAGGTTCCGTCGGCCGCCAGATCCTGGGAACGACCGTAATCGGGGGGATGCTGGCTTCGACCGGCATTGCCATCTTTATTATTCCGGCCTTGTATGTGCTGGTGGAGCGGGTAGCGAGTTTTGGTAAGCACGGAGAGAAGAATGCTCCCGCTCTACCGCAACCTACTGCGGTGCAGGGAGACTGACATGAAAAGGTTCGCAATCAGCATAATCCTCCTGTCACTGGCCACCGGTTGCACAGTCGGGCCCAACTACAAACGACCCACTGTAGATGTGCCCGGCGCCTATCGCGGTGCGCCACCTTCGACGGGCAACTCAGAACCTGCAGCTCAACCCGCTGAAGAAAAGAAAGAGAAGACAACGCCGCAAACAGCAGCTCAAGCCACACAAGCAGCGGCCGTCTCTTTTGCGGATGAGAAATGGTGGGACGTCTTCAAGGACAGGCAGTTGCAGGATCTTATCCGCACCGCGATTCAGAACAACTACGACGTGAACATCGCGGCGGCGCAGATCCTTAAAGCCCAGGCCCAATTGGGCATCACGCGCGCCGATCAACTGCCTACGATTTCCGCCGGAGCCGCGGCACTCAATGTGCAACTTCCCCAAATCAAGTCAATAACCCCCACCACCGACACCAGCGTCGACGCGGTGGGCGCCAATCTCAGTTGGCAGCTCGATTTCTGGGGGAAGTACCGCCGCGCAACGGAAGCGGCGCGGGCAAATCTGCTGGCGAAGCGCTGGGCACGGGAATACGTCATCTCTACGCTCGTGAGCGATGTGGCCGCATCGTATTTCCAACTTCGCGCCTACGACCTTCAGCTGGAAATCGCACGCCGCACCTTGGCTTCACGCCAGGAATCCCTCCAGCTTACTCGAACACTGGCAGATGGTGGGGCCGCCACCATGCTCGACGTGCGGCAGGCGGAACAGCTGGTCTCCGAAGCAGCTGAAACCATCCCCAATCTGGAGCGGCTTATTGAGCAGCAGGAAAACTACATCAGTACGCTCGTGGGGAAAAACCCAGGCCCGATCGTGCGCGGATTGCCGCTGACCGAACAGCCGCATTCGCCAGAGGTACCGGCGGGACTGCCGTCCGGCCTGCTGGAGAGACGGCCGGATATCCGCGAGGCGGAGGCGCAGCTGATGGCGGCCAACGCGGAGATCGGAGTGGCCAAAGCCGCGTACTACCCCGACATCTCTTTGACCGCAACCGCCGGATACGCAAGTTCAGCACTGACCAGCCTGTTTACGGGACCAGCAGGATTCTGGGCTTTTGGAGGTACGCTGGCACAGCCCATCTTTGCCGGTGGCAGGATCAAGTCGGGGGTCAGGTATACAGAGGCGCAGCAACAGGAATACTTGCTGACTTACCGCCGGACCATTCAGCAAGCGTTTCGCGGCGTATCGGACTCGCTGGTTGGATATCAAAAGAATCGAGAGTACCGGCAGCGTCAGGAAGAGTTGGTGGTCTCAGCTCAAGATGCGGCGCAGCTCTCCCAGGATCGATTTCGGGGCGGCGCCACCGGCTATCTGGAGGTTTTGACCAATGAGACAAATGCTTTTAACGCGCAACTAGGCCTGGCTCAGGCTCAGGCGAACGAGCTTCTAAGCTTGGTCGAAATCTATAGAAATCTTGGCGGAGGTTGGGAGCTGTAGCTGCATGTCGTTCTTACCAGCTCGGCTGCTTCTGGCGGCTTGGGGTGTCTGGTATTCGTTAGCGAGAACCTTGTTGGAGAGGATTGTTAAGCGCGTAGTGAATTTTGTGCTGCTTTCTTTTTCGGCGCAGAGGACAAGCACCACGAGTGGGTTCTCCGCTAGCTTCATCCAGTGCTCACGATACACGCTGCTGGGCAGCACACGAATCGTTGCCACGCTTGCAGGTGGTTTCTCTCCTCTGTGAGGGAGGCGCTAATTTGGCTGCCGTTCATGAGATCAATTATTTCCTCAAGGCACGGGCTGGAGATTGTCATGAACTTCTAGGAGGTTCGATGCCACTCCTCCGGCATTTGCCAAAATTTCTGACTGACATCTTTAAGCACGAGCCGTGACGTGAATACTCTCAGGCTTTTAGACCCAGCGCCTTATCGCAGGAATACTTCGAGCTGCTAATGGCCTCCCACGTGCAATTACACGTTCCAGAGAGAAGGGGCGATGCGGGAGATCTGCACCACGTGCAAGCTGGAAAGCGGTTTAAGCCGTTGGCCCGCATCGGCTCGCGCCTTCAGGGTTTTTCCGGCGCGCCAATTTCTTGCACTGCTTCTCGCCGTTCACTGCTTGGCCTTCGGAATCGAGGCCAATGCCGACGGGGGCAAGACGGGCAAGCTGGAAGGAACAGTTTCGACCGGTGACACAGCCACTCCGTCGTATGTGGCGGCAGCGAAGGTGCAGGCGAACGGTCCGGTCACGCTTCAGACCGACACGGACGCAGAAGGAAAGTTTGCCTTCGTTGATTTGCCGGCCGGTTCTTACGTTCTGATAGCGACTGCTCCGGGGCTCGAAGGTGAACAGACGGTCGAAGTGCAGGCCAATCAGGTTTTAAGGATCTCACTGCAATTAAAGCCGACGGTTGTGACGACTTCCGTGAATGTTTCCGCTCCGGATTCAGGGGCGGAATCTCTGGTTCCAACTCAAACCATTACGGAGAAGACCCTGCGCGATGCTCCAAATGTCAACGAGAGAATGGAGAGCCTGCTTCCTCTCGTGCCTGGAGTAGTTCGGGGTCCTGACGGCCGCATCAACATGAAGGGCGCCCGGAATACGCAGAGCGGCGCCTTGGTGAATAGCGCGAATGTCACGGATCCGGTGACCGGCAGTCCCGCCATAAATCTTCCCATCGATGTGGTCTCGTCCGTCCAGGTCGTTTCGAATCCCTACGACCCCCAATACGGGAAGTTTACCGGGGCGCTTTCAACAGTCGAGACGAAGACAGCGAACTACGAGGGTTTTCACTACTCAATCCAGAACATTCTTCCACGCTGGCGAGACCGCGGCGGCAGCATCGTCGGCATCGGAGCAGCCACTCCGCGAATGACCTTTACGGGTCCTCTGATCCGGGACAAAGTGGCATTCATGCAATCGCTTGAGTACCGCTTTGTGCGCACGCCGGTCAACAGCCTTCCGCCAATGCAAAGGGACACGACGTTAGAGAGCGTCGACTCCTATACCCAGAGCGATCTGAAGATCAGCCCGAAACAAACCGCGACTATGTCTCTGGCTGTTTATCCCCAAAAGCTCCAGTACATGGGACTGAATACATTCACGCCCCAGCCATCGACTGCGGACTTTCACCAGCGCGGGTACGAGCTGTATGGGCAGCATCGGTACGTTACCGGAGCGGAGAGCGCGCTGACTTCGCAGCTCAGCTATAAGACCTACGATGCCGATGTTACCGCGCAGAGTAACGAGCCTTATCAGTTACTTATCGATACTACGGAAGGCGGGTACTTTAACCGGCAGCAGCGGAATACGTGGCGATTCGAGGGACAGGAGACTTATCAGTTTGCGCCGCGGCACTTTCTCGGCACCCACCAGTTCAAAGCAGGTCTGAACTATGCCCACTCTTCTTACGACGGGCGGCAGGTTTTTCTTCCTGTCGAATTAATAGGCGCTTCGCGTTCACCGATCGAGCGGATTGCCTTTACTGCTCCAACTTCCTATAGCGTCGATCAGAACGAGGCTGCGTGGTTTGCGGGGGATCAGTGGGCCGTTACGAATCGCCTGATGCTGGACCTCGGCGTGCGTTTCGACAACGACTCGGTGACAGGTTCCACGCATGCGGCTCCCCGTGCAGGTTTCATGCTCGTGCTGACGAATGACGGCAAGACTCTGCTCAAGGGAGGCGTGGGGATGTTTTATGACCGTGTCCCGCTCATGCTTCCGGTTTTCGAGCGCCTGCCGGAGCGTACGGTGTCGATTCTCGACACAACTGGTCAGGTCTCAAGCTCGACGTTCTATCAAAACCGCATCGTTGGCGGTCTCCGCAATCCGGAGAGCATCTCCTGGGATGCCGCAATCGACAGACAGGTGTCCGAGCGCCTCACGGTTCGGTTCGCGTACGAGCAGCGCAATACAACGAAAGTTTTCACTGTCTCGCCGATTTCCTATGATAACTCGGGCGTCTTGGCGCTCTCCAACAGCGGACGCGATTTCTACCGCGAGTTTCAGGTCGCAGGCAGATACCAGGCTTCGCGCTTTACTCTGAACGGCTCCTACGTGCGCTCGCGAGCTTACGGAAACCTCAATGATCCCGCGTTGTTCTTCGGAAACTATCCTCAGGCGGTAATTCAGTCGGATGCCCGCGCGCGTCTGCCTTTCGATGCCCCGAACCGCTTTCTCTTCTGGGCTGACATCGCCGGTCCCAAGAAGTTCACGCTGATCCCGGTCTATGACATCCACACAGGTTTTCCTTACTCGCCAGAGAACGAATTCCGAGAATATGCCGGACTGCCTAATAGCAGACGTTATCCATGGTTTTCATCGATGGACCTGCAGGTATCGCGCCCGTTTGGGGTGCAATTCGGGGAAAGTCATCACCTCCACTTCAGGGCCGGTTTCGGCGTCTTCAATGTCTTCAACCACTTCAACCCGCGAGACGTGCAGAACATCGTTGCGAGCAACCAGTACGGTGATTTCTTCAACGATGCATGGCGCGAATACCGTGGCAAATTTGTAATCCAGTTCTGATTATGAGAGCTCACATTATTTTTGGTGCTTTATTGGTCGCACTCGCAGCGAACACTTCGAGTGCAGCGGAGAACGATGGTCTTCCAAACGGCAATGTAGTCGCAGCCAGGATGGTGGCGGGAGATGCGGAGCGGCAAACGCTCGCCGCCGGCTACCACGGAATGCGGCGCTATGTTCTCGATAACGAGAAAATGCACAAGCACGCCGAAATTGTTGTTCGGGTCGAGTGCGGCGCTGACGGGACGAAGCACTTCGAGCTTGTCTCTCAGGAGGGCTGGAAGGGCGCTTATAAGCATGTGGTGGGCAGGATGCTCGAGACGGAGGCGGAGACATCGCACCTGGAGAGCCGCTTCAAGACTCGTATCAGCCCCGATAATTACGACTTCCGCATGGTGAGGACCGCCCTGCTGGATGATCGGATGGCCTACGTAATCGAGATCGTGCCAAAGCGCCACGAGAACCATCTGATCAAGGGCCAGATCTGGGTCGACGCCCAGGACTATGCGGTTGCACGGATTGAGGGTGAGCCTGCGGAGAACCCATCGTTCTGGATTCACAGCGTGCATTTTGTTCACACCTACCAGAAGAGCGGGCCGCTATGGTTTCCGGCATCCACCGAGAGCGACACCGAAGTACGCATTTTCGGCGCTACGACTCTGACCATCAATTACTTCGATTACTCACCGAATTTGTCATCGCCGGAGACGGCGAGTGCAGGTCGGCCAGGAGGTCTGACGCCATGAAAGAGATTGGCAGTCTTCGCTATTCACGGAAGCGGCGCCCACGGCGGGTTAATCAGTGCCTCATTCTGGCGGCCGGGAATGGCAGCCGGTTGGCTCCGTTGTCCGGAGGCCTTCCCAAGCCTCTCATGCAGGTCCACGGTCGATCATTGCTGGAGCATGTGATTCTCGATGCTCATGAAGCAGGGATCGAAAAGTTCGTGATTGTCGTTGGTTACGGCGCCGAAGCCATGCGAGGATGGTTTGCCAACCATTCGTTCGGGGACATATCGGTCACCCTGGTAGAGAATCCCGAATACCACAAGGCCAACGGTGTTTCCGTTCTCAAAGCCCGGGGATATCTCAGCGACCCATTCCTACTGCTCATGTCGGACCATATCTTCGAGCCCTCCACAGCTCGGGACCTGCTCAATGAACCGTTGAGCCCAGGTGAAGTGATTCTCGCAGTCGACTCCAAAATCGATCGGATCTTCGATCTCGACGACGCGACCAAGGTGAAACGGGTTGGACGCCATATCGTCGCCATCGGCAAGGAAATTTCGGATTACGATGCCTTCGATACGGGCATGTTCCTCTGCAGTCCGGAGCTGTTCGACGTTCTTGAATCGGCCAAAAAAGATGGTAACTGTTCGTTATCCGATGGCATGCGAACTCTGGGGCGAAGCCGAAAACTGCGCGCCTTCGACATCGGGGATGCTTCATGGCAGGATGTCGATACTCCGGAGGCGCTGGCCTACACAGAAGGCATCTTTGACGCCCAGTTCTGCAGGCCTCCAATTCAGGAGGCATTTACTCATGTCTAGGAGATTGGGGCCGCGCGCTCTCGCCGCAATCCTGGGGGCTGCGCTTCTTGGCTATCTAATCCGGCGAGCCGGACCGGCAACGCTGCTTGAGAGCCTTCACCGCCTGGGTTGGGGCCTCGCGCTGATCATAGCTTTGGGCGGAGTTTCGCACCTGATGAAAACCTGGGCCTGGAGGCTCACGCTGGCAGTCTGCGGCGCCCAGGTTTCATGGGTGCGCATGTTTCAGCTTCGGCTGATGTCGGAAGCCGCGGGCCAGATAGGCGCCCTTGGACAGTTATTCGGCGAGGGCGTGCGTGTCTCCGCGTTGAGCGAGGACATTCCAATCGACAGCCGTGTGTCCTCGGTTACTCTCGACCGTGCGCTTTTTATCGTTGCGGGAGCCATGATCAGTGTCATCGGCGTCGCTGCCGCATTGCTTGTCGTGCCACTGACCGATGCACTGCGGTTATACGCGATTCTTTTTGCCATCATCGTCGTCGGCCTGCTTTGGATCGCTGCCGTTGCTGTTGTGCGGCGGTGGCCGTTCCTTTCGGCCAGCGGTCGAGCGCTCGGCCGAATCCGCTACATTGGCGGCCGTGTACAAGGCGTGCTTCCGGTGATTGAGTCGGTCGAAAAGAGGCTCTTCGAGTTTCATCGCAGCGCGCCGGTTGCCTTCTGGGCGAGCCTGCTGCTCAACCTGGTCTGCCATGGTCTGGCGGTCCTGGAGGTCTACCTCGTTCTGTTCCTCTTGGGAGTAGATATCGGACTGCTCGGAGCGCTGGTATTCGAAGCCGTGACCAAGCTGGTGAATATCGCGGGCACACTGAACCCGGGCAACATTGGGACTTATGAAGGGGGCAACATTCTTATTGCCAGAATGTTCGCGCTGCCCGCTTCCGTAGGCCTGGCTGTGGCGGTTGCGCGGCGGGCGCGGGCCATCTTCTGGGCCGCAGCTGGAAGCCTTTGCTTTCTGTTTCTGTCGAGGAACCAGGCGCGGCGCGGTTCGGATCAGAGTTCCACGGATCTGGCTGAGAACTCTCAGGCTTCGGAAGCGAACGGAGAAATAAGCCGATCGCTCACCGCATTCATTTTCTTAAACGAAACCGGATCGCCACTACTCCGCGTCGGCACACTTCCTATTTTGCTTCGTACGATTATCGGTATACGGAGAGCAGGAGCAACGAGGATCATCGTATACGCAGACGCAGCCACGAGACGCAAAGCAGAGCGAGAATTGCTGGAGATCGGGCGGCTTCCCCGCTTTGTAGAGTGGATCGAACCGGGCTCAGTAGTCTCACTGCCCCGATTGTTGCGGCAGGTCCTATACGATTCGAGAGCGCACGAGCTGCTGGTAATGGATGGAATGACCACCTATTATCCTGCCTTGTTTCGTAAGGCAAGCGAGTGGATCGGGGATGGTGCGTTGTCGCTTACCACTGCCGGAGAGCCCATCGGCATCAATGTACTCTCAGCCTGTTTTGCGCGAGACGCCGCAGATCTCTGCCCTTCTGACGTTCACACTTTCGACGAACTGCAATCCTGGCTGGCGTTGAGTCCACAGGTTCAGCGTGAGGAAGTACAGCCCGAGTCCTGGCAGCGAGTCGTCACGCCGGAAGATCGCATCGCCGCAGAGCGGAAGCTGGATCAATGGCTGGTGAAGCCTACAGACGGTGTCTTCGCGCGCATGAATCGCCGAGTATCCATCCCGATCAGCCGCCAATTGGTCAAGCTGCCGATTACGGCCAACATGGTCAGCCTGTTCACTCTCGGCGTTGGCTTTCTCGCTGCTATCTTTTTTGCCCGGGGCGGCTATTGGAATATGCTCGTCGGCGCGATTCTCTCTGTCTGGGCAAGCATCCTCGATGGCTGCGATGGAGAAGTCGCGCGGCTCAAGCTGATGGAGTCCGCCTTCGGCTGCTGGCTCGAGACTGTCTGTGACTGGCTGTACTACCTGTTCATCTTCTCGGGCATGGCCATCGGGCTCTCTAAGGCTTTCAGACCTGCGACGTTCACGGTATGGGGAATCATGCTTGTCTTCGGAGCTGTAATGAGCTTCCTGGTCACCGGCCTTGGCCGGCACAAGCTTGCTAAAGACCGTCCTGAAGAATATCTGAAGATCTGGCAGGCAAATGCGGAGAAGCGACGTTCCAACCCGATCCTATACATCGGACGACACATGGAGTTCATCATCCGGCGATGCTTTCTCCCGTACCTGCTTCTGTTTTTTGCCCTCCTTAACATTATGAAAGCTGCCTTCGCCGGGGCGGCAATCGGCACCAATGTGGTTTGGTTGATGTCACTCTATTCCTACGGCGCTTTCGCCCGGGTCCGAGGGCCCGGAGAGAAGGGCGTTAGCGTTTCTCCAGATCCCGTGATCCCCTGATCTGCAAATTTTGCGAGGGAGCGAGTGGCCGCGGTGCTCGGGCTGCCGGAGGCTAGAATTCCAGCATGGACGCAAGTTCGGGCCAGGAGATCGAAACAGGAAGTTTTGCGTCCGCTCCAAACGTCTTATGGCCGCCCAGCTCGATTCGAGTCGTCGATTGGAATATCAATCGCGGGCTGAAATTGAACGAAATCATCGAGTTTCTCAGAAGTGCCGGAGCCGACCTGATCCTGCTGCAGGAATGCGATCTAAACGCCCGGCGAACGCATCGGCTGAATATCGCGCGAGAGATAGCCCAGAAGCTGAACATGAACTACGTCTTTGGACGCGAGTTTCAGGAGTTGACTCAGGGATCGAGCGAATCTCCCGCATACCACGGACAGGCCACTCTCTCACGCTGGCCATTGTCGAACCCTCGCATCATCAGGTTCAGGAAGCAATCGAGCTTCTGGCGTCCGCGCTGGTACCTTCCCGATATCGAGCCATTGCAGGAGAGAATCGGCGGAAGGATGGCCCTGGTAAGCGAGGTGAGTATCGCCGGAAGATCGCTGATGAGCTACAACCTGCACCTTGAGAGCCGCGGCGACGACCGGTTGCGCTGCTCGCAACTGGATGAATGTTTCGACGACGCTCGTAACCTTAGGCCTGCCACGCCTCTTATCCTCGCGGGCGATTTCAACCTGGACGTATCGAGCGCCGCTGCAAATGCCGTCGCACAGGCACAGTTTCGCAGCGCGTTTCTGCCGCCGCCGTCGCGAACTACACCGAATACGCTATTCGATCGCGGACGGACCATCGACTGGGTTTTCACGCGGGGACCTCTTCGCAGCGACCGCGCCTCTGTCCACACCTCGGTTTCGGCGTCGGACCATTATCCGCTCTCGGTGCTGCTGGCGATTGCCTGAACTCGCAAGTCCCGGGTGCCAGGTGATGCGTGTGCCGTAACAACTGTCAACGTTTTGGCAGGATGCTTCTCGAAAGAGCCGTTCGTCCGTGCCACGGACCTCCAACAATCCGCCTGATCAACTACATAGCAGGTAGATCGCTGGCTTCAGCACTTCAGGATCGATTGGCTACGAAACTGCACTAGGAAGGGGAAGACAAGCTGCCGGCAGGAAGGAGTGGCTCGCAGCCTCGATCCCAGACCGGCAATGGAGGAGGCAATGAAGATGCAGAACAATATCCAGTTACAGGCCTGCCTCGCCCACGAGGACACGTCCTGCGTGAGCTGCGGAGGGGTCGTTGTTTGCGAGCGCTGGTGTGAATGGATCGAATACTGAATTGGATTCCACAAGGACCTCCACTAGGGCGGGATCGTGCGCGAGATGAAATCATCGCGTAGGGGCTCAAGTTCACAGCCCCGCCATAGCGGGAGGTGTGCGGAGCTTGCAGATTTCGCTTCGAAGGCGAGTTCCGCAGTTGGTTATTGAGAATCCTCATTGACGTAGCCTTGATTCCCCAACCAAAGTGAGCAAACGTTCGAACCAACCAAGTCGCGCGACCAGGCTCCTGCGGATGTGTGCCGATGCCTGCTCCGCCAATTCCCTGCCGATTTCGACGGTAAAGATCTCGATGGTCCTGCTGAATTGTTCGGGGAGCGCTTATCGGGTGATATGGCCTCGATCGCAGCTGCCCTGGTTAGGCCAAGCCCGATCGCTTCGTCGACTTCTCTCAACCGCGACCACAGGTACGCGATCGATTTGTCGAATGCCGCTCGGCCGCCCATCGGTCCGTGGCCCGGAATGATGCACTTCACATCGAGTGCTTTCTTGCAGTGCGCTAGTGTATCGATGTATTTGCGCGGTCCGCCCTCAAGAAGCACAGTGTTACCAATCAGTTCATCAGAGAGGAAATTCCCCGTCCAGGCAGTTTTTGCCTCGGGCACATAAACGATCGTGTCACCTGGATATTTCCTGGACCGAAGTGCCACAACTGCACCTTGCGGTCACCCAGATTGAATTCCATGTGCTCGCCATCGAAGATGCGATCCGGTTTTCGCCAGGTGGTTACATCGCGATCGCCGCATCGTTGCCGAAGAGATTCCTGGACCTGATTCCCGGTCGCGATAGGTGTTGGTTAATGCAAACATGAATCGGCTCGCAACGTGTTCTCTCCGAGGTCAGCCATGCGCGAGCAGAGGCAGCAGATCGACTGTAGGAGGCGGCGCGTTCTCAGCTGATACGGACCGGACAAAGAGTCCGTGTACGATACGCGTACGATAAATCCGGCATTGTGGCACTCTTGGCACTTTCATTCCCTTCATAGAATCTGCAACCTATAAAAATCCACGAAGTGTGGAAACGTTCGACTCTCGTCGCCTACATAACCTATGTATTTTCATTTACTTGCATACGCCATCGTCAGATTTCCACCAAGTGGCTCGGTCTCTTAGAAAGATGTTATCGCTCAGCCAACAATTTCGAGGAGTGCACGAACGTTTGCGCGCATCTTCCTGTTGAAGACCAAACGGTGCTGGAAGGAAAATCGAAAGGGAGATACCGGTCCCTCCGCTGAAGGGGCATCGGAGAGGGACTGGAGGATTGCGATTCATAACAAGGTTGACCCGGTCACGCGAACTACTCCAGGAAACTCTAAATTCTCGTGCTGCATCTCGAGGGCCTTATTCAGGAGGGAAAATGGGATGGAGCAACAGGACGATCCCAAGCGTGTCTCGGAGGCTTCATGTCGAATGAACACACTGTCCGACGAATCGTCGATGTTATACCGGGCTTGATCATTACTGCGACAGCCGAAGGTGCAACCGAATCCGTCAATCAGCAACTGCTGGAATACTTCGGCAAAACTCCTGAGGCATTGAACAATTGGGCAGTCTCGGACGCGATTCATCCGGAGGATCGCCCGCACTCGATGGACGCCTGGAGGCACTCGCTCCAAACCGGGTATCCGTACGATGTCGAGCACCGTCTTTGCGACGTCCATGGGACATATCGCTGGTTTCACCTACGGGGACTCCCGGCTCGGGATGCAGAAGGACGCATCATCCGCTGGAACATCTTGCTGACCGATATCGAAGACCGCAAACAGGCAGAGGAGAAGTTGCGCCGTAACGAAACGGATTTGATGGAGGCACGGCGCCTTACACGCGAGTTGCAGTGTGAACGCGACCGTCTTCGGTTGCTGCTGGATCTAAACAATTGCGTTGCTTCTGACCTGGATCTTCGCCAGGTGTTTCGCGCGATATCGAGCGAGATTCGCCGCATATTTAAGTGTGATTTCGTCGGACTGGCAAGTCCGGACAGAACAGGCAAACAGATGCGTCAACACATGATCGATTTTCCAGGAAGCAAGGGCTTAATGAGGGAAGGTGCGTTGTACCCAATTGAGGGTTCCTTGTCCGGAAATGTATTCCGCAGCGCCATGCCGCTCGTGCTGAACAGCCTCACGGAAGGTAATTCTATTTGGAATTCCGACCCGGCTTTCTACAGAAGAGTCACGGAAGAGGGCCCTTTCAAGTCTGGTTGTTTCCTTCCGTTGGTCAGCGGGAACCAAGTTTTGGGTGTGCTTCAGCTAACCAGTCGAGACGAGCACTCTTTCGCTGACCACGACATCGAATTTCTCACCCAAGTTGCAAACCAGATTGCCATTAGCCTTAAGAACGCTTTGTTGTATGAACACGTGAATAAAACCAAAGATCGCCTTCATGACGAGAATATGGCGCTGCGGGAGCAGATTGATGGGGCTTGCATGTTTGAGGAGATTGTGGGCTCTTCGCCGCAGCTGCAAGACGTACTCACGAGTGTCGTAAAAGTCAGCGCCACGGACTCCACGATCTTGATATTAGGTGAAACCGGTACCGGCAAAGAACTGATCGCGCGCGCCACCCATAAGTGTTCAAGACGATCCGGCCACGCATTTATCAGCGTAAATTGCGCTTCGATACCTCCTTCACTAATCGCTTCGGAACTTTTTGGCCATGAGAAAGGAGCATTCACTGGCGCCTTGCAGCAACGTCAGGGACGCTTTGAACAGGCACATTCAGGCACTATCTTTCTGGACGAGATCGGCGAGCTTCCCGCCGAAACGCAGATTGCATTACTGCGAGTGCTTCAAGAGCGTCAATTTGAACGAGTGGGCGGCAACCGTGTCATTCCGACGGATGTTCGCATCATTGCCGCGACAAATCGAGACCTGCCGGCTGCAATCGCCGCGGGCACATTCCGAGCCGACCTTTTTTACAGGTTAAACGTCTTCCCCATCGAGATGCCCTCTCTTCGCGAACGGAAGGAAGATATTCCTATGCTGATCGAGCATTTCGTCAAGCGGTTCGCCGAAAGGATGGGAAAACAAATTCGCAAGATTGACAAAAAGACGCTGGAACGGTGCCAGAACTACACTTGGCCTGGCAACATTCGGGAGTTGCAAAATATTGTCGAGCGATCTGTGATTTTATTGAGCGGCGACACCTTTTGGATAGACGAGGCGTGGCTGTCAAATCAGCAACCAACCGTACGCGATTTATCAGGTTCGTTGGCGGAGACGCTGGAGAATCAGGAAAAGAAGATCATCGAAGCGGCATTGGCTGAAAGCAACGGGAAGGTGGCAGGCCCAACTGGGGCGGCCGCCAGACTTGGAATTCCGCGCTCAACCCTGGACAGAAAGATTCTCCAGCTGAACATAAATAAACACAGATTCATGCCCAGACCATAACCTACAAGCCCACGCTCCCCAAGATTGGGCAATTCCCCGAATGCGGTCAGTATCGCCTTCTCGTTCGTGCCTTTCTTTCAACCAATTACAAATGGTTGGCCAATTGCACATGTTGGTGCGAAGAGGCAACGGTCATGAGACACCTCGTGCAGGAAGATTTTGCGGAGCGAGACCCTGCAAACCAGCAGGAGTTCCATTCAAATCGAATCTTTCGAGGAGTGAAGGCGTGAAAACGACACAGGTGCAAGGCGTTCACCACATCACGATCGTCGGATCAACCAGGCAGAGTGCGGTGGATTTCTGGCAGGGCGTGCTGGGCATGCCGTTCCTCTTCGAACAGCCCAACCTTGGCGGACCTGATGAGAATCACCTGTACTTTGACCCGGGCGATGGGCGCCTGCTCACCGTGTTCACCGACGAAACCCGGCAAGACGCCGGGCGGCATGCGCCACGGGAAATTGGTTGCGTGGAGCATCTGGCGTTCAATGTGTCGCGGGCTACGTTCGCCCTGGCGCCGGCTCGATTGCGTGAACGCGGCATCGAGTTCATCGAGCGTGATCGCGGGTTCATGAACTCGATCTATCTGCGCGATCCGAATGGCCTCAAGGTCGAACTGGCTTGCTACAAGTTCGAGACCCCCGAGGGATTCCGCGCGGCGGATGTGCTCTCGAAAGCCCATTCACTCCGCGTCGAAAGGGGCGATCATCACATCACGGAAGAACACCTGGCCGATGCCATCGAGTTGCTGCTGGCTACCCGACGGCGTCTGCCCGTTTCTGAAACGGCGCCCGTATTGACCGACAACTTTTAACGTGACGCTTGGGAGAGGGCTAACCTGTTTGCCCTGAGACCGCGGCTGTACCGATGTCTCTAAACCAAGGGACGTCGCAAGGGAATCACTATGAAAATTGGCTTTGTAAGCCTGCCCTTTACTGGGCATTTGAACCCCATGGCCGCACTAGCACGCAAGGTGCGAACCCGCGGTCACGAAGTTGTATTTATTGGCATTCCTGACATCGAGCCCACTATTCGCGCCGCGGGCCTCACATTCATACCTTATTGCGAAAATGAATTTCCAGCTGGCTCACTGGATCAATATCTCGCACCCATCTCCAGACTGCAAGGATTGGCTGCGGTGCAGAATACGAATCTACACTTAACTCCCGGCCTCGCGAAGGCAGCGTTTGAACACCTGCCCCGGCTGATCAAAGAGATCAGTGTCGAAGCTCTGGTCGTCGATACGCTGCATCGATTTCTCGAACTCATTCCCATGAGCCTCAACATTCCTTGTGTTCATATTTGGAATACCCTTCACATCGATGGAACTGGTACGACACCTGCCTGTATTTACGATTGGCCACACGAAGACACGCCGGAGGCTCGCACCAGAAACCTTGAGGGATTGAAGAAGCTTGGCGGTATAGCATCACCGACCCTGGCCCTCGCGAAAGCATATGCCGATAAAGCTGGTTTGCAGATCGATTGGACTAATCCTGCAACCGCCGTCCCAAAGCTGGCCGTGATTACGCAAACGCCAAAGGAGTTTGACTTCCAAGGCATTCCGTGGCCTCCCCAGTTTCACTACGAACGCCCCTTTCATGAGAGCGATGGCCATGCGTCCATTCCATTCCCATGGGAGAAACTGAACGGCAAACTTCTCATCTACGCCTCTCTCGGAACCCTCGTGAACGGACTCGATCACGTCTACAAGATTATTCTCGAAGCAACCGAGAAGGTTCCCGAGGCCCAGCTTGTCCTGTCGATCGGAACGAACATCGACCCGAGCCGTCTCGAACCGATACCGCCGGGCACAGTCATCGTACGCAGAGCACCGCAGATTGAGCTCCTCAAACGAGCGGCACTTTGCATCACGCACGCCGGGCTAAATACTACGCTTGAGTCATTGGCGCAAGGCGTGCCGATGGTCGCGATCCCGATTGCCTTCGACCAGCCCGGCATCTCTGCCCGAATCGCTCATCACGGTGCAGGCGAATTTGTAGACCTCGACCATCTGTCCGCGGACAATCTCTTGAAGCTAATCCGAAAAGTGCTCACGAATCGCAGCTACGCCGAACGC
>JAFAKX010000199.1 GCA_019234945.1 Silvibacterium sp.
TATGCGGCGTCGATTGCGCGGCTGCAAACCGTGTCCGACAGTTATCCGCTCTTCAGCCACAGCGACCTGACGCTGATCACGCTGGGAGACGCGTACGCCCAGCAGGCGGCGATGGTCGGCAGGCTCAATATTCCTCCGGCGGCGAAGGCGCAACTGACGAAAGCGTTCAATGATCGTGCGGCGGATGCGTGGGAGAAGGTGGTGCTGCGATACCCGATGGCTCCCCACGTTGAGGACGCGAAGGATCGCTTGATTGCGCTGGGGCGGCCGGTTCCGGAGCCAACACAGCAGGAGCTTGCGGAGAGCGAAGCCGAAGAAGGCAGCCGCGTGAATGTGAAGTTGAAGGATCGGGCTATGCTGCTGGTGAAGCACGGGCCGTCAACGGTGGAGGCCGCTCGGGTGGGCGAGCCTACGCTGACGGATCCGCCTCCGACGCTGGCGCCTGCGGTGACCAAGCAGACGACGGAGATCTACCAGGCGGCTCTGAAGGGACAACCGTTGCCGGGAGGAACTCCCGCTCCCGCAACCGATGCGGCCGCTGCAGCCATCAACAATGGCACGGCTCCTCCGCGGACCGGTCAGCCAGCTGCGCTGAATCTTGAGACGGTACCGGATACCTCGGGCAGCAGCGGGAGCACAAAGACAATCGGAGTTGAAGTAGTCAACAGTGGTAACGGCAGCGCCACAAATGCGGACGTGCCGGCATCCGGCGCCAATGGCAATGCCGCTGGTGCGAACGGCGGGGCAAATGCGGCGACGCCTGCTTCTCCGATGACGGGGACCAGCGCGGATGTGGATCGCGGGGTGCGGGTGAACAATACTCCGGTGGTGAATGCAGTCGGACCGAAAGATAACACGCCACTGCCGCCGGTCGATAAACCCGCGGAGGCTCCCGATCAGATCAACGACGTGAAGGGCGGTGGGGCGCAGGTGAACACCGGCACGTCGGCCAGCAGCAAGAAGAAGGGCAAGAAGGCTCCATACGATTCGAGTGATGAGTCTTCGAGCAAGCACAAGAAGAAGAAGGGGCTCTCGAAGCTCAACCCGTTCTGATTTCCATTCCGATGAAACATTGAGGCCGCCCTTGGGCGGCCTCTTTGCTGGATGGGGCCCGATGGGCCTCTCTCTGGACCGCTATCCCTGCCTTCTATAATCAACGGCGGAGAAAATCATTACGATCATGTCATCTCTTCAGGGAAAGAATGCACTCGTTACCGGAGCGTCCCAGGGCATCGGACGCGCCTGCGCGCTGGCGCTGGCCCAGGCCGGAGCTCGCGTTGCACTCGCGGCCCGCAACGAGACCAAACTGGCCGAGGTCGCAGAAGAAATTGCCACCAACGGTGGCTCCGCCGAGGTCTTCGCCATCGACATGGCCAGCGACGAGTCGATCAAAGCCGGAGCCAAGGCCGCGATCGAGCGGCTGGGAAGCGTCGAGATCCTGGTGAACAACGCCGGCATTACAAAGGACGGGCTGATGCTCCGCATGAAGCGTGCCGACTGGGACTCGGTGCTCACGACGAACCTGACGGGAGCCTTCCTGATGACGCAGGCGGTCGTGGGTTCCATGCTGAAGGCACGGTGGGGGCGGATTATCAATATTTCAAGTGTGGTCGGCGAGACTGGACAGGCTGGGCAGGCGAATTACGCTGCGAGTAAAGCGGGCCTGATCGGGCTGACGAAGTCGCTGGCGCGGGAGCTGGCCTCACGCGGCATCACGGCAAATGTAGTCGCTCCCGGATACATTCAGACCGCGATGACGGAAGTCCTTGACGAAAAGCAGCGGGAGTCAATGTTGACGCAGATCCCGCTGGGCCGCCCAGGTACCGACCAGGACATCGCGAATGCGGTGAGGTTCCTTGCGTCCGACGAGGCCGCTTATATCACCGGGCACGTGCTTGATGTCAACGGGGGCATGTACATGGGCTAACCCTGCGGCTTTGCCGCGGCAGTCGCCGCAGGAACAGGTCCCGCGAGAGGCCTCTTCGCCTCTGCGGGCACCTCGCAGAAAAAGCCATCGGCGCGCTTTTTGGCCAGCTCTGCATTCAGCTCCGCGCCGATGAGAATGGCGAGTGCCGTGATGTAGAACCACAGCATCAGTCCGATGAGGGCTCCCATCGACCCGTACGTGACGTTGTAATTCGTGACGTCGCTGACGTAAAAGGTAAGGCCCCAGGACCCGATCAGCCATATGGAAATGGCTACGGCCGCGCCCGGAAGCGTGGAGAGAAAGCTGTGCTTGCAGTTGGGTCCGAGATAGTAAATGACCTCAAGTCCGGCGACAAAGGTGATGAAGATGAAAATCGGCCGGAAGACCGGCCATAGATGTTCCACGCTCTGGGGCACCGGGAAGACCGAGGTGAGAAAGTGGCCGAAGTGCGGACCGGCGATGAGCAGCAGCACAGAGAGCGACACCAGTCCGCCGCTGGTAAACGCCAGCACCAATGCCCGCATGCGGTCGCGCCACCAGGGACGCGAAACCTCGACGTCGTAGGCGATATCCAACGATTCGATGAGGGTGGAGAATCCGCCGGATGTTGTCCAGAGATAGCCGAGGATTCCAAAGGACAGCAGCTTGCCGCGGTTGGGCGTAAGGATGTCGGCGAGTATCCGCTCGACAAACGCAAGTGAATCGGGAGGCATGAATTCCGCCATCAGATTCAGCAGTTGCTGGAAGAGGTCGGGTACGGGGAAGAACTGCAGCAGGGAAGAGAAGATGACCAGCAGCGGCACCAGGGAAAACAGGAAGTAGAAGGCCAGCGCTGCAGCGATGGTGAAAGCGCGGGTGCGCCACAGTTCGCTGTACACGATCACGATCAGATGCCATGTCTCATGGCTCCAGCGGTGCATCCTGCTGGTGTAGTCTCCCGCGTTGAGGCCGACTCGATTCATGGCTCGTGCAGCTTCCCGCGACCGCCGTTGCGATCCGCCCTCCATCTAAGAGATGCGCCATGCGTTCAGACGACGCCCGATGGTGTGTGAAATGTTAGTTCCCGCCCCGAACAAATTCCAGGCCGCCGTTGCCCCCGAATGAACAGATATCCCTGAGTTGTAAAGGTTCCGGAGCTGTACAGGTCCCCCGGCTGTACAGATAATGATCAGCGCGGGCAGAGGGAATAGCCGGAGACAATGACGAACGAGTTGCAGCGAAACCTGATCGGAAACGGATTTGGAGCGCCGCCAAGCCACATTCTCGAAGCGGTCGATGAGGCTATGGCGCATCGCCGGTATCCCGGCGTGCCTCATTCCATCTACGAGGAGGTGTGGCACGCCGCGTTCTACCAGGAACTCACGCTGGATTGGATCGCCGGAAAGCCGACACCCTATCCCGAACACGCTACGGAGGGCTTTCCCGCATCGGCTGCCGAGCCATGGGACCAGGTGCGGCAGCGCTTTCTGGACGACGCGGAGCAGGCAGCCATGATTGCGGGAAATGAGACGCAGCTCTTAGCTCCGGTCCTGTGCCAATCGCGGACGCCGGACCCGCCGCGGACCATGACAGTACGCGATCAGATCGAGGGTGTCGCTGCGCACAATTCTTATCACCTCGGCCATGTGGTTCTGCTACGCCAGCTATTCGACGCGTGGCCGCCGCCTTCCGGTGGAGACACCTGGTGATCCCCGAGGCGAATGAAGGAAGGCGAATCAAGTAAGGGACACTCGGCGGAATTTCCCGAAAATATCCGCGAGAGACGCGCTATCTCCTTTATTCTTCAAGAAAGTTCTTGCGTGAGGGATGACGCGCATGTTAACTATGCAGCCAATACTCCAACCAACCCGCCCGAACCCACGAGGCGGGAGTGTAGCTGAAGGCAAGACTATGAAAATTGGATCGACCATCCGGGGATACCGCCTTCAGAAGGGCCTCTCCCAGGGTGATATCGAAAAGCGCACTGGGCTTTTGCGCTGCTATCTGTCTCGGGTGGAGAACGGCCATACCGTTCCCTCTCTCGATACCCTGTCCAAGATTGCTCATGCTCTGGATCTGCCGCTGGCCCAGTTTTTCGCGGAGGATTCGCTTGGCCGGGAACTTCACACGCAGAAGCTCACCGATGACGAGCTTCGCTTCCTAACCCAGATTCGTCGCTACTCCACCAACCTGAACGACAGCGACCGGAAGCTGCTTCTGGCCATGGTAAAAAAATTCGCGGCGACGGCTACCCGTTAAATTTCTACCAACGGTGTCCCCCTGCCGGTTCCATTTGAGCCTTTCATTTAGCCTTGCGGCGGGCTCAAACCCTGCGTGTGCTACTTCGTCGTAAGCCAATACGACCGCAGGCCGTAAGCGAGAAGCGCCAGGGCGAAGGTCATGCCTGCAATGGCGACCCGCCGGCGGCGCAGATACGTTTCCCGCTGAGCTCCGATGCGGGGAACAAGCGGCACCCCAAAGGCCAGGCCACTGAGGAAGCCACCCAGGTGAGCCATGTTGTCGATCTGCACCGGGCTGGGGCCGAAGGCCGTGTAGAGTCCGATGGCGAAATTAAGCAAGGCGAACTGGATCACGCTCCAGCGCAGCCGCTTCAGCTCAGCTCTCGGCATAGGCAGCAGCGGCGATTTGAGCAGAATGATGAGCACGCCGGCAAGTCCAAAGACCGCGCCGGAAGCGCCCGCGCCTACGATTGAATGCGGACCGCCGGGCACACCAGGATGAACTGCTATGCTGAGCAGGTTTCCGGCAAAGCCGGTGAAGATGTAGGCGCAAAAGACTCCCAGCGGACCCATGAGGGGCTCGGCGAGGAGGCCCAGGTTCCACAAACACCACATATTGGTGGCGATGTGAATGATGCCGACATGAACGAACATGGCGGTGATGAGACGCCACCACTCCCCGTATTGCAAAACGAGGGTCCCGTTGTTCGCGCCCCAGCGGACTAGTTGCTCTACAGTGGGAGCAATGAACGAGACGCCGCTCAGCATCATCCCGAGAAAAACCAGGCCGTTGATGGCCATCAGCAGATAGGTCGCAGGAGCCGCTGCCCATCTCGTGGGTTTCTGCTGCCGTACGACTGGAGGTTCGCCCGATTGATAGGGCCGGTAATACGGCTCGCCGGATTCCCCCTGTTCGGCCGGTGGCAGAATTTCGGGCTGTACATTTCCGGAGTGGAAGCCGGTCTCGTCAGCGCCGTTCTGCCGGTGAGACGCGCCGCCGTTCTGCCAGTTTCGATCCATATCGTTACCTCTAAGCTATCGACACTCCGGCTCGCTGACAAATTGTGGATCGCGGGCAGATGCCTCTTACGATGCGACGTGGGCCAGCATGACAATGCTGCTCGCCGACCCATACAATTTTCTTTCGGTTCTCCGACACAGGATCTCCATGAACTCCACCAGCACCGTTTCAAGTGGTATTAAGCAGGTGCGGCGCGCCCTGCTGAGTGTTACGGATAAATCGGGCCTCACGGCCTTTGCGAAGCAGCTTGCCGGCTTCGGAGTCGAGCTGGTGTCGACCGGCGGCACAGCGCGCACCCTTCGCGAGTCCGGGCTTGAGGTTCGCGACATTTCCGAGCTGACGGGCTTTCCCGAGATGCTCGACGGCCGCGTGAAGACGCTGCATCCGAAGGTGCATGGAGGCATTCTTCACGTGCGCGGCAAGTCAGACCATCGCGCGGCCGTGGAGGAGCACGGCATTCTGCCCATCGATATGGTTGTCGTGAACCTGTATGCCTTCGAGCAGACAGCAGAAAAACCAGGTGCGACCTTCGAACAAATCATCGAAAACATCGATATCGGCGGCCCTTCCATGGTCCGCTCGGCTGCGAAAAACTTCGAAGATGTGGCAATCGTGACATCAGTAGCCGATTATGACGCGCTCGCCGAGGAACTTGCCGAGAACAAGGGTGGCCTCTCGCGGGAGACGCGCTGGAAGCTCGCCAGGAAAGCCTTCGCGCTGACCGCCGCATACGACACCGCAATCGCGAGCACACTGGAGCAGATCACCGCCCCCGAACCCGCCGAGGCTCCCGTGCAGTTCGCCGATCCGGCTACGTCCGATCTGCCGCTGACGTTGCGTATCTCATATCCGCAGACCATGCTGCTACGGTACGGCGAAAATCCGCACCAGCGGGCCGCGCTTTACTCCGACGGATCGGGGCTGGGGATCGCCGGAGCAAAGCAGCTCCAAGGAAAAGAGCTGAGCTTCAACAACCTGGTCGACCTCGACGCGTGCTGGAATCTCGTGCGGGAATTTGATGCGACCTCCGATCCGGCGGGCGTGGCGATCATCAAGCACACGAATCCATGCGGAGCAGCCACAGGCGCGACGGTGCTCGAAGCGTATCAGAAGGCACTCGAAGCAGATCCCGTTTCCGCTTTCGGCGGCGTCATCGGCATTAATCGCGAGGTCGACGCGGCCGCCGCCGAGGAGATCGCCAAACTATTTGTGGAGGCGATTGCGGCCCCGAGTTTTTCCGAGGCGGCAAAGGTGCGGTTTGCGGCCAAGAAGAATCTCCGGCTGGTTGAGGTTCGGGACGCGCGGCCGGTCTACGCGCTGAAGCAGGTTTCCGGCGGGCTGCTGCTGCAGGATGCCGACACTGGCTACGTATCTGCCAAAGATCTCGAGGTGGTGACAGCGCGCAAGCCTACTGAAGACGAAATTGCAGCCATGCTCTTTGCCTGGCGCGTCTGCAAACACGTAAAGTCGAACGCCATCGTTTACGCCCGCAACGGGCAGATGCTGAGCGC
>JAFAKX010000207.1 GCA_019234945.1 Silvibacterium sp.
AGAATTCACGAAGCAGAGAACGGCGGTTACGCTGATCAGCACACGGCGCAGTTCAGACACGCAGCACCATCACTTAGGTGGACTTCACCAGCGCCGCGACGGTTTCGCCAACGGCGAGTTGCATCTCGCGCGCGGCCTCGGCCGTGATGATCGATGTAATGATCTGTCCACCAATGGAAAGCTTTACCTGCGCGAGAAGACCCTCGAACTTCAGCTCGACGATGCGACCGGTGAGCTGGTTGCGCCCGCTTATGGTGCGCATCATCTGGCGGCGGGGAGTTTCGGGCCGCTTCGCCTTGTGCAGGAAGCCGTCCAGCTCTGCTTCGGGAATACGATAGTGGCCGCCGGGGGTTTTAACGGTCTTGATCCTGCCACGGTAGATCCACTGCTTGATCGTGGGATAAGAGATGCCCAGCCGCAGAGCGGCGGCACGAGGTGTCAGGAGCGGCGGCATACGACGATTTTATACGGAATCGGCGGCAACTCTATACGGACGTGGACTCGAATCGCAGCCAGCACTCACGTCGAAGCGCCTGATTCGGCTGGTATTCTGAAGAAACCTATCATGATGCAGGATACCCACCAGCTGCGCTGTACGGGGTGCGCCCGTGTGATTGCGCATAAAGACCTGAAAGAGAATTTTCGCTGCCAGGAATGCGGAGACCTGTATGAAGTCGAGTATCCGGCGTGGAGCGCGAGTGCGGCGACTGCGGCCAAACGCAACTTTCCCAATCCCAGCGCGCTGCGGTGGTTGTGGAAGGAGCGGCGCGAGTCGACTGACCTCAACGACCAGAGCGGAGTCTGGCGCTTTCGTGAACTGCTGCCGATTCTGAGCGATGAGGACAATATCGTTTCGCTTCGCGAGGGAAACACGCCACTCTATGCCTTGCCGCGGGCGGCACGCGACACGGGTATTGCGAGACTCTATGCCAAGCACCAGGGCATGAACCCCACGGGTTCATTCAAGGACACGGGGATGACGGCGGCGCTATCGGTTGCGCGCGAGCGCGGATTCAGTTGGGTTGCGTGCGCGTCCACAGGAAACACTTCGGCAGCGATGGCGGCATATGCGGCGCGCGCAGGGATGCGAAGCCTGGTCCTGATTCCGCAGGGCAAGATTGCGTGGGGTAAACTCTCGCAGGCCGTGGATTACGGCGCACTTACGTGTCAACTGCGCACCGATTTCGACGGATGTGTGCGGGTGCTGGGCGAAGTCGTGCGCCGCGCACCGGTGTACCTGCTCAACTCGGTGAATCCTTACCGCTTAGAGGGACAGAAGACGCCGGCGCTGGAGATTGCCGAGGAGTTCGATTGGCACGCGCCGGACCATCTCATTGTTCCCGGCGGCAATCTCGCCAACTCCTCGGCGCTCGGCAAGGCGTTTCTGGAGATGAAGCATCTGGGCCTCATCGATCGCGTGCCGAAGATATCGGTGATTCAGGCCGAGGGTGCGAACCCGCTTTACCGCAGCATGCTGGCGAGCGACGGGCGCGAGCTCACTGCGGTTGAGGCGCACACACGCGCCAGCGCCATTCGCATCGGTAACCCTGCATCGTGGAAGAAGGCAGTGCGCGTCGTGCATGCTACAGGGGGTTGCGTTGAACAGGTCACGGAAGCTGAGATTGCGCTGGCGAAGGCTGAGATCGGAGCCGAGGGGATAGGGTGCGAGCCGGCGTCGGCCGTCACGCTGGCTGGCTTGAAGAAGTTCGTTGCAGCGGGAAAGATTTATCCTTCGGAAAGAGTGGTCCTGCTTCTCACGGGCCACACGCTGAAGGACTCCGACTATACGATTCACTATCACCGTGGCGATCTGCTGCGCGAAGACGAGTTAGGTCTGCTCGGTGCGGAGATTGAGGCAACGAGGCGCAACCCTGTCGAGCTTGAGGCCGATCCGGAGCAGGTGCTCCGCGCTCTCGACCGGGTGTCGGGATGAGCCCGGCGCCGCTGCATCTGCGTCTGCCGGCGACTTCGGCCAATCTTGGGCCGGGCTTCGATACGCTCGGCCTGGCGCTGAATCGCTATCTCGAGATCAGCGCAACGGAAGCCGAGACGTTTTCGATCCATGCTACGGGCCGCGCTCCTGAAGTTTGTGGGTCCCTCCGGCGCAACCTGCTCCTCGACGTTTATCAGAAGACTCTGGCGGCGCAGCAGCGGGATGTTCAGCCACTTGCTCTCGAAGTGGTTAACGGCATCCCGTTGGGGATGGGCTGTGGCTCGTCCGCTGCAGTACGGCTGGCCGGGGTGGCCCTGGCCGCGCATTTCGGCCGGCTCGGGTGGGGTCGTGAGCGGATACTGGTGGAGGCGACGAGGTTCGAGGGGCATCCAGATAATGCCGCGGCCTGCTGGCAGGGAGGCTTTGTGGCGGGCTGCTGGGATGGTGGCACGGTGCGGGCCGTGTCTTTTGCGCTGCCCGCGGCGTGGCAGGCTCTTGTGGTGATTCCCGAGAAACCGTTAGCCACTTCCGCCTCGCGCGCTGTGCTGCCGACGAGCTATCAGCGAGTTGATGTTGTCGCCAACCTGCAGCGGGCAGCCCTGCTTACAGCTGCGTTTGCGTCAGGCCGTGGCGAACTGGTCGCCGAGGCGATGCGCGACCGGATGCACCAGCCCTATCGCAGCAAGGTGTGCCCACTGCTGCCGCAGTTGCTGCCCCTCTCCGGCTCACCGGGAATTCTCGGCGTCTGTCTCAGCGGAGCCGGTCCCGCAGTGCTGGTGCTGGTGGAATCGCCGGACGCGGTCGAGGCTGCCGAAGCCCTCATCATTGAAACGTGCCGCCGGGAAACAGGTGCAGGAATTGGGATTGTGGAGATACTGCGCTGCAAGATTGAAAATCAGCCGGCAATGATGCGATCGTAAGTGCTACCACTCTCGTAATGTAGAAGTTTCATTACTTTGCCATTACCTAAGAGTGCTTGCCACACAGGCCCGAACAAACATATTTTCTTGACGTGGGCAGTTCTGGGGGAGGGCTGCTCTAGCGCCTGGGTTCCTAAATGGGGATCCGGGCGCTCTTGCTTTCCGGCACCTATTTTGTAACGGCGCAAGGGCTTCTCAGCGTAGGAAGCTTTGTGGAGAATGAATCGCATGCGCCCGCTCTACCAGCCAGAACGCCCGGTCAACTGGGCGGAACGGCGGGCAAGCTGCCGCAGGAAGTGGGCTCTCCCTTTCATCGGGCTGGAGTGGTGCTTCGAATGGGCCGCCTGGGTGCTGGGAAACTGGGCTCTGCTCGAAGTCGTTGAGTACCTCGGGACATTTTCGCTGATCGTCGCGGTCGTGTTGTACTTTGCCGAGAGCGGCGCCCGGACACGGCAGAGGCACTACGCAGCCTGGGCTGTAATCAACAGCGCACAGGGCAAGGGCGGCAGCGGCGGGCGGATCGAAGCGCTTGAGGAATTGAACAAGGATCGCGTGCCTCTTACGGGGCTCGACGCCTCGGTGGCATTTCTGCAGGGGGTGCGGCTCGGGAACGCCACACTGAGCCGCTGCTCGTTTGAGGCGGCGGACTTGCGGCAGAGCAGTCTGCGGGGGGCGGATCTCAGCTTCTGCAATCTTCGGTCGGCCAACCTTCGCGACGCCGATCTCAGCCATGCCCAGCTGGCCGATGCCGACCTTGCAGAGGCAGACCTCACGGGTGCGGACCTCAGTTCAGCGGGCCTGGATCGCGCGGATCTGTCGAATGCCGATCTGCGAAATGCGAACCTCGGTGGAGTTCGCTGGGGAGGCATCTCGTCCCTGCATCTTGCAGATGTCTTTGGCGTAAAGAACGCTCCGGACGGTTTTCTCCCCTTTGCGCTGGCTCACGGGGCCGTGCAGGCAGAATCCGACGAAGAATGGACGCATTTGCAGAATGCGGGAAAGCAGTGAGACGCAGGTGGCTGCAATTTGTTTTGTTTTCTTCACGGAAGTGTTTGCCAATGGAATCAATGGCTTAGCTTGTTGATCTCTCGAATCTGTCTCGCCAGGATGCCGGAACCCTTAACAACTGGTAAATCGATGACGTTCTTTGCGGATTGTCGCTTTCCGCGGACAGAGCGCTTACAACAAGAAAACGAACTCCGGACGCAGCTGTGGCAACTCCTCCGGTTTGGGCTTTTACGCTTCATCTCGGGCCGTCCCTCTGTTGAGCCCACACGCAAGTTTGGAGGAGCATGATGGAAAAATCCGAAAGCATCATTAAGCGTCCAGTGAACCGCCGCTCGTTTATGAGGAGCGGAGTGCTGGCCGGAGGCGCAGCTGCGTTAGGCGCCGGACTACTAAGTAAGGGAACCTCAGCCTTAGCCGCCGAGGAGGGAAGCGGAAGGCTCGAACCAGGTGACGCAGCAATCCTGCGCTTTCTCGCTGCAGTCGAACAAATTGAAAACGATCTCTGGCAGCAATATGCCGAACTCGGAGGCAACCAGACCAACGAGCCGCCTCAAATCACAGGCCTGACAGGAGGCAATGCCGCCTACATCAAAGCTCTGCAAAATCTGGATGGCGACATGCCCCAATACATTCACGACAACACGGAAGATGAATTCAGCCATCAGGAATTCCTCAACTCCTATCTCGCTTCGAAAGGCGCAGATACAGCTGATCTGAAATCATTCCGCAATCTGCCCAGCAGCAAGGCGGATGGCGCCCAGAATATCGGCCGGCTGACGAATCTTATGGAGCTGACCATTGACACATCATGGTGGACCAGATACCGCAGCCAAACCGGAAATCCTGATCTCGGCGATACCTTCGCGAATGCGATCAAGGTACTGGGAACCAAAAAGCACACGGCAATTCCGCGTAACAACAACGAGGCGCAATTGGACTCGAGCTCACCCAATGGCGTCACCGACCTCACACAGTACATTGCAAATACCGCGGGCTTTCACTTTGCTTTCATCGAGCAGGGAGGAACCAGCCTTTACCCCCAGCTGGCGCAGCGAGCGTCAGACCCTGAAGTGCTTCGCATTCTGTTGAGCATCGGGGGAACGGAGATCATGCACTTCCAGACCTGGCATGACAAGGCAGGAAACTCCCCTCCGCTCAAGGGTGTAAAGGATCCTGTAAGCGGCGACACTGTAGACTTTCCCGATATCAGCAAATTCGAAGGCAATGAAGACCTGCAGGCGAACCTCATCATGCCGGAGCCGACCAACTTCCTGAGCAAGACAAAATTCCCGCCGGTTTCGATCGTCCGCCCGACTGAGACGACGAACGCAGCAAAGGGCGCAGTCAAGGCATTCAAGGACGACGGGCTGTTTAACGGCCAGGATCCCGCCTTCTTCCGCCTTCTGAACGATCTGGCTGAAGATGCCGACGATGCAAGGCGCAGGTTCTAACCACTGTCCACTCGTAACTCAATCCCGTGCCGGAATGCGCATTTGCGCTCTGGATCCGGCACGGGCCCATTTTTTTTCCGCCGGAGCACAGAGACTGGCCGCGCTCAGCGGTGAAAAAGCGTATTCAGGCACGCATTTTCATCAGGTAATCGTTCAGGCGGTCGAAGCTGCTGTTCCAGCCCTCGTTGTGACCGTCGCGCAGTTCGATGGAGTCGAAGAAGGCTTGATGGAATTCCATTTTGGTGCGGTTACGATCGACTTCGGTGAAACGAATGGTGATCTCGGTTTGGCGGGTCGGCTGGCCGGCCTGGCCTTCCCATGCGAAGGTATAGACGAGACGCTCCGGCGGGACAAGCTCCTTGAAGACGCCGCCTTGCCAGAGGTCGGGATAGGTACTCCCTTTCCAGTCTCCAGTCTGATGGAGGCATAGCCGCCATTTACCTCCGAAGCGCGCGTCCTGCTCGACGTGCGTCGCGGTGAAGCCGCGCGGACCTGCCCAGTGCCTGCCGTGCTGAGGGTTGGTGAATGCTTCGTAGACCTTGTCGCGGGGGGCGTCGAAGAAGCGTGTAATGGACAGTTCATGGAGTCGCGCTCCGCCGCCGACTGCTGAAAGCAGGCCTGCGTCGATAGATGGGGTCAGGCGCGTGCCGGGTGTTTCAGTGCCTGTGGGCATGTGGTTCTCCTTGGATTGGGGTTGCCGTCAGGAACCAGACGTACTCAGGGCCTTTCGGGGCACGGCCGCCACAATAAATTCGCTGCGCAACAGGTACTGGTAGAGAGAATTCAGCGGTTCGGAGGGATGCAGGTTGTTGGCGGTGACCATGCCGTCGGTCTCGTTCCATGTCCATCCGGTGAGTTTGGCCGCCTCTGCGCGACGCCGCATCTCTTCTACCGGCATGGGATATACGAACAGCCGGACGTTCTGGGTGAAGAGGCGAGATAGGGCTTCCAACAGTGTTCCCGGCAGATCATGGTAAGTGTCCTCGAAGACGCGTACCTCCACTGTGAGGCCGACGGCGAAGTGAATCCGCAATTTCGTGTAGCGGTTCGCGAATGCGCTCATCTTGTATAGTTCCTTTGCGCGAAAGAGCATGACGCCATGGCCGAGCTGTCGCAGGTCCTCGATGTGTTGCAGAATCTCCTCGATCGGGGCTGGTTTGCCCGGCGTGCCTGGGCCGAGGCCGGCGACGGAGAGGCAGAACAAGCCAAGGCCGCCCTTGCTCTCCTTTATTTCCTCTTCGGGGAGTTGGGCCAGGGTGTCCTCGATCAGATCCGCGTGCAGTTCGCTTACGGTGTCGAACCTGCCCGGCGCTAGCACGAGAGCACGCTTGTAGAGGATCTCGTTCGGGGGCACGAGCTGGTCGTCTGCCGGAAATGCCACGGCTTCAGCGTATCCGCCCGCTACGAGATGGGCGTGGACTTCGTCGCGATTCCAGCCTTTAAAGGCGGGGCCGTTCCACTCGAGGAGATCGATTTCGATGCGGTCTGTTCCCAACTCCTCGAAGATGCTGCTGAGAAATTCCTCGGGCGAGCCGAGCGCGTGATAGGCGGCATGGATGAGGTTCACGCCGAGGATGCCGACAGCCTCCTGCTGCTGCAGGTTGGTGGGGTCCATGAGGTTGATATGCAGGACGATGTCGCTCGGTGGCCCGCCGGGCTGCTGCTGCAAGCGCAGGCCGACCCATCCGTGCTGGTCGTTGGTCCCGGCGAAATTCCGCGCGGAGATGGTGTCAACGAATGAGAAAAATCGAGTGTTGGCGCCGCGGGTGGCCTGTAATTGCGCGATCAGCTGCTTCCACTCGCTCTCCAGCATGGCTTCGAGGCGTGGCTTCGAAACATAGCGTGTTCCGGCCCCATAGAGGTCGTCGCTGACCTCCTTGTCGTACGCCGAGATTGTTTTGGCGACGGTGCCGGAAGCGCCGCCCACAGTGAGGAACCAGCGCGCGACTTCCTGCCCCGCGCCGATTTCGGCGAACGAGCCGAATTTTGTCGGATCGAGATTGAGAGAAAGCGCCTTGTGATGAACGTCGTTCTTTTCGGGTTCAGCCATGGTCGGCCTCCCATCCCGACATTGACTCTACCACTGTGGTTCCGGGATGGGAGCGGCCATGTTGAGTTCGTCACTGCAGCGTGGCCTCCGTGGTCAGATCGCGGGAGGAGAGGCCGGCATGCAGCGTCCTGGTTCCGGCGGGCACATCCCATTTATTGTCCTTGATGGACCAGAACTGGAAGGCGCGGGGCGCGACCTTGATGGAGACGGTTTTGCTCTCTCCAGGAGCCAAGGTGACGCGGTCGAAGCCGGCGAGAGTTCTGGGCGCGAAGGCAACGCCTTCGATCGGCTGCTGCGGGGCATCGAGATAGATCTGGGGAACGGCGTCGCCTGCAACCGAGCCGGTATTGCGAACCTCGACGGTGACGGTTGCGCCACCCTCGGAGTCGCGGGTGGCTGCGAGGTTGGAGAGAGTGAACTGCGTATAGCTGAGGCCGTATCCGAAGGACCAGAGCGGCTCGATGTGCTGTGCGTCGAACCAGCGATAGCCGACGAGTAATCCTTCGCTGAACGTGGTCAAGCCCTTGACACCTTTGGCGGAGCGCTCGGGATGCTGCGGGTCAGTGGCGGGGTAGTCCTCGAGGCGTTTCGCCCAGGTGATGGGCAGATGGCCGCCCGGGTTCGATTGGCCGAGGAGAAGCTTTGCGGTTGCCCATCCGCCCTCGTCGCCAGGCCACCACATTTCGAGCACGGCTTTCACCCCGCTGAGCCAGGGAAGCGCAACCGGCTGGCTGGTGTTGAGCACGACGATGGTGTTGGGGTTGACGGCGGCGATCTCTTCGACGAGGCGGTCCTGCTCTCCAGGGAGGCCGAAGGCGGGTTTGCCTCGCGTCCAGAGGAAGACGACGGCGGTGTGGGCAGAGCGGGCGGCCTCGATGGCTTCGGCATGGCGCCGCGAGCGGACATCGGGGAGGATCCAGTTGAGGCGGATCTGCGCGGGTGCGTTGGATGTGTCGGGCGTGAGCTGGATGGAGATGGCATGGTTGCCCGGGGTGAGGTCGATGGCGCGGCGGACATTGTCGAGGCCGTCGGTGGTGGGGATTCCGTTATCCTGCGAGCTGTGCTGGATGTCTCCGTGGACGGTGCCCAGGACGGCGCCCGTGCGACCGAGCTGCATGCCGTCGATGCTGATGACGCCGCGTCCGCCGAGCACCTGCAGATAGAGCCAGTAGGATCCGGCAGCGGGCACGGTGAGGTCGCCGGTCCAGGTGGCGGTGGTGTTTGGCGGGAGAGCCTTGCCGTTGCTCTGTGTGAAGTCAAGCGTGGCGTCGAGGCTGGTC
>JAFAKX010000210.1 GCA_019234945.1 Silvibacterium sp.
GACATGGCAGAGATCGGCCAGGTCGAAGACTGCTGGGATACCCTGCTCGACGCCGGCATCAAGCCCGGAGAACTCATCCCGCTCACATACATGAACTCCACCGCTGCCATCAAAGCGTTCTGCGGAGAGCGCGGGGGTCTCGTGTGCACCTCTTCGAACGCGCGCAACGCCTTCGAATGGGCCTTCGCGCGCGCGAAAAAGATTCTCTTCCTTCCCGACCAGCACCTGGGCCGAAACACTGCCTATGCGATGGGCATTCCGCTGAACGAAATGGTCGTCTTCGACCCGTGGCAGATCAACGGTGGCATTACCTCCGAGCGCCTGCGCGCCGCCAAAGTCATCCTCTGGAAAGGCCATTGCTCGGTCCATCAGCGTTTTCTGCCGCAGCACGTCGATGCCGTGCGTGCGAAATATCCCGGCATCCAGGTCATTGTGCATCCTGAGTGCCGCTGGGAGGTCTGCCAGAAAGCTGACGCTATGGGTTCGACTGAGAGGCTGATCAAGCTCGTCGCCGATGCTCCTGAAGGCTCGATGTTTGCCATCGGAACCGAGATCCATCTCGTCAATCGCCTGGCAAAGCAGTTCGCGCCAAGAGGGAAGAAAGTCATAACCCTCGACGACACTGGCTGCCTTTGCACTACCATGTATCGCATCAGCCCCCAGCATCTTGCCTGGGCGCTGGAGAACCTGGTCGAAGGCCGGGTCGTCAATCACATTCGGGTGCGCGATGATGTGAAACACTGGGCTCGGGTCGCACTTGACCGCATGCTGGAAATAGGGGCCTGATAAAGGAAGCAAGAGCCTGAATAAACATGGACGACGAGATCAAAACCTTCACGCTCGACGAGGCACAGGCTCTGTTGCCCGTTCTCGAAGCGCTGCTCAAGCGCGCCATCGAAGGCAAGAAGGCCGCCGAATCCGTCGAGGAACGCATGCAGGAATTGGCCCGCAAGATTTTTCTTTCCGGCGGACTGCTGGTCGACGTTCCCCGGGTCCGCCGCCAGCGCGCTGTTCTGGAGTCCCACCTTCAGGCCGCCAAAGATTCCGTCGCCGAGATCGATGCCATCGGCGTCCAGGTAAAGGACCTCGACACCGGGCTGCTCGATTTTCCCTGCGAAATCGACGGAGAAATCGTGCTGCTTTGCTGGAAGCTCGGAGAGACCCGCATCGACTTCTGGCACACCGTCGAAGACGGATTCCGTGGACGCCAGCCGATCGACGACCGCTTCAAAGGAAAAAAGAAGAAGCCCAGACCCGGGCCGCCGAACTAGGGCCTGTTAACACTATTAGGACGGCAGCGACGGGAGCCAATTTTTCTGGCTTCTAGGAGCGAGGAGCGACGAATGTTGGAACCTTCGAGCGACGAGCGACAACGAAGACGGGGAAATTGGCCCCGCCCCTCCGGGTTGCGGCGAAAATCCGGCCATACTTCGTTCTCGTCCTTGCGCGTGGGCTCGCCATGCGCTGCGGACTCCGCCTCGTCTGACCTGATTTTCGCTCGCAACGCTGCTCGCCCTGATAGTGTTAACAGGCCCTAGTGAGTTCGCACACCTTCGCAAAGCTCCCGGATTTCTCACTTTGAGAGAGCGTCTGTCAACACGCCGCTGGGCCCCTCGTTTGACAAACGATAATAATTATCGTTTACTAAATAGTAGCGATGACGATTGCTGAAGCCAATGAGTTCCGTGCCCTGTGCGATCGCGCCGGTATCGCTGTGACGCACCAGCGCCAGGTGATCTACCAGGTGCTGAGCGGCATGCACGGACACCCCAGCCCGGAAGAGGTCTACGGACGGGTCAAGGTTAGAATTCCCGCAATCTCGCTGGCGACGGTCTACAAGAACATCCATGTCTTCATCGAAAGCGGAATCTTCTGCACGGTGAGCCTCCATCACGGCTCTTTGCGCGTGGAAACAAACCACAGCCCGCATCACCACTTGGTGTGCACCGGCTGCAGGTCGATCACCGACATTGCCGCAGGCGACCTTGGCCTTCCGGTCAAGGCGCACAAGTTGCGCGGAGGCTTCCTTGCCCAGCGATATGCGGTTGATGTCCTGGGTCTTTGCCCGGAGTGCCAGAAAAGCGTGTCTTAGTTGTTTTCGTTTTGCCTCATCTTTACTTCGTTCAACCATTAGCTCATACCTCTAAGGAGTCATACATGCTTAGTGTCGGCGAGAAGTTCCCCTCGTTTTCCGTTACCGCAACCGTCAGCACCGATAAGAACAAAGCCTTTGAAACCATCACTGACGAAAGCTATCCCGGCATGTGGAAGGTCTACTTCTTCTGGCCCAAGGACTTCACTTTTGTCTGTCCTACTGAAATCGCTGCATTCGGCAAGCTGAACAGCGAGTTCGCTGACCGCGATTGCCAGGTGCTTGGCGGAAGCACGGACTCCGAGTATGTCCACCTCGCGTGGCGGAACAACCACGAAGATCTAAAGGACCTGCCGTTCCCCATGCTTGCCGACGTCAAGCGCGATCTCTGCGAGCAGCTTGGCATTCTCGACACCAATGCCGGCGTCGCCCAGCGGGCGACATTCATCGTCGACCCGGACAACATCATTCGCTTCGTTTACGTCACCGATCTTTCCGTGGGCCGCAATCCGCAGGAAGTGCTGCGCGTGCTCGACGCCCTGCAGACCGACGAGCTCTGCCCCTGCAACTGGCAGAAGGGTGAGGCGACGCTCGTAGCCTAAATGCAGATATCAGTGAACAGTTATCAGTCCCCAGTCTGCCCTTACTGACAACTGGGGACTGTCCACTGACAACGATTCAGAAAGGACTTGCAACTATGTCCGTTGATGCCCTCATCGAAAGCCTTCCCAACTATGCGAAGGATCTCAAACTGAATTACTCCAGCCTCATCCGACAGAGCACTGAGCTGACCCCGCAGCAGTTGTGGGGAACCGTCGTCGCAAGCGCGCTGGCCACGCGCAACCCCGGGCTGACGGAGGCCGTGCTGGCCGAAGCCGCAAATCATCTCACCCCGCAGGCTCTTGAAGCCGCGAAAGCAGCGGCCGCCGTCATGGGGATGAACAACGTTTACTACCGCTTCCTTCACCTCACCTCGAATGAGAAGTACGCCACTCTGCCGGCCCGTCTGCGCATGAACGTTATGCGCACCCACGGCGTCGATCATATCGACTTCGAGTTGTGGGCACTGGCCGTGTCTGCCATCAATGGCTGCGGCAAATGTGTCGACTCCCATGAGAAGGTCGTACGTGAGAAGGGAACCGGCGAGGAGACCATCCTGGCCATCGTTCGGGTCGCGTCCATTATTCATGCCATTGGCGTCGTACTCGATGCCGAGCGCGTCGCCGAGCCCGTTGCGGCTTAAGGGCCTTCACTTTTACCCAGAAAGGGCCTGTTACCGGTCGGGCCTTTGATTTCCTTGAACAAACCTGTCCTGTTCCACGTCTTTCTATCGCCAGCCTGCGGGCGAGGCGACAATTCCCGCCGCTTGGTGGTATCAAAAGGCTTGCACCTCGATGATCTTGCACCTTCATGAACAGAAGCGGATCCGCGGACTGAGGATAGAAATGCGTATTTGGAAAGTCGTCCCCCCATTCGTCTCCCTTGCCGTCCTTCTCGCCCTCTGCGGCTGCGGAAAATTCTTCCCGCCTCTAAATAGGTGCACGACCAACTGCAACAATACGGGCGCCAACTACATTTATGTCGGCAATGGAAACACCGACAACATCGCCGGCTTCACCATCTCCAGTTCAGCCATCAACACCATTTCCGGTTCGCCGTTCAAGCTGGGCGTTGCCCCGAGCGCGCTGGCGATCACTCCCTCCAACAGTTTTCTCTATGTGGCCAGCCTCGCCGGCGGCGTCTTCGGTTATTCCATCGGTAGCGGAGGTGCGCTCTCGGTCATCAACAGTGGAAGCGCTGTAATTTCCGGTATTAGCCCCACCGCGCTGCAGGTGGACAGCTCCGGCAAATGGCTGATCGTGGTCGACCCTACCCCAACCGCCTATGTCTTCTCGATCAACAGCGATGGCACTGTAGCTTCCAAGGGAAGCGTCCCGCTAGCCGCAGGCAGCAGCGCGAATTACATGACCTTCACGCCGAACGGTAACTTCCTTTACGTCTCGCTCGGAACCGTCGGGGTCGGTATCCTCACCTTCAACTCGACCACCGGTGTGCTGACGAACACCAATACGGTGCTCAAGCCCAAGCAGTCCCCGGACGGTATTCAGGGGCTCGCTGTAAACTCCGCAGGCACGTATCTCTACGCGGCAGAAACAGGCATCAACGGAATTCGCGTTCTCTCCATTAACGCCACTACGGCTGCTCTCACGGAGATTACCGGATCACCCTACACCACCGGCACTGGACCCTCTGCGGTTCTCATCGATTCGACTGGCAGCTATCTCTATGTGGCTAACCGCGCTTCCAACAGCATCAGCGCGTTCCTGGCCTCGTCCTCCGGCGCCCTGACGCAAATCAGCGGCTCTCCCTTCACGGCGGGAACCAATCCCCTCGCCATCGCCGAGGACAACACCCACACCTACATATGCGTGGTGAATGCAGGCGGCAGCCCGGATCTACAGACATACACCATCCAGACCACCGTACCTGGAGCACTGACGCCCTATAAAGGCGCGTCCACCGGGACCGATCCCACGAACGCCCTTGCAATCGTGGCTGCTCACTAGGGCGTGGTGCCAGCGGCGGCAGCGCGGCGGTGTGCCATCAGGTATCCCAGCCGTGTCGTCCCACTGATCAGCAGGTTGATGCCCACCAGTGTCGCCAGCGCCCACACTGCGCTCGACGGCCAGTGCGCCAGGACCAAAATTGCGAGCAGTACCGTCACGATGCCGTCAAACAGCATCCAGCCCGATCCGGGCCGCGCCCGGATCGCGAAATACGCCATGATCTGCAGCACTCCTTCGATCAGGAACACCACACCCAGCACGATTGTGAACGATGCCAGCGCAAGCGCCGGATGCATGATGAGGTAAATGCCGCCGATCATATACAAGATGCCGATCAGCGTGCGCCATAGGTAGCCGCCAAAGCTTCCCGCTGCCACCGCAAAGATCAGGTGGAATACGCCCGCCGCGATGATCAGGGCCGAAATCCAGATCGCGATCCCGATGCCTGCCTCAAAGGGCAGCACAATCATCACCAGTCCCGCCAGTATCAGCAGAACGGCCCACACCATGGGCCATCCTGTTCCGCGCCGCTTCATAACTAACTCGGTTGCCATGAAGTCTCCTTGCGTGTGAAGCAGAAGTGAGGGGAGCGGAACCATCTTAGCCCACGCCCGTTTTCGACCCTCGCGAAATTTGCTCTCACACCGCGGTTTTCGAATCAGGTTCCCTCGAGCCACTCTGAAGAATCCAGAGAATCCGCCGATGCTATCCTCTAAGTGGAAGGCGGAACAAGCGATTCTGCTGCCGTTTTCGCTCCCATCATGGCGTCCTCTCCCACGCACATCCTCTCTCGATTCACATGCCTCCTTCTTTTGCTGGCCGCATTGGCCGGCTGCGGACGGTTCTCCACCAAACCTCCTCCGGAATACGTCTACGTATCCGCCAAAGGAACCTACCTGCGTGACCGCCTCGCAGCCGTCTCGAACCGCGTCGCCCAGGTTTCCAACGGACAAAAGCTCCTCGTCCTCGGACGTGCGCGGCGCTTCGTCAAGGTGAAGACCGACAAGGGCGAGATCGGCTGGCTTGACGAGCGAGCCGTCATCGACCAGCCGATGTTCGACAAGTTCAAGGCGCTGGCCACCGATCACGAGCACGATCCTGTCATTGTGTCTGCCGTATTGCGCGACGACGCCTATCTGCACATTGCTCCCGGACGTCAGACCGAGCACTACTACCTCCTGCCCGAGAACAGCAAATTCCAGCTCCTTGCACGTGCCTCGGTCCCCAAGCCTGGACCGCCGCAAGCCATCCCGGCTCCGAAGCCCAAGGTGAAGCCAGCCGCCGAGGCTGCTGGTAAGAACCCCGCGAAGCCCGGCGATCCCGCCGCTCCCGCGCCACCTCCGCCACCTCCCGTTCTGCAGGATTGGTACCTGGTGCGCGATTCCCAGGGGCGTGCCGGCTGGGTCTGGGCGCACATGCTCGACGTCGATATCCCCAACGAAATCTCCGGCCTGGCCGAAGGTCAGAAGTACGTCGGAGCCTATGTCTTACGCACGGTCGACGACCCAGAATCCAGTTTTCCCAACGGCAAGGCACCCGAATACCTGGCCCTCATGAATTCCTGGAAGGAGGGCCTGGCCTACGACTTCGACCAGGTGCGTGTCTTTACGTGGAACACCAAACGCCACCGCTACGAGACGGCCTTCCGCCAGCGCAACCTGCAGGGCTACCTGCCCGTGACCGT
>JAFAKX010000225.1 GCA_019234945.1 Silvibacterium sp.
AGCGAAATCAGAACGGCCTCAGTCAGCATCTGACGGAGGATGCGTCTGCGGCTCGATCCCAGTGCGAGCCGCAGGGCAATCTCGCGGGAGTGGTCTGAGGCGCGCGCGGTGAACAGGCTTCCGAGATTAGCGCACGCCGCCAACAGGATCAGTCCGGCAAGCAACATCAGCCCAGCCAGAAATGCCCGCACCGGACGCCCAAGCATGTCGCCGATCAGGCCGGGACGCGCAAGCGTAAAGCTGATCCAGTCGTCGTCTTTGGGATAGCTCTTCGACAGGTAGGCAGCAATCGAATTCAGATCGGCAGTAGCCTGCGCCGGCGTTACTCCTGCTTTCAGCCGTCCCACCAGCCAGGAACTGCGGTTTCCGCGCTCGGTTAGATCGCTGATACCTTCTACCTGCTCCGCGTCGACGATTGGCACCCAGAAATCCGGAACGAAGAACAGTTCGGTTCCGCGAAACTCGGGCGGAGCCACACCGGCAATCGTGTAGGGAAATTTGTTGAGCAGAACCGTGCGTCCCACCACGCTGCGATCCCCCTGGAAACGGCTGTGCCAGTATGCATAGCTGAGCACGATGTAAGGAGCGCTGTTGGGACCATGTTCATCGGAGGCGTGGAAGAAGCGTCCCAGATATGGCCGGACGCCGAGCACGTCGAAATAATTCCCGCTTGCTTCATAGAGCCACGTGGCAGAAGCTTTGCCGCCCGTATCAATGCCGGCCTTCTCCATGCTGTATGCGGCCAGGCCGTCGAACGTGCGGTTGCGGTCGCGCAGGTCGAGATAGTCAGGATACGACTGAAAGGGAGACTCGTCGTCGGTCCCGTGCTGGATCGTGTACAGATTCTGGGCCTGTGGTACGTTGAGCGGGCGCAGAATCAGCCCATTCATAAGGCTGAAAACCACGGCATTGGCTCCGATGGCCATCGCCAGCGTGAGAACGGAAACGATAACGAAACCGGGAGATTTCCGAAGCGCGCGCAGGGCGAAACGGAGGTCCTGGAGAAAGATATCGAGCGAATGGCCGCTCAGTTCTTCGTGGCACTCCTCGCGGAACCGCTCATAGCCGCCCAACTCGATCCGCGCCTGGCGCTCGGCTCCCGCCCTGGAAAGGCCGGAGCGCTCGAGATCGTCCGCCCGGTGCTGGATGTGTGAGCGAAGTTCGTCTTTGATTTCGCCGTTCACACGCGAACTGCGAAAGACGGTTGCGATGAGCGATCGAACATAATCCGGAAAGCTCATGTTTCCTCCGGCTGGCGCCAAGGGCCTGATCCGACAGGGGATTCCTAAGATGCTTAGGAGGCTACCTCCATTTCTCCTAAGTTGTCAAGGAGAGGAGAAACGTGGCAACCGCGCGTTCATTGGACTACCTCAACTTGGAAAGGAAACCAGTCAGCTCCTCTGGCAGCGGCGCTTTCAGATCGAGCCTCCTCCCCGTGTGCGGGTGTGCAAACTCAAGCTCCGCAGCGTGGAGGTAGTTACGGTCCAGCGAGATCGTCTCCGGCTCAGGGTCGGACTTCTTTCGGCGCACCGCCGACCCGGCAACGATGCGGGCCGGTGCTCCATAGAGCGTATCGCCGACGATCGGATGTCCAATCGACGACAGATGCACGCGGATCTGGTGCGTACGCCCCGTCTCGATGCGAACCGATAGAAGCGTGAACGCCCCGAAGCGCGATGCGATGCGCTCGATGACCGTGTAGTGCGAAACCGCCGCGCGCGCTCCCGATTCGCGCCGCGTGGTCATGCGTGTGCGCCGAACGGCATCGCGGGCGATGGCCGCGGAGATGGTTCCGCGGTCGTGCTTGACGTCTCCATGTACAAGCGCCAGATAGGTCTTGTGCACCCGCCGCCGCGAGAACATATCGCCGAGCTTCTGATGCGCCTCGTCATTGCGCGCGACAAGGATCAGCCCGCTCGTCTGCTTGTCCAGCCGGTGAACAATCCCCGGCCGCAGCGGCCCTCCCGTCGTCGACAGCTGCCGATAATGACTGAGCAGCGCATTCACCAGCGTGCCGCGGTTCCGTGCGTCCTCTGTAGCGCCCGAGCCCGCGTGCACCATCATGCCTGCGGGCTTGTTGATGACCGAGATGTCGTCGTCTTCATAGACGATATCCAGCGGGATGTCTTCCGGTGTGGCGCGCAGCGGAGGCGGCGCAGCTTCGCCGATCACCTCGACCACTTCTCCGCCTCGTAGCTTCAGCGATGGCTTGGCCCCCAATCCGTTGATGAGCACTTTCGATTCCGACAACAGAAGCTGCACCCGCGCACGGCTCACGTTTTCGAGTCGGGACGCGAGCCATGCGTCGAGGCGCTTCCCGGCGTCTTCAGACGGAACTGTGTGCGTGGTTACAGTCACGGCTGCTGTGGCTGGCCCGGCCCGGTGAGTCCCTGCGGCCAGGCGGGGGAGTTGGGCTCGGGCGGCGGCATCGCCGGAGCGTCCGTCGGCAGATAGCTGTGCTGGACGAGCCAATTGCGCAGCAGAGCCGGCCAGGTTGCGAGCGGGGCGATTGAGCCGCAGAGTCCGCAGCCGTGGTCCCTGTATTCGTAGATGTGCATTTCGGCGGGCACATGCGCGCGTACCAGTGCCTGGTAGAAGTCGAGCGAGTCTTCAACCGGAACCGTGGGATCGTTCTCCGTGGCCCAGAGGAATGTGGGCGGCGTCTGCGCATTTACGGCGAACTGGTTCGAGTATTCGTGCGCGATTGCCGGATCGGGTTCCGGCCCGAGAAGATTCTTGCGCGAGCCGGTATGCGCAATCGATCCTTCCAGGCTGATCACCGGGTATTCAAGGACCATGAAGTCGGGCTTGCAGGACACGGTGTCGATAGGGTCTGGCGATCCGACAGTAGCATTTGTCGCTGCTGGAGTTACAGGCTCGCAATGTGTTCCCAGCGATGACGCGAGATGACCTCCGGCCGACGATCCCCACACCCCGAGGCGGTTGGGATCGACGCCGTACTGGGCAGCGTGCGCACGGATGAACCGCATGGCGCGTCGTCCATCGTCAATCTCCACCGGATAACGATACGGCGCGACACGGTAATCGAGCACAAAGGCCGCCATTCCCTGGGCGTTGAGCCACGTGGCGATCTGGAAGCCTTCATGACCGATCGCGACACCTTGGTAGCCTCCGCCGGGAATGACAAGAATGGCAGCGCTGGTCGAGCTCTTCTTCGGCAGGAAGGCATACATGCGCGGTTTGTCGGCTTCGCTGTTGCCATGCGCGCCGGGAGCGCCATTTGGATAAAGCGCGCCTTCGTAGAGATAGATCGGAGGCGGAATGGCCGCTCCGGCCTGACCGTGGGCGAGTTGAGCAAGAGAAACAGCGAACAGGCAGCAGAGTCTAGCGAGCGGGCGGAAGTCCATCACTGGCAGTATAGTGGCGCGGCATCATGCCTCGGTCGAGCCACAGCGCAGCACCGGCCAGCACGGCCACAACCGAAATCGCGAGCGAGAATGCCGGCCGTGCCGAATCCGCGCGCCAGAGGCTTAGGATCGGGCTTGCAACCCCGAAGGCGAACAGCGCCATTCCCGCAATTTCGCCCTCCCGACGGCGTCGCGGAATCCACCAGATCAGCAGCGCAAAAACGACAAGCGTTGCTGCCGCTTCATAAAGCTGGACAGGATGCAGCGGAACTCCTGCTGGCGTGCGATACCACAGTGCTGCAATGCGACTCGTATAGGTGACGCAGGGCAGGGAAGAGGGCGTGCCGAAGTCGACTCCGGCGACGAATGCTCCCACACGGTTGATGGCAAAGCCCAGCGCTGCGGCGGGCGCGAGTGCATCGGCTACGCGCCAAACCGGCACTCCCTTCGCAAGAGCGTAGAGAACGCCTGCGGCGGCGCCCACAGCGATACTCACAGGCGCAATCCACCCATCACGCAGGGTCGCCAATCCGAGAATCCAGAACGGGTGCTGCCGGAAGGCATCGAAGTGTGCCATGACTACCAGCAATCGGGCGCCGACCAGCGTGGTGAGAATCGCGGTAATCGAGATCGTCCACACCTTGTTCGTATCGAGCGACAACCGCCGCGCAAAGTGCATCGCCGCGGCCAGCGCTGCGACCAACGCAAGTGCGGTAAGCGCTCCATAGGTCGGAATCGCGACGTGTCCGAATTGGACGAGACGCGGATACACTGCCGGTGTCAGGCGCCGCCTGAATCGCGGCCCGAATCGCCCCC
>JAFAKX010000241.1 GCA_019234945.1 Silvibacterium sp.
CTACGAAACTGTAACTTCTGCCAGTGTCCCGTTTCTTCGAAGCCGCCTATGATCACCATGGCGAAATAGGGGCTCAATGTTAACTGCCGGAGCGAAAGGAGACGGACGTGCGGAACGATATTCGGAAGAACATTACGAAGCTTGGGATGGCATGGGTGGTTGGAATCGCAGCCTGCGCTGTGGTGCTGGGGCAGGACGTGACGACTAACGCCATGCCGGGAACGAATTTTGCGAAGTATCACACCTATAAGTGGGTGAACATCGAGGGCGGGGCACATCCAAACCAGATTGTTGACCAGGAGATCAAGCAGGATATCGATACCCAAATGGCGTCAAAGGGCTTTACAAAGACGGACGCCGACAACGCGGATCTGTACCTCGGATACCAGGTCGCCGTCGATCAGGAAAAGCAGTGGAACGCCTTCGGCATGGGACGGGGCTTCGGCGGCGGCATGGGAACAGCGACCAGCTCGACGATCAGCAACGGGACAATGGTGCTGGACATGTATGACCCTGCGACCAAACAGCTTGTCTGGCAAGGCAGAGCAACGAAAACTCTTGATCCAAGCAAGAACCAGGAAAAGAACGAAAAAAATCTGAACAAGGCAATGACGAAACTGCTGAAGAACTTTCCGCCGAAGGGCTGAGCGGAGGTCAGCTTTCCGGGTTGGCGATCATGCCGGTGAAGAGGACCTGTCCGTTGCGCTCGTCGCGAATGGCGAGGAAGAACGGATGATCGACGACCATGTGAAACGGCGGCGGCTCGACTCTGACGGCGGCGGCGCGGATTCCAACACCGGTGGCAGCGGCGGCCTCGGTGCCTTCTTCGTCTACGCGCAGAAATGACGCGTGGCGGACTTCGCTGATCTGGAGGGGCCGCATCTTGTTGATGCCCTGGAAGTTCGCGCCGGTATCGAAGGCTGGACCCATGCCGAGCTTCCTCAGAATGGAGTTGAGAGTCGCGCTGTACTCGAGCGTGAAGCGTGGCAACTCGATGGTTCCCTTCTGTGCCGTGAGCGATGAGGTGAGGGTCGTGAAGCTGCCGGGTGTCAGCTGATCGAGAAACGAGCGCATGCGAGTTTCGTCCTGCGGCAGGACTACGTACATCGCAAAAGTGCCGTCGGCATAGGGCAGCTGGATGGATTCGAGGCCGTTCGCGTTCGAGTAGCTGTACTGCCCGCTGCGCTTCATCATGGGAACCTTCCGGACTTGACCCGCTGCGGTCTTGAAGTCGTGCGGCTGTGTGTTCTTCGCGTCGAATGGCGCCGTCCATTTGCCCTTGAACGCTATGGCGTTGGTGAGCATGGTGACGGTCGCGGGGTCGATGTTGTCGAGGAGCTTCTTTATGCGGTCGTTGGTGTGCTTCGCGACCCAGGCGTTAATGGTGTTGGCTGCGGCAGGAGTGCGGAAGTCGAGGTTTTCGGCGGCGGCGAGGTATTCGGACTCGAGGACCTGGCGGAACGCAGGCTCGATCGGGATTCCTTCCTGCACCCAGATGGCATTGGCGATGGAGAGTTGCACCGCAGCCGTGTTGCCGATCTCCTCAGCAAGGGCGCGATTGGCGGCGTTGAATGCGGCGGTTGACTGTCCCCTGGTGTGCAGGACGGAGAGGATGGCGTCGCGGGTTGCGCCCTCGGCTCCGTTGGCGGTCATGGCGAGAGCTACAGCGATGCTGGTAGGCGAGATGAAGGCGTTGGAGTGCGGGTGCTCCGCCGTGACGTCGCGCAGCACTTCAAAGCCGACCTGGGCATAAGGCTGCGCAAGTGCGCGTGCCGCATCGGTCGAAGTCTGGTCGGGCAGCGCGCTGGTTCGGGCCATAAAAAGTACCGTGAGGGCAAGAAGCCATCTCATCCCCAACACGATACTCTTCCGGCGGTGGATGAGAACAGGTGAGGCCTGTGTTGTTCCGATGCGAATGCGCCAGGAACAAAATGCAGTGCAAAGGCTTAGCTGGTGAGCACCTGCTCGAGCTTCTGCAGACTCGAACGCTCGCCCATAACGATGAGGAAGTCGCCGGGGGCGATTTCGGACTGGGGCGGCGGGTTGAAGATGGTTTCGCCGGCCTGGCGACGGATGGCAAGCACGATGACGTCGGATTTGCGCGGTTCGAGCAGTTCGCCGAGGGTTTTCGGCGTGAACGCGCGTTGCGGCGAGACCCGCACTTGCTCCATGGTGACCCTGGGGCCCACGTTGCTGCGGGTGAAGTCGAGGAATTCGACAACATGAGGGCGGAGCAGGGCGTCGGCGAGTTGGCGGCCGGCCATGGAGTACGGCGTGAACACGGTGTCGGCCCCAGCGCGGCGCAGCTTTTCTCCCGCTTCTTCTTCGGAGGCGCGAGTGACGACGGTCAGCGCCGGGTTCAGTGTCTTGGCGGAAAGGATGATGAAGAGATTTTCTGCGTCGGAGGGCAGAGCGGCGATAAGGCCCTTGGCGCGAAGGACTCCTGCCTCGCGGAGGGCGTTGTCCGTAGTGGCGTCGGCGACGATGGCGAGCATGCCTGCGCTGGCGGCTTTGGCGACGCGCTGCTCGTTGCGGTCGAGGACGAGGAAGGGCGCGCCGGTGCGCTGGAATTCATAGGAAGCGTTGCGGCCGACGCGGCCGAATCCGCAGACGATGAAGTGGTTTTCGAGTTTATCGATCATACGTTTCTTCCTGCGTTTGCCGTAGCGGTCCTGCAACTCGAGCTCGATGATGGTTTGGGTCATGGCGCCCGCGGCGAGAAAGATTGCGCTGACTCCGAAGATGATGAGGAAGGAATTGAAAATGCGGCCGGCGTGGCTGAGAGGGCGGAGTTCCTGGTAGCCGATGGTGGTAATGGTGGTCAGGGTCATGTAGAAGGCATCGAACCATGAGTAGCGCTCGATGAGGACGAAGCCGATGGTGCCGACGAGGATGATGGTGCCCAGAAGTGCAGCGACAATCATTGCGCGGCGTGAAAAGCGGCTGGGCATCAGGGCTGGTCCTCGTTGGCGGTGTCTCGTGCGTGATGGAGAGCCGCGATGGGCCGTAATTATAGGGCTTCCCTGCATGAGATGATGATCGGATGATTTCCAATGTAAGTCGGCGGAAGGTCCTAAAGGGATTGGGGGCTGTGCCCTTTGTGGCGCACGCATGGTGGAGAGGGATGGCAGAACGGAGCGGCGCGAGCACGTTGTTTGTGGGTACGCAGACGAAGGGGTCGAGCAAGGGCATCTATGCGTATCGATGGGACGCGGCGAAGGGTGAGATCGAGTTGATGGGGCTTGCGGCGGAGGTTGAGAACCCGACGTTTCTGGCGCTGTCTCCGAACGCGAAGTTTCTATATGCCGCGAATGAGGTGTCGAGCTTCCAGGGACAGAAAGGCGGAGGCGTAAGCAGCTTCGTTGTCGATGCAAAGGCGGGGAAGCTGACGGCGATCAATGCGGTTTCCGCGAAGGGCGCTGGGACCTGCCATGTGACGCTCGACCAGACGGGGCAGGCAGTTTTCTGCGCGAACTACGACGGCGGCAGTGCGACGTCGTTTCATGTGAAGCCGGACGGCGGGCTGACGGAGGCCGTCTCGTTCCTTCAGTACAGCGGACATGGGCCGAATGCAGAGCGGCAGGAGGCTCCCCATGCGCATCGCGTGACGGTGACTCCGGATAACAAATACGTGCTGGTGAATGATCTGGGGCTGGACTGCATTCACATTTACAACCTCGATGCGGCGACAGCTAAGCTGACTCCGCACGATCCTGCAGAGTGGAAATCAGAGCCGGGAGCAGGGCCGCGGGCGCTGCGGTTTCATCCCAATGGCAGGTGGGCATACTGTGTCGAAGAGATGGCGTCGGCAGTCACGGTTCTGCGGTGGGATGCTCAGGCGGGGACGCTGACGACGGTGCAGACGGTGAGTTTGATTCCGGAGGGGTATCACGGCGAGCATAACGCGTCGGAGATCGTGCTGGATCGCGCCGGGCGGTTTGCATATGCGGCGGACCGGTTCGATGACGTGCTGGTGAGCTTCAGGGTCGATCCGACGACGGGGAGGCTGACGAAGCTGGGCTCAAGCAAGTATGGCGGGAAGACGCCGCGGCACATCGCGCTTGATCCGACGGAGCAATGGATGCTGGTGGCCAACCAGGGTTCGGACAATATCTCCGTGGTGAAGCGGGGTGCGAAGACGGGATTGCTGGCGGAGACGGGGAAGGAGTTTCCGATTGTGAAGCCGCAGTGTCTGGTGTTTGTGTGAAGGCAGGGATTCGGGATTAACCATTCGCCATTAGCAAACACCGATGCTCATAGATCGTGCCTCGGCGCGGAGGCCTCGGCGATTATGCGGTGACGAGGGCAGCGTTGCGAGCGGGGAGCTTTTCAGTGAGGCGCTCTCGGAGTCGGGACTTAGCCTGACCAAGGGTGACGAGCTCCCAGGCGGAGCGGTCCTTCAGGAGTCGGGAAACGAGCGCGGTATGCATGGCGTGTCCGGCGCGCTCGGCGACAACGTGGCCGAGGATGTGATGGCCGGCGAGAGCGAGGTCTCCGATGAGATCGAGGACCTTGTGGCGGACGAACTCATCTTCGAAGCGCAGCGGGCCGTTCAGGACAGCCTTGCGGTTGAGGATGATTGCGCTTGATTCCGAGACGCCGCGAATGAGTCCCATGTTGCGCAGCATCTGCTCGTCTTCTTTGAAGCCAAAGGTGCGAGCCGGAGCGATCTGCGCGGCGTAGTCACGCGTGGCGAGATCGACGGAAAAGCCCTGGCGTCCGATGGGCGTGGGGAAGTCTATCTTGTAGGAGACGCTGTAGCCGTCGCCGGGGTAGACTCCGATGAACTTGTCGCCTTCGCGGACTTCCAGCGGTTTGAGAATGCGAAGATATTCGCGGCGGCGGCGCTGGGTTTTGAGTCCGGCCTGGCGGAAGGCTTCGACGTAGGGCAGGGCGCTGCCGTCGAGGATGGGCAGCTCGAGGTTGTCGAGTTCGACGACCACGTTGTCGATGCCGCATCCGATGAGGGCCGACAGCAGGTGTTCGGTGGTGGAGATGAGTACGCCCTGGCGCATGAGGCTGGTGGCGTAGCTGACCTTGGCGACGTTGCGCCCGGTTGCGGGTATTTCGAAGTTATCAAGGTCGGTTCGGCGAAAGAGAATGCCGCAGCCGCCTGGGGCTGGGAGCAGCCTCATTTTGACGGGGGCTCCGCTATGGAGACCGATGCCGGAGAACTCAATGGCATCGGCGATGGTTTGTTCAAAATGACTGCTTTCGGTCAAACGCCAACCTCGTTGCCCAAATCTGTTCATGCGAATGGGTACGAAGGCATAGACTAACTGCCAGCGCAATAAGTTTCGTTGTTGCATCTTTACCACAGTTATGCGGAATTTTTGCACACTTATGAATTTGGTTGGGGGCGCATTTGGACAAGGCTGGAAGTCAATCAGAATCAGGCGTCTACGGGTTGGAAGGACTGGCCGGAGAAATCGGGAAGAGGCAATACCGGGTACTCAGGCTGATGCGGGATCTTGTCGAGCTTGAGTCTCCCAGCCATGACAAGGCGGCCGTTGACCGATGCGTGGGACAGGTCGAGCGGGAGTGTGCGCGGATTGGCGGCCGGGTGCGGCGGCATCGGCAGAAGAAGTTTGGCGATCTTCTGGAGGTCCGGTTCGGGCGGGGAGGGCGGGGCGCGAAGCCAGTCATGCTGCTCGGGCATCTCGATACGGTCTGGGAAGTGGGAACCCTGGCAAAGATGCCGTTCAAAGTAGCGGATGGACGGGTGTGGGGTCCGGGAACGCTGGATATGAAGTGCGGAGTGGCGATGGCGCTGACGGCGATTGAGTACCTCCTGGAGATGAAGACGCTCAACAATCCACTCATTCTGCTGCTGGTGAGCGATGAGGAAATTGGGAGCCCGGTGTCGCGTCCAGTGACTGAGAAGCTGGCGCGAGAGTGCGAAGCCGTGTATGTGCTGGAGCCAGCGCAGGGCCTTGCCGGCGCGTACAAGACGGCGCGCAAAGGCGTCGGCGAGTACACGATTCATGTGCAGGGCGTGGCGGCGCACAGCGGTGTGGACTTTGAACGCGGTCATTCGGCTATCGCGGAGCTGGCGCGGCAGGTGGGAGCGATCCAAGGGTTTACTGAGCTGAGCCGCGGCATCACCGTAAATGTTGGAACAATTGAGGGGGGAACGCGGTCTAACGTAGTGGCAGCAGAGGCAAGAGCAACGGTTGATGTGAGGATCGCAAAAGCGGCGGATTCGGCGCGTGTAGAGCGGAAGTTTCGCCGCTTGCGCGCTGTGGACCGCGGCTGCGTCCTAATGGTAGAGGGTGGATTGAACCGGCCCCCGATGGAACGGACCCGCGGGACGGTGGAACTGTTTCGGCGGGCAGCAACTCTGGCCAAGGCGATGGGTTTTGGCCTTGAAGAGGCGGCGACGGGCGGAGGGTCGGATGGGAATTTCACGTCGGCGATGGGGATTCCGACGCTGGACGGAATGGGCGGGGTGGGCGAAGGCGCCCATGCGGCGCACGAGTCGGTGATATTGAAGGATCTGGCGCCGCGAACGGTGCTGCTGGCGGCGATGCTGTTGAAGCCGGAAGGATGAGAGCAATGCTGAGACTGATGGAGTACGGGCTGATGGCGGTATCGCTGCTGGTTGTGGCCGGGCTGATCCTGAGGGGTCCGCGAGGGAACGCGGCGAAGCCGGCGGAGAGCCCGGAGGCGGAGAAGGGAGAGGCGGAGAAGAGCTGAGAACTCGGCAGCCAGCGATCTTACTTCGGCGTAAGATAAGTCTTACCTGGAGGTAAGACATTCATGGCCGCGACTGCTGTCATCAGTTCGAAGGGGCAGATTGTCATTCCCGCAGCTCTGCGGAAGAAATATCGGTTAAAAGAAGGAACGGTGGTGGCCTTTCGCGAAGAGGCAGGACATCTTGTGCTGGAACCGGATCCGTTCGCGGCTGTTCTTGCGTTGGCTGGCTCACTCAAGGGCCGTAATCTCGAAAAGATGCTGATGGATGAGCGCCGCAAAGAGCGGGAGCGAGAAGAGAAGCGTGCGACATTATATTCTCGACGCTAATGCTGTGCTTCGCTACCTTGATCCGGAGGCTCCGGGAGGCAATGAAAAGATCACCGCCTTGTTTCTTGAGGCCAAGGCGGGCGCAGTCGGCATCGGAATATCTGTTGTCAATCTGGGTGAGGTAATTTACACGCTCTTGAAATCAGAGACAGAGAGCAGAGTATTCCAGATCATTCGAGAACTGCGTCAGGTGATTTTCATCGCCGACGCGGATGTCGATCGGACCGTACAGGCGTCGATCCTGAAGTATAGGTATAAGCTCGGCTACGCGGACAGCTTTGCAGCCGCACTGGCGATTGAGTACAACGCGACGCTCGTTTCTGCCGATCCGATGTTCGAGAAGCTGGAGCGGAAGCTCAAATGGATGAAGCTGCCGCGGTTTCGGGGGTAGGGCGAGCGGTTTTGTCGAGGCGCCGGTGCGTACCTTCGATCATGCTGGAGACGAGAGCCAGCGGTAATCCGACGACATTGAAATAGCAACCGTGGACGCGGGGGATCCAGCGAGCAGCGCGTCCCTGAACAGCGTAGGCTCCGGCTTTGTCCATGGGTTCGCCGGTGACGATGTAGTCTGCGATCTCTGATTCGGACAGCGTGAGCATGGTCACATGCGTGACTTCGGCGGCGGTTTCGACGCTGCCGGGAGCGACGACGGCGACTCCGGTGATGACCTGGTGGGTGGCTCCAGCGAGCAGGCGGAGCATGCGCGCGGCGTCGTCGGTGTCGAGGGGCTTGCCAAGGATTTCTCCGTTTGGGGCGACGACGGCGGTGTCGGCTCCAAGAACAAGGAGTGGATCGGCATCCTTGTCGTGCGCGGAGTGCTGCGCCTCAATTCGCGAATCAAAGACGGCCTCGGCTTTTTCGCGGGCGAGGCGGACGACGTAGGCAATGGCCGATTCGCCGGGCCGGGGCTCTTCGGGGATGTGGGCGGGCGAGACGGTGAAGGTGAAGCCGGCCTGGATGAGGAGTTCCTTGCGTCGCGGCGATGCGGAAGCGAGTACGAGCATAGATTGATTATCGCTGAATCCAGAGCACAGATCTCAGAGCTCAGGGCACAGAGCTCTGTGCGCAGTTAGGGTAAGATTTCTACCTTCGTTCCTACCAGCACGAGCTTCCAAATCTCTTCGATGTCTGTATTCGACACCGCGATGCAGCCGTCGGTCCAGTCGATGAACCTTTGAAATGACCCCAAGAAGGCAAAGGCTGTTGGAAGGCCGTGAATCTCGACATCACCTCCTGGATTTACGTGTTCCTGAGCTGCTCGTGAGCGATCTTTGGCGTTGGGATAAGAGACATGCAATGCAAGGTGAAATCTGCTGTGGGCATTTTTTGAGTCGACAAAATATTCGCCTTCCGGGGTTTTGTGATCGCCCTGCCGCTCTTTCGGACCGTAGGTGCCGCGGCCAAGAGCTACTTTGTACTGATGGATTACTTTGTCGCCACTGTAAAGGGTCATAGTATGACTCGACTTCACAATGACGATTCGATCGGCCTGGACTACTTGTGTTGAACCGAGCGCGTGGAGGGCGAGGAGCAGATAACATCCGAGAAACCGCAGGATGATCGTGCTTTGTTACTCGATGCGGGTGCCGGTTCTAGGGCCGTCGGCGGTGCAGATGCCCCAGGCCATGCGCGGGGTGTTGTGGGCGAGGCCGTAGCGGCCGTTGGGGTCGAGGAGGATGATGCCGCCGTGTCCGCCGAGGCGCTTGTTGAGGTAGGAGATGGCTTCGGGCGCGACCTCTTCCGGTGAGCGGCCAAGCTGCACGCGGTCGGTGGCCCACTTGCCGAGGACCAGTTTCATGATGGGCTCTCCCCAGCCGGTCAGGGAGACGGCGGCGGCGTGGTTGTCGGCGTAGCATCCGCAGCCGATGAGGGAAGAGTCGCCGACGCGGCCCGGGTCTTTGTTGAGGGTGCCTCCGGTGGAGGTGGCGGCGGCGATGTGTCCGCGAGAGTCGAGGGCGATGGCCCCGACGGTGTCGTGAGAGTCGAGCGGAGGGGCGGCAGTTTCGGGGGATTTGTCGTCTCTGTATTCGTTCCCGGCAAAGGTGAGGTCGGGGAGGCCGGCGCGCTCTTTGGCTTGTGCATCGGCGAGGCGGCGGCGCTCTCGGTCGAGGACAAGTTCGGAATTGTCGATGAGCGGCATGCCATGGGAGGCGGCGAACTCTTCGGCTCCCTGGGCGACGAAGTAGACGTGCGGGCTTTTGTCGAGGACGAGGCGGGCGGCCTGGATGGGGTTGCGCAGGCGCTCAACGCAGGCGACTCCGCCGGCGCG
>JAFAKX010000003.1 GCA_019234945.1 Silvibacterium sp.
CCGATGCAGTTATTGATCTTGTGCGCACCGGTGTGCAGAAGGTCTTCGCGCTTCAGAAAAATCTTCGCGCCTCCAAGCCGTTCGGTGAGGCGAGCGGCAAAGTACAGCGGGGTCGGCCTGCCAGCATAATCACGCAGGAGCGAAGCCAATCGCGCCTGAAACGCGGGATCGTTCTTCGCCTCCGCGTAGGCATGATCCAGCTCATCGAGGGCTGCAACCAGCGTCTCCGGCACATAGCGGCCACCGTAAGGGCCGAAGCGGCCTGCTATGGTCTTCGGTGAATCGATGACGGTGCTCACAAGGTTTCCTTCCTTGACTGCATTTTTGGGCGCAATGAAAAAGCCCCGGTCGCAAATGAAAAAGCCCCGATCCTTTGGGATCGCGGCTCTTGTGGAAGTTCGTCCTGAAGTTACTGCTTTCTAACCCTTCAGATGTGTACGGGACTTTCCGCCAGAGCCGCTATTGAGCGCCAATAGCGGTACGTAAACCCGAAAAACTGGCGAGTCGCGTACGTCATCTTGTTTTCCAAGATACATGGGACGAGGTAAAACGGCAAAATTTTTTCCAATGAACGCCATTGCCACCACTTCAAGCCTCAACGGCCATGTCGAGCTTTGCGCTGCTCGCCGCGATGCGCGCGTTCTCGACAAACGCCTTCAACTTTGCCGGATCTTTCTTCCCCGGTGCTGACTCTACTCCAGTCGCCACATCCACTCCCCATGGCCGCAACGTCTGAATCGCCTCACCGACATTGTCTGGATTCAGCCCGCCGGCCATAATCATGCGCAAACGCGATCCCGCCGACCGAAAACTGCCGCTTGCTGCCTGCCAATCGAACTTCCGGCCCGAGCCGCCAACCAGCGTGGCCGTGCGCGAATCCACCAGGACCGCATCGATGGCCACATCAGACTGTGCCGCGCAAAGCTGCGCCTCCAGATCACCGCCATAGTGGATCACTCTCAGAATTCTAAGCGGCCCGCGACCCGGCACTCCCGAAAAGCGCTCGCGCAATCGCGAAGCCAGAGCCGGATCATTCGTCGCATGCAGTTGCACTCCGGTCAGGCCGCAATCTTCTACGATTCCGACGATCTCCTCGAAGCCGGCATCGACAAAGACGCCATATTTCTCCAGGTGGGCAGGCAATTTCGGAGTGATCGCACGCACCTGCGCCGGGGTCACCCTCCGTACGCTCTCGGCGAACACGAAGCCAACTGCCTCAGCCCCGGCAGCCGCCGCAAGCTGCGCATCTTCAAGGCTTGTGTTGGCGCATATCTTGACCCACATGGCGCTACACCCGCTCCGCTGCGGGAGCAAGCAGCGCCTGCAACGCGGCACCCGGATCCGGCTGCCGCATCAGCGACTCCCCCACCAGAAACGCATCGAATCCCGCAGCCCGCAGCCGCTCGATATCTTCAGCCGAATGGATCCCGCTCTCGGCAACGCGTACCGCATCCGACGGCAAGCGGCTGGCAAGCCGCAGCGACGTCTCGAGGCTTACCTCGAACGTCTCGAGATTCCGGTTGTTCACTCCGTAAGCATCACAGCCAAGTCCGCGTACCCGCTCCAGTTCTCCCTCGGAGTGCACCTCGCAGAGCACGTCCAGCCCGTGCCGGTGCGCCTCGCCGGTAAACCGCTCAAGCTCGACATCGGACAGCGCTGCGACAATCAGCAGGATCGCATCCGCGCAATGCGCGCGTGCCTCGACGATTTGATACTCATCAACGATGAAATCTTTGCGTAGACAAGGCAGTGCGGTCACCGACGACGCAATTTCGAGGTTTCGCAGACTACCCTGAAAGTACGGCTCGTCTGTAAGCACCGATAGTGCGGCTGCGCCGCCCGCTTCAAAGCGCCGCGCCAGGGCGGCTGCATCGAAGCTTTCCCGGATCAAACCCTTCGACGGCGACGCCTTCTTGAGCTCGGCAATGATTGCCGGGACACCCGGCCGCGACCGCAACGCGCGGGCGAATCCTCGGGGCGCATGGCTTAGAGCGCGCTCCTGAAGTTCCTCAACGCGCACCTCACTCTTCCGCCTTGCTACCGTTGCCCGGGTCGTCTCAAGAATGCGTTTGAGGTGCACCAACTCGCTCCTGAATTTCAGTATATCGACTGCCTTGATCGGAACCCGATGAAGATCTCCGTTCTGAACTGGGACACCGTCACTCCGATGGGTCGCTCGCCGCAAATTGGCAGAAATGTAATCGCAATTTGATCGAACTGGAATCAATCTCATGGCATTCATACCTGCAGGATGCGAAACGCATGGCTGTTTCCGCTCACTCACTGGAACTGGAAGGCGGCGCTCATGACGGCGGTCTGCCGCGCCGGAGCCTGCATGGCCGCGCTCGGGCACAGCCCTGTGCACGCCCGTGAACATTTCGGCGCTGTCGAAGCGGCTTACGTCCTGCTCACCGCGGGAATCTTCTCCGCGTGGCAGCAGCAGGCGCTGGATATAAGGCCGCGCAGGCTCTCGTGGGCCACCGTCGTGCTCGCCATCCCGCTGGGGTCGCTCGCCGTCGACTCGGCCCTCCACCTCTGGCTCGACCGCGGCAACATGCGGGCGCTCGGTATCGGCGCCCTCATCGCTACCGTCATCTCAGCTATGTTCCATTGGCACATTATGCAGAACGGAGCCATGCTGGTCGGCGAAAAGGGCCGCGCGCTTGCCGATGATATGAAGCAGATGCCGCGGCTGATCGCGACGTTTGTCTGGTATCCGATTCGCTGGATCGCGGCCAGCACCCGCCTGGCGAAGATCGGCAATAACGTCCCAGATCCAGAAGTCGAGATTGCGGCATAAGTACGGCCGGCTCCGCTGGCAAGAAAAGGGGCGCTTTCGAAGCGCCCCTTTCAGCCAATATGCGGTAAGACTTACTGCAGCAGTGTTCCGTTTTCCGGCTCGCTCTTGGCTTCCTCCGGCGGAATCACCACAGCGGCCGCCACCTTGTCCTCGTCCTCAAGGTTGAGCAGCTTGACACCCTGGGTTGAGCGCCCGGCAGCGCGCACCGTCTTTGTATCGATGCGGATGACCTTGCCGTACTGGCTGATGATCATCAGCTCAGAGGTGTCGTCGACCAGGTTGATGCCAATCACCTTGCCGTTCCGGGTCGTCGTCTTGACGTTGATCACGCCCTTGCCGCCACGCGACTGCAGCCGGTACTCGTCTACATCGGTGCGCTTCCCAAAGCCGTTCTCCGTGACAGAGAGGATCAGGCAGGCGCAGTCAGCTCCGGCGCCGTCTTTCCTGCGCTCCTTGGGAGTGACCGCCATGCCAACCACGTAATCGTTCTTGCCCAGGTCGATACCACGCACGCCATAAGCCGGGCGTCCCATCGAGCGGACATCCTCCCCGTCAAAGCGGATCGCCATGCCATCGTGCGTCGCCAAAAAGACAATATTGTTCCCGTTCGTAATGCGCACAGCGACAAGTTCGTCGTCTGCATCGATCCCGATCGCAATGATCCCTTTTGACATCACATTCGAGAAGTCCTTTAACGGCGTCTTCTTCACTGTGCCATTGCGCGTGACGAAGAAGATATATTTCCCTTCTTCTTCAAGGTTCCTCACCGGCAAAATGGCCCGCACCGTCTCACCCGCCTGCAAATTCAGCAGGCTTGCAATCGACTTGCCCTTGCCCGCTGCCCCCACGTCCGGAATCTCATACACCTTGAGCCAGTAGACACGCCCTGAGTTGGTAAAGCAGAGCAGATAGGCGTGCGTGGAGTCGATGATGAGCTGCGAGACGAAGTCTTCCTCGCGCGTCTTCATCCCCAGGCGTCCCGTGCCGCCACGGCGCTGCTGCCGATAGGTTGAAATGGGCGTGCGCTTCAGGTATCCCGAATGGGAAACCGTCACGGCGACCTGCTCATCGGCGATCAGGTCTTCCAGCTGCAGTTCGGCAGTTTCATCGAGAATCTGCGTGCGCCGCTCGTCGCCGAACTCCTTCCTGACCGCTTCGAGCTCCTTGACGATCACTCCGCGGAGCTTCTTCTCCGACGCGAGAATCGCTTCGTATTCCTCGATGTTCTCGCGGACCTGCGCCAGTTCCTTCAGCAGCTCGTCAATCGAAAGCTGCGTCAGGCGATAGAGCTGTAGTTCAAGAATTGCGTCGATCTGCCGGTAGCTCAGCGTGAGCGTCGGCGAAATCAGTGTCGCCGGATCGATAGCGTACCGCGCCGGGTCGAGCTTGACGCCCGCAAGCGCCTGGTCGCGAACCGTGATGGTCTTGCCCGAGAAGAACTGGAACAGGTTCTCTCTCGCGTCCGCGCGGGACGACGACCCGCGGATAATCTTGATCACATTGTCGAGATGATCGAGCGCAATCTGGTAGCCGAGCAGAATGTGCTCGCGCTCGCGTGCCTTGCGCAGCAGGAATGCCGTGCGGCGGCGGACCACGTCGACGCGATGATCGATGAAGTGCCGAATCGCGTCAGGCAGCGGGAGCTCGCGCGGCTGGCCGTTGACCACGGCCAGAAAGATCATCGAAAAGCTCTCCTGCATCTGCGAGTGCTTGTAGAGCTGGTTCAGCACGATCTGCGCCTCGGCCCCGCGCTTCAGCTCGATGACAATACGCATGCCGTCGCGATCGCTCTCGTCCCGCACGTCGGAGATATCATCGATCACCTTCTCATTGACCAACTCGGCGATGCGCTTGATGAGCGTGTTCTTGTTGACCTGGTAAGGAATCTCGCTGACGATGATCGCCTGCCGGCCCTGCGTCAGGTTCTCGACCGCCGCGCGTGCGCGCATGAGGAAGCGTCCGCGCCCGGTCTTGTAGGCTTGAGCGATGCCGCCGCGGCCGTAGATGAAGCCGCCGGTAGGAAAGTCCGGACCCTGCACATACTTCAGCACTTCGGCCAGCCCGGCGTGCGGATTGTTCACCATTTCGATGGTGGCGTTCACCACTTCCGTCAGGTTGTGCGGCGGAATGTTGGTCGCCATGCCGACCGCGATGCCATTCGACCCGTTGATGATCAGGTTCGGAATCTTCGTCGGCAGGACCACCGGCTCGTTCGTGCTCTCATCGAAGTTGGGAACCATGTCGACGGTTTCCATCTCGATGTCGGCCATCATTTCGCCGGCGATTTTCATCATGCGGCACTCGGTGTACCGGTAAGCCGCCGGTGGGTCGCCATCCACCGAACCGAAATTGCCCTGCCCATCCACCAGCGGATACCGCAGCGACCACGGCTGCGCCATGCGCACCAGTGCGTCATACACAGCGCTGTCGCCGTGCGGATGGTACTTCTTCAGGCACTCGCCTACCACGCCGGCGCACTTTGAATAGCGCTTGTTGTACTGCATGCCCTCGCGGTCCATCGCCACGAGAATGCGCCGGTGCACAGGCTTGAGGCCGTCGCGCACGTCCGGGAGAGCGCGGCCGATAATGACCGACATCGAGTAGTCGAGATACGACTTGCGCATCTCCTCTTCGATATTGATCGGGACTATGCTCGCGGCGCCCGTCGGGTCGTTCCTTCCGTCGCTGCCGTTTGGACCAAGGGGAAGCTGGGGATTCTGATCGTCTGCCATAAGATATCTGGGCCGTCGCACAAGCCATCAGCCGCATTCCCGGCGTTCGCGACAGGAATAAATTCACTGAGCCTGTGGTTGAACCTAAATCTATGATACTGCTTTAGTTAGTGCGTTGCAATGAGGCTTCGGCCCATGGATTCAGCACTTTGCGGGGCGCATCCGACAAGGTTCGCCTCGCTGGTCAGGGAGATGACGAAAACGCAGCTTCATAGGGGCAAAAAAATCCGCTCGCCCTTCGACCAAACCGCTCGCGAGCGAAGTACTTCGGCGCGCTTTCCGACCTTCACGCCGCGAGGTTTTACACTTGCATAGAGTCACCGGACCCAATCCCGCACGAACGATGCCCTCAAGCCGACACCGCCTGCGCAAATTCCGCTTCAATCGCCCGCAACAGATAGCAGCCCTTCTTCTTATCGCTCTTCTGGCGCAGTGCCTGTGGGTGATCGCACGCAAGACCCTCTCCGAGAGCGACTACCAGTACGCCCGCTGCGGACGCGAGATGTGGGAGAAGCCGTCCCCGCTTGCCGGGTACTTCACCACATGCGGAAATATCCACGACGGGACTCTGGCTTATCGTGCTGCCGGCCTGCCGTTAACCCTGGAGCGCATTTTTGCCGGCCAGACCTCCTCCACCTCCACCTGGGAGATGCGCCATGAAGTAACCCACACTAGCCTGCTGCTGCGCCTACCCTTCGTCTTCGCCGCACTCATGCTCGGCGGATGCCTCTGGTGGGTCACCCGGCGTCTCTACGGCAACACCGGCGGATACGTTGCCCTTGCCCTCTACTGCTTCTCGCCTCCAGTCATCGCAGCAGCAACCTACCCCAACAATGAAATATGGGCCGCCTTCGGCCTGTTCTCTGCTGTTTACATGGCGATTGGTGTCTCTCACGCCATGCAGGGGCCCCGAAAGAAGTGGCGTCCCCGCATCGTGCTGCTCACCGTCATCCTGGGATTTACCGCGGCCGCCCACATCTCGGCATTTCTGCTCGCCTTGCTTTTTACCATCGGCTTCATGGCCTACGTAGCTGAAGGCAAGCGGGCATATCTCCCAACATTGCTCATCATCTGGGTGGTGGGCGCCATGCTGATTCTCTTCGCCTCTTACGCCTTCCGCCCGGATGCCTTCAGCTACGTCTTCCGGAGCGAAGCGGCGAAACTCGGCTTCTCGCTCGAACCCTCGCGAGCATTCTTTTCGAGCCTTCCGAATGCCAGTCTCGCACTTGCCTCCGCCGGCGCACTGGGACTCTATCTCGCAATGAGGCGCTCGCGTTACTTCGGCAATACGACGCCGCTCATTGTGGCTGTCCTGCTCATGCTGCTGATCACTCCCGGCGTGCCGAGCACTCCCACAATCTGGGCCGTTCCCTTCCTGCTGTCCTTCGTCGGAGGAGTCTTCGCCGACGTGCTCGAAACCCGGTACCGGCGGTGGTTTCTCTGGATCACCGGCGGCCTGCTAGTGGCGCAGGCGGCGCTGTCGATGGTGAGCTTGCCGATCCTCGTCCGCTAAGACTGGGTGCGCTAAGACCGATTGTTCTCTTCATCGGGTGTGCCTCGGTGTTGAAAACCACCGAGTCGAAGTCAAGCGTGCCCGGCGGTGCAAAGAGCAGGTAGAGATACTTCAGCGTTTCGGCAAAGAAGAAGCTCTCCATCGCGTCGTCTTTTTGCTTGGTGCTAACATCCGTGGGTGTTGAAAAAGTCAGCGTGTTTTCTGCGACTTCGGATCGACTGTGTTCTTAGACGAGGCGGCGTTGTCATCGCCCGTATTCAAAGGGTGGCGTGAACGAGAGATGTTGTCGGTCCAGTCAGGAATCTGACCAGTCGTTTGA
>JAFAKX010000195.1 GCA_019234945.1 Silvibacterium sp.
GCTCATCACCGTCGACAACGGCATCAACGCAGGACGCGCGATACAGCTTGCGCGGCAAAGCGGACAGCCGGGCTAGTTCCGCCACTATCTCAGATAGTTGATAATTTGTGGCCCGATATAATCGAGAATGATGAGTGGGCTGCATCAGCTTCGCTCCCGCCGAATTGGATTGGCGCTTAGTGGGGGCTCAGTACGAGGACTTGCGCATATCGGTATCGTCAAAGCTCTTTCTGATCGCGGCATTAGGCCAAGCGTCATAGCAGGAACCAGTGCCGGCAGCCTGATAGGCGCAGCGCTCGCAGCGGGGATGACCTGGCAGGAAATTGCGGCGCTGGCTCGCAACATTTTCTGGCCCAAGCTACTACACGGTAAAACACTCGAACGATTCTGTACCGAATATCTTCCCAAAACCTTTGCCGATCTCGAGATTCCCTTCGTTGCCATCGCAACGGAATTCCCGGCCAAATGTGCTGTGGCCATCACGGAAGGCGACCTTGCGTCGGCCATTAGCGCGAGTTGCGCTTTGCGTGGTATCCGCAGGTCAGTCAAGCGAGCGGGGAAACGGCTGAAAGACGGCGGGATCGCATGTGTCTTACCGTCTGCGGCCTGCAGATCGTTGGAATCAGACTTCATTATCGGGGCTGACGTTTGGGAAGTCAGCTTTCTGCTTCAGAAGGTTGGCATAAGTCCTGATCATCGGTGGGCTGGCCGAACATATCCTTCGCATTACCATCGCTCTCTACGGAATACAGACCTTTTGATTCAGCCGAGCATTCCCCTATCCGGCTATCTTTCCGGCTCCCAGGCATTGGCGCGTATGATTTCGGCCGGAGAGCAGGCTGCAGAAATAGCCCTGGGGGACTGGAATTTGCAGCCGCCCGCTCTTCTCGATGCAGAGCGCAAGAGAACGACCGCTGGGCAGCCATAATTCAATGATTCATTAGCTGCAGAGAAGTTTTGTTCACAGTCGCCCCTGCCTTCCAGATTAGTAACGGGAAACGCGGATCTCTCCGCAATAATGTGCGTGAGCGATTCCGGCTATCTCTTAAGCGTGCTCAGCTTGTCAATTGTGCGCTTCAATGCTTCAAGCTTCTGGCCAGCCTCGCCCAGCTTGCCTTCAGCTGTCAGGCGCTGGTAGTCAGCGAGGTCTTTGGCGGCTTCCGCGATGAGTGCGTCTAGATCCCCTGCGGCCCCTGACGCGGCGGCGGATGTCGGGGCGACTCGCGACAGCTCCGACGAGCTAAGGGACGAGGCCGCTCCACCAAAAAGGGCTGCCAGTGCTGCCTCGAAGGTTGGCCCATACGCGAGCCGATCTTGAAGCGCGAGCACAACTAGTCGCAACTCCGGCATTGGGCTCCGCTCGGCCTGCAGGTAAATCGGCTCCGCATACAACAGCGCACGCCCGGATGGAATCACCAGCAGACTCCCGCGTCGCACGTGCGAGCCTTGCTGATTCCACAACGTCAATTGTCCTGAAAGCTGCGCGTTCTGATCGATTCGCGCCTCGATTTGCAGTGGTCCGTCAACCAGCTTGTTTTTGGGAAAGTCGTAGGCCACCGACGTACCGTAGTGGGCGCCGTCGCTGCGTCCGGCAATCCAGCCGATCAAATTGTTCCGGTTGGCTGGCGTGAACGGCAGAATCTCTACGAACTCCACGTCGGTTTCGCCAGGCAGCTTCATCAGCACGAAATTCGGTTGCATCGGCTGTGTCGTTTGCTCACCCGCCTCGCTGATGCCGACTTCGGTAGCGACCGTCCACAGATCCTCACGGTTGTAAAACACCCCGGGATCTGTCATGTGATACAGTCCATACGCCTCCGCCTGCAACTTGAGCAATAGCTCAGGGTAGCGCAAGTGTTTGCGAAGCCCTGGCGGCATCGCCGCCGCATCCTTGAACAGGCTCGGAAACACCCGACGGTAAGCCGCAAGGATCGGATCCTCGGTGTCAAACACATAAAACGTTGTCGTCCCATCGTAGGCGTCAATGGTCACCTTAACGCTGTTCCGCATATAGTTAATGAGATCGTCACCCAGATGGTAATGGCTCGCGTAGGGATAACTGTCCGATGTCGTGAACGCATCCATAACCCATGACAGCCTGCCATTGTCAC
>JAFAKX010000009.1 GCA_019234945.1 Silvibacterium sp.
TTTGCCTTTCGGTGTTTCCTTTCGATCCTGTTCCACGCCGAAATTCCCAACGACATCGCCCAGACGCTGGTCAAGGTGCCAGAGCCGGTTCCGCAGGCGCCCGTAGCTGCCAGGCCGTCTGTCACTCGTCTGAATCAAGTTGAGCGGGCAGCCCCGGAAACGTCCGATCGCGCGGTACAGATCCTCGCGCTGCTCCAGCGCGAGGGGCGGCTCATCGATTTCCTGGCGGAGAACATTTCCACCTACCCCGACACTCAGCTTGGAGCCGCCGTCCGCACCATCCACGAGAGTTGCCGGCAGGCGCTCGATCATTACCTCAAGCTGGAGCCGATTCTGGACTCGGAAGAGGATCAGCCGGTTACGGTGCAGGCGGGTTTTGATCCCGCAGCTATCAAATTGATCGGCAATGTGGCCGGACAGCCGCCGGTTCGCGGTGTGTTACGACACAAAGGCTGGCGAGTGAAGGAAGTGAATTTGCCTCCGTTGCCGCCGGCTCCCGGCCGAATGGTGATTGCGCCGGCTGAGGTCGAACTCTCATAACAGTTGATCCTCGTCTGATCAACAGATATTGGGTTTGAAAAAGGAGATGTTCGTTGGCGGCCAAATACATCGTTGGCATAGACCTCGGAACCACAAATTCGGCACTGGCACGCTGCGATTCCACTTCAGTCGAAGAGAACAGTCCCATCGAGGTGTGCGGGATTCCCCAACTCGTGAATCCGAACGAAGTAGCGGAACGCACATTGTTGCCGTCATTCCTCTACATCCCGGGCGAATTTGACTTTCCCAAGGGCAGCATCGCGTTGCCATGGGAACCTGAGCCGAAGCTTGTGATCGGCGAACTGGCGCGCAAACGCGGAGCGGAGAGCCCAAACCGCCTGGTCGCATCTGCCAAATCCTGGCTTTCTCATTCTGGAGTGAACCGCACGGCGCCGATCCTGCCTTGGCAAGCGCCGGACGAGGTGCCCAAGCTGTCGCCGGTCGAAGCGTCATCGCAGTTCCTGCAGCATTTGCGCACCGTATGGGACACCGGTGACGCGGCGGAACACGTCCTTGCGGAACAGGACGTGTTGCTCACCGTGCCAGCTTCATTCGACGAAGAAGCACGCGAGTTGACCAGGCGCGCCGCCGAACAAGCCGGTTTTCAGCACGTCACCTTGCTGGAAGAGCCCCAGGCAGCGTTTTACGCATGGCTTGAGAGCCAGGGTGATGCCTGGCGCAGTCGAATCAGAGTCGGCGATCTCGTTCTCGTTTGCGACGTTGGCGGCGGCACGACGGATTTCAGCCTCATCACCGTTTCCGAAGAGAACGGCGAACTAGTTCTGAGGCGGGTCGCTGTCGGTGATCACATACTACTGGGCGGCGACAACATGGACCTCGCGCTTGCGCGTGTCCTGCAGCAGCGCCTTGAAGCGTCCGGCAATCGCGTCGATACCTGGCAATTGCACGGCCTGTGGCATCAATGCCGTGTGGCAAAGGAAAAACTGTTCGTATCGCCCAAGACGCAGACCTGCCCAATCACTCTGCTGGGCAAGGGCACGAAGCTCATTGGCGGCACGATCAAAACGGAGCTGGCTCGTGAAGATCTCGACCAGGTTCTGGTCAAGGGATTCTTCCCCAATGTCGCCAGCGGCGAATTACCTGGCCGGCGCCGTGTTGGCTTTCAGGAGTTGGGCCTGCCGTACGCGGCTGATCCAGCCATCACGAAACACCTCGCGCGGTTTTTGTCGGAGCAAGTTCGCAACAGTCCCGAGGCGGCGGGCATCCGGCGCGGCCGCAGCGGACTGGCCTGCCCCACGCACGTCCTGTTTAACGGTGGGGTGATGAAAGCGGCGGTGCTGCGCGATCGCGTAGTCGAGGTGCTGAACAGCTGGTTGAGAGAAGAAGGAGTGGACGAGCTCGGGCCACAACAGATTCTCGAAGGTCCCGATTTAGAGCACGCTGTTGCACGCGGTGCTACCTATTACGGCAAGGCGCGGCGAGGGCGCGGCGTGCGGATCCGCAGCGGCGCCTCGCGCACGTACTACATCGGAATTGAGAGCGCCATGCCTGCAGTGCCAGGCATGGAAGCTCCGCTGAAGGCGCTCTGCGTCGTTCCCTTTGGCATGGAGGAAGGCACCGAGGCCACAATTCCCGACAGAGAGTTTGGCCTGGTCGTCGGGGAACCAGCCGAGTTTCGTTTTCTCAATTCCAGCGTCCGCAAGCAGGACAAAGTCGGCAGCCTTCTGGAAGATTGGGGTGACGACATAGAGGAGCTGAGCCCGCTGGAGGTCACTCTTACATTGGACGGCCAGCAGGGAACGGTTGTCCCGGTGCGCCTCGAGACGCGCGTTACCGAAATCGGCACGCTCGAAGTCTGGTGTGTATCCCGTGACGGCAAGCAGCGCTGGAAGCTTGAGCTGAATATCCGCGAAAAGACCGGGAGATGAGATCGTCGGAGCCTTCTCGTTATCTGATCGGCATCGATCTGGGCACGACAAACTCTGTCTTGGCATACATCGATACTCAGAAAGCGTCTGATACGGACTCTCCTATTCTTGTGTTCCCCATACCGCAGTTGGTATCGCGGGGAGAAGTTCGCACATTACCCTCACTCCCTTCTTTTCTTTACTTCCCCACCGAAGATGAGCTGTCTGCCGGAGCCGTGAGCGCCACCTGGGATGAGGATCCTCCGATGGTCACCGGTCTGCTCGCGCGCGAAATGGGAGCGCTTGTGCCGAGCCGCCAGGTTTCATCGGCCAAGTCCTGGCTTTCCTATCCTGGCGTGGATCGACGCGGGAGGATCCTACCTGCACCGGCTGAACCGCCGCAGCCGATGATTTCCCCGGTCGAAGCATCTGCGCGCTACCTCATGCATCTTCGCGACGCCTGGAACGGCGCAATGGCGACTGATGCAGAAACGCGTTTTGAGCATCAGGACGTCGTCCTTACCGTGCCGGCTTCGTTCGACGAGGATGCGCGTGAGCTGACGGTTGAGGCAGCCCGCCTTGCCGGGCTCGATAAACTCACTCTGCTCGAAGAACCGTTGGCCGCGTTCTATGCCTGGATCGCAGCGAATCGACACGAGCAGGAGGGAAATGGTGAAAAGCTCCGCGATGGGGAACTGATTCTGATCTGCGACATCGGCGGTGGCACGACTGACTTCAGCCTGGTGAGAGCTCGGTTGGTGAATGGCGAGTACCAGTTTGAGCGGACCGCAATCGGCGAGCACCTTCTGCTCGGCGGCGACAATCTCGATTTGGCCCTTGCCCGCCGCGTGGAGGAGAAGCTCAACGATGTCAGACTCACGCTGCAACAGCGTTATGCATTGCGTCGGGCATGTTGTGGCGCGAAAGAGCGCCTGTTGGGAGATTCATCCGCCGAGCGTATGCCTGTCACGGTTCTGGGCAGCGGCCGTACCGTCGTCGGACAGGCGCTCAGCGTTGATCTGACACGCGAAGAGGTCCGCGGTATCTTAACCACCGGATTCCTGCCAATCACCGCACCTGATGAGATGCCCGCGCATGGGCGACCAACGGCACTGCGCGAACTTGGCCTGCCCTATGCCAGTGATCCCGCCATTACCAGGCACCTTGCCGCATTTCTGACCCAGGCGGCTGCTGCCATGAACGATTCGTCTGCCTACCATCGAATGGTCCGGCCCGATGCCGTGCTCTTCAATGGCGGGTTCTGTGCACCGGCAGTAACTCGCGAGAGGATTGTCGAAGCGATTTCCATCTGGTTCGGTGGATCCGAAAGCGGCTGGCGGCCCAGGCTCCTGAACAGCGAGGTAGAAAATGCAGTTGCCCGGGGTGCGGCTTACTTTGGACGCGTACGGCGCGGCGAAGGGGTGCGCGTCAGGGCAGGCAGCGCACGCACCTACTACATCGCGTTGCCCTCGGATCGTGGTTTGCAGGGAATCTGTGTTCTGCCTGCCGGAGTCGAAGAGGGCACCACACTTCCGCTGCTAAACCACGAATTCTCGGTACTCGCTAACCGCCCCGTATCGTTCACACTGTACAGTTCGAGCACACGGCACGACGGACATGGCGAAGTCGCTGCGTTGGATGAAGAGAACTTGCATCGTCATGCTCCACTCGTGACCTTATTGCGCTATGGCAAGAAATTGCGCGAGGTATACCTGATCGTGCGTCTCAGAGTCAGTTTCACGGAGGTTGGCACGCTCGAGCTCTGGTGTGAGTCGCGCGACACGCTGCATCGGTGGCGGCTACAATTCGAGCTGCGCGGCGAGGAGGCACAAGCGCAGCAAATCGACGCCGCGAAAACACGGCCCGTGCCGACACGCTCATCGACGGTTATAACCTCCGATGCAACTGTCGAATCCGCTGCCGAGCTGGCCCGCGGTGTTTTCGTCGGGGCCACGGATGGCGATATCCAGGCACCGGACACTCTTGCAAGCCAGATGGAAGCGGCGCTCGGCACGAAGAGAGATTCATGGCCGATCCCCGCGATTCGTCGGTTCTGCGACGTGCTGATTGAGGTTGCCGCTGGCCGCGCAAAGTCTCCGCGGCACGAAGTACGTTGGCTCAATCTATATGGCTGGTGTTTGCGGCCGGGGTTCGGTGTGGCTGGTGATAATGGGCGTATTCATAATCTGCGGACAATTGCGTTGAACAAACCCGTCTTTGCGGACGATCTACAATGCCAGATCGAACTGCTGGTGCTGTTGCGCCGGATCGCCGGCGGCATCAATGCCAGCGACCAGCAGGCGCTTTATCGCACTCATGCGAGTCATGCCCGCAAAGGAAAACGCCGCGTGAATCGGCAGCTCGAGTACGAACAATGGCGCCTGGTTGCGAACCTTGAGCATTTGCTGGGTAGCACGCGTGCTCTGCTTGGCAATGAACTTGTAGCGAAGATCGAGAAAGAACCTGAAAATGCAATATGGCTTTGGTCGCTCGGTCGGCTGGGTGCTCGCATCCCGTTGTATGGGCCGCTGCACTCCATCGTTGCAGCTGAAATTGCCGGCGAGTGGGTGAAAGCCCTGCTGGACCTATCCACGTTCACGGCAGTCACGGCATCCGCCATCCTCCTGATCGCGAGGCGCACCAACGATCGCTCACGTGACGTCGATGATGCGATTCGCGATCAGGCGATTTCCCGCTTGATAGCACTCGGGATCGCAGAGGAGAGCATCCAGCCTCTCTCGAAATACGTCCCGCCCGAACGGGCTGACGTGGTCCGCAGCTTCGGTGAGTCGCTGCCGTCCGGTTTGCAACTCGTCACTTCTTCGAACTGCTTGATGTCGTTACCCGCATTCCACAGCCCCGGCCAAACTTTCCTGGAGCCGGCGTGAACAGCCTCGAAAAGCGGGACTCGTTGAGCGTGTGCGCGATAACGAGGACCGTCGCAAAGTCTTTGCGGTGTGCGGGAAGAGAGTCCAGGCCTCTGCTGCCGCGGTACGGGGCACTCGGCAAGGCATACATGTCCTTGGTCGAGCATTACACGGATAGCGAGCTGAAGCTGATCTTCGATTACATGGAAAAGATGTCTCAGATGAACGAGCGCCTGAGGGCAAAGGCGCTCGCAGCCCAGCGCAATGAATGCGGGGTACTTCTCTATTCTCCCGGATGATAGGTGCGCTGCGTGTGTTCCTTTAGCTGCTCCGGATAAAAATAGATCTCGCGCAGGTTGCCCTCGGCATAGCGCTGCACCTCATCATTGAAGTGCGGCGACTTCGAGTCGCCACTCTCCCCGCCGATCGTAACTCCCCGCGCTCTTACCTTGTCTCCGAACTCCACCACCGCGACGAAGGTGTTGCCGTAGTTTCCGTACCAGCGCTTCGTTCCGGGAGACGGATGGCCCACGAATGCGGCCAGCGATCCCCACATCGACGGTACGAATCCTATCGGGGTGCTCGGCCCTTCGTCCGTGAACGTCGGCGCGAGCTCATCGGACAACCGCTGGAAGCGATTCACCTCACCCCATGGCGTGCGCCACGTTCCAAAGCTGCTCGCCAGCTGGTCGGATGCAGTGGCGAGTGCCTTCAACAATTCCTCCGCGCCCACCTGCGTCGCCACCCATTCCTCGCTTGGCATCTTCGCCTCTTGCGCCAGCCGAGCGTTCGTCTTCATCAGCTCGATACCCCAGAAGATCGCAAGTGCGGTCTCGACCGAATTCACACCCCATCGATGGTCCCACGCGCGCAACGTCTTGACCTGTTCCGCCAGCCTGGTTCTGAGCACCGCCGTCGCCGGGAGGGCGTCATACGCATTCACCAGCACCGGCACCGTTCGCGCGAACCACGGCATGTACGAGTCGTACGCGGCCTGTTTCAATGACTCCGGGGTAAAATCTTGCCGCGGCTTGCCCTCCGGCTCCAGCAGTTGCATCGCATGAATCCCGCGCGCCGACTCGGTCCCCTGCTCCACGTATGCCGGATAGTCCGACTTGCGGAGCGAGTCTGCACCCGCTCCATTCCACGGCGAATCATTCACGTTAAACAGAAACCCGCTCTTCGGATTCAGCAAATGCGGCGTCTCATCCACCGTCAACAATCCCTGCCAGTTCTTCGCCGGATCGCTCCCGTCCACCGGCCTTGTGTAATCGAACCTGGGATCGCGCTTCGGAATGAAGTTTCCATGCCAATAGGCAATGTCGCCGTCGGCATCCGCGAACACCGTGTTGTTCGATGAGTTCGCGCGGAGCTCCATCGTCTTCTCGTACTCGGTGTAATTATGCGCCTTGGTGCGCAGATAACTCTGCTCCAGCGCCGCCACCGGCGTGTTCATGAGCTGAATGGTGACAAACTTGTCTTCCTCTTTTCCGATCACCGGCCCGTGCAGGGTGTACATCGGCGTAAACGTGCGCGACTTCATCCCCCCCGGAGTTTTGAACTGCAATGTGATCTGCCGGGACGTAAACTGCCTTGTCTCTCCTCCGTAGCGATAGGCTGGATTTCCGTTATCGCGCACGACGGTCTCCAGATACTCATCCACCGCATCCACGCCGCTCGTCGTATGCATCCATCCCGCGCGCTCGTTGAATCCCTGGTAGATGAAAAACTGTCCCCACGTAGCTGCTCCGTAGGCATCCAGGCCCTCGTCGCTCGACATCTGTAGTTCGCTGCGGAAGAAGAACCAAGTGTGTGGATTGATCAGCAGCAGGGCATGATGATCGCGCGTGTTCGCGGGCGCGATGGCAATTCCGTTCGAGGCGTTGGGCGGCGCGTCTTCTATCCAAGGCGGCGCTGCGGCGGGCCATGGCTGCGCCGCGTGCGGCCGCACTTCCCAACTCACGGCAGAGGTGCCGGTTTCATGCGCTCCCGGCGTGTCATAGAAGGCCTGCAGGCGTTTCAGATCGACCCGCTCGATGTCGCCCCGAATGCTGCCCTCAGTGAACGACAGAGCCATCCAGGGTTCGAACTGCGTCAGTACCTTCGGCCTGGCCTCCGGATGTTGCGCCAGGTAGTAGTTGATCCCGTCTGCCCATGCATCCATCAGCTTCTTCAGCCACTCCGGACTTGCGGCATAATCGCGTTTCAGCCCTTCCGGATCGATAAACAGGCGCTGCCGCAGATCCTGCCAGATTGCCGCCTCACCCTCGGCCTCGGCCCGCCGCCCAAGTGCTGTCAGATAGTTGGTCTCCACGCGATTGAAGTCGTCCTCGCACTGCGCGTAGATCATTCCGAATACCGCGTCCGCGTCGGTCTTCCCATGCACGTGCGCAATACCCCAGTCATCGCGAACAATGGTCACCCGCGCGGCTTCTGCTTTCCAGCGTGCCTGCTCGGGGCCAGTGTCGTGCTGCGCAATCAACGCACCGGACACAACGGTCCACAGCAACCCGAGCAGCAGCGCACTCCGCACCATCCTCGCCATTCAATGACTACCGCTCAACGACGGGCAACTCGATATGAGATCCGCTGTAGATTCGCAACTCAGCAGGTTTATAGTCTGCGGGCGCTGCGGTCATGATGTTCGGGACGTAGGTCTGCGGGTTCCGGTCGTACAGGGGAAACCAACTGCTCTGGACCTCCACCATCATGCGATGTCCTTTGAGAAAGACATGATCGGCGCCATGCAGGCTGTACCGGTATTCTTCAGTCGTATTGGAGGGGATGGCCTGCGGATGCTCGTAGCTCTTGCGATAGCGGCCGCGAAAAATCTCATCGACGATCATGAGTTGATAGCCAGACATCTTGCCGAGAGAGGGATCGTCGGGATAGACATCAATGAGCTTGACCACCCAGTCACCATCGGTGCCGGAAGTCGCAGCGAGCAGGTCGGCGACAACATCCCCGGTCACCGTCACATCGTGATCGAGCACCGGAGTCGACCATGTGGCGACGTCCGGGCGTTTGCCGTAAGGAGTCTGGTCCTCAACGAGCCATGTGTACCAGCCTGAGCCCGTCGGGGCATAGGTGGCTTCGATGGGACGTTTGCGGTACTCCACGGGATTCGCCGGATCGGAGACGTATTTTGTATACGAGTCATCCGCGGCGGGCTTGTCGAAGCTAAGAGTCCCATTTGAGCCGAGGTAGAGGTTTCGTTCGATGGTGTTCGCGGGCGGCCAGTGGCTGTAGCGCATCCAGCGATTTGTACCCGTCTGGAAGGATGCGGTGTCCTCGAGATTGAAGCCGGGCTGATCTTTGAGGTAGTGTGCGAAGAACGGGGCCTCGATCTGCTGACGGAACTGGTCTCCTGTGGAAGCTCCAAAGTTCACAACTCCGAGATGCCGGGTCGTTCGACCCCACTCGCCGTGATTCCACGGGCCGAGAGCCAGAAAGATTTCATGGTTCGTGTCATGAGGTTCGAGAGCAGCATATTCGGCCTGTGGTCCCCACATGTCCTCCTGGTCCCACCACCCGCCGACTTCAAGTGTGGGAACGGTGACCCTGTCGAGATGCGGCTGAACGGCGCGCGACCGCCAGTACTGGTCGTATGCGGGGTGGTCGAGAAAGCCTTGCCAGGTAGACAGCATAGCGCTTCCGGACAGCTTTGCGCCGGCCGCGAATGATCCGGCATTGAGGAAGTATGTGTAGGCGTCTTCGTTCAGCTTTGTAAATGTATTTTCCTTCGTTGACTCCATCCCGAGCACATAGTCGTAACCGTAAGTCTGACGAAACGCCCCGTTGTGAAAGAAATCGTCGCCAAGCCAGACATCAGTCATGGGAGCCTGGGGCGAGATGGCCTTTACGGCAGGATGCGGGTCGATACCAGCTTCTGCAGCGAGGAATCCGGGATAGGACACGCCGACCACGCCAACGCGCCCGTTGTTATTGGGGATGTTTTTTACGAGCCAGTCGACGGTGTCGTAGGTGTCGGTGCTCTCGTCGATCTGGTTCGGGTCCTTGGATTTCGGGTCGTGATTGGCGGCGATCGGGCGCATCATGATGAACTGACCCTCGGAACCGTAGCGGCCGCGGATATCTTCCATGACGAAGATGTAGCCGCTCTGCGCAAGCTCTGTGTATCTGGAATTGACGAAGTCGGAGTCAGACTGATCGACTCCATAGGGCGTGCGCTCCATGAGAAAGGGCAGAGGCTCGCTGGTATCGGTCGGACGAAGGACAATGGCGTGCAGTTTTACGCCGTCCCGCATGGGGATCATGACCACCTGGCTGCTGTAGGGCCGGAAGTGGTTGTGAACGGGCTGGCCTGAGATGCGTTCGAGCTGTGTTTCCGACGAGCGCCCTTTGCGCTTCGCTCCGGTGACCTTGCCGGCAGCGTCGATGATGAAGTCCATGTGTAATGGCGGCTCTTTCGAGGCGAAACCAGTGGGGGATTCCGGTGTCAGGGTTACGCGCGGCGATCGAGCCGACTCAATAGCGAGGTGGTCTCCCTCTCGGAAAACGGAGTAGACAATATCCGGTTCGTCGAAAGGCCGATATTGGCCCGCGTACCGATCCAGCGTGGCCGTGTCGAGATGCGCAGCGGATGCTTGAGAGGCTGAAGGATTTTGTGCCCTTGCAGGCACGAGGCAGCTGAATTGGACTGGCAGGAAGATGATAAGGACGGCGAACTTTTGGAGCATTTGAAAAGCTGGTCTCCCTTCAAGCGTCCTAAGTGTATCCGATTGACCAGCAATCTCTATTTTTTTGCTCGTGCGACCGACACTGCCTTGCAAGCCGTGCAAAGCTCTCCGGTGATGCCCTTACCTTCTTCGATCGTGAAGATGCGATCTACTGAAGGGAGCTTGCGCTTTTCAATGGTGCCGCTGGGCCAGTGGATCTCAATGCCATCGACCGTTGCGGCATCCCCGATCCCGAAATGCACCCGCTGGTCATTGGAGGAGATGTAGCTGCCGCCACTAATCACGTCTCCACGTTGCCGGATACCGTTCGTGGACAGGTAAACTGTTGCTCCCACGGCATCGCGGGGGCTCTTTGGACCACCTACAAGCTTTAGCTCAACCCAGTGGTGATGATCCGCATTCACGTTGCGAAGCAGCACCGGCGTGGTGTCCAGCGAGTTGATCACGACATCGATTTTGCCGTCGTTGAAGAGGTCTCCGAAAGCCGCGCCTCTGCCGGGAGTGACTACCGCAAGTCCTGTGCCCTTGACCGGAGGAACCAGCTCGAACTTCTTGCCGTTCAGATTGTGGTAGAGCAACGGGCGCTCGGCGAAACTGGTACCCCAATCCTGGTTGTCAACCTCCGGATAAACATGGCCATTGATCATCATGATGTCTTTCCAGCCGTCGTTATCGTAGTCGATAAAGCCGGCTCCCCAGCCAAGGAAGGGAATCGTGTCCTGGGCGAGACCGAGGCGATAGGTCAGGTCCGTGAAGTTAGCATCGCCGTCGTTGTGGTAGAGCACCTTATAGTCATCGGAGAAGGTCGTCGTCAAAAGATCGAGGCGGCCGTTGTTCTCGTAGTCACCGATGCCAAGGCCCATTGAGGCGGTCTCGCGGCCGTCCTGATTTAGCGCGAAGCCGGAAGCATAGCTGTCGTCCTCGAAGGTCCCGTTTCCTTTGTTGATGTAGAGATAGTTGGGCGTTGAATCGTCGGCGACTAACAAGTCGACTTTGCCGTCGTTGTTCACGTCGACAAAGACGCTGGTGAAGCCGTAGTAACGGTTTGGATCGCTCACACCCGCTTTCACGCTTACATCGGTAAAGGTACCGTCGCCGTTGTTGTGGAACAAGTGATCGGGCTCACCCAACAGACCCCGAGGGCCGCACATCACGCTCACACCGCGAAAATTGCAGAAGCTGTAAGCAACAGCTTTAGACCCGGGAATCGGTGGGTTCGTCATGTCGTAGTGGATATATCCGGCGACGAACAGATCGAGGCGTCCGTCGCCGTCGTAATCCCCAAATGTCGCGCCACTGGACCAATTGCCGAGCGCGATGCCCGCTTTTTCGGCTACATCGGCGAAGGTGCCGTCATGGTTGTTGCGATAGAGACGATTCTTCCCGTAGTTGGCAACAAAGATATCGGGCCAACCGTCGTTGTCGAAGTCGCCGATGGCGACGCCGAATCCCCAGCGGTCGTTGGTGACTCCGGCCTTTGCGGCGACGTCGGTGAAAGTGCCGTCATGGTTGTTGTGGAACAGTGCCGCGTGAGGTGGAGCAGCTTTTCCGTTAATCGCGTCTTCTGTCGATCCGTTTACTAAATAGATGTCGAGCCATCCATCATTGTCGTAGTCGATCAGGCCCACTCCGGATCCGTTCGCTTCGATGATGAACTTTTTGTTCGGAGCCCCCATGGTGTGATGCCACGTTGCGAGCTCCGATTTCTGTGTGATGTCTTCGAAAACGACCGGGCCGGAGTCGACGAATCCACCGGCTGTGATGGGACGATTTTCGGCGTCGTGAATTGCGGCATGGGTGCCACCGGTGGCGTTTCCGCCTCCCGTTGACTGTGCAGCCGGTGCGGGCGACTGGGAGGAAGAGAAAGGTGGCAACGCCATGAAAAGAAGGCTAAGAGTGAGCAGGAATCTAGTGGACAGACGACATTCTCCGGGGCAGGAACTCGCGGAGAGGATATCAGAAAGCTTCATACTGATTGCAAGTGTGCTCACAAGCCTGGACGGTCGGTGGGCAGGTGTCCCAGTCCGGTCTGAGCTCACGATACGAGTGAAATCGGTTACAATCTCACCCAATGAATCGTCCGTCCGAAACCGGCTCAGGCAATTTGCGGGCTGAAGCAGGAGAGGCCCGCAAAATCCTGCCTGGTTTTGACGCGGAACTCGGGTATAACGGTTCCGAAGTCCAACTCGGCCGGCCACCGTGGATTGGAGCACCTGGCGACAAAGCGGTCGGGCTTTCCCCCCTAGAAATGCGCCTATGAACATCAAAGAAGTTGCTCGACTTGCGAAGGTTTCGACCGCGACCGTCTCGCGCACGATCAACGGCTCGGACAAGGTCACGGCTGAGACCGCAGAGCGCGTTCGTCGTGCGATAGAGGCGCTCAAATACTATCCGAATACGAATGCCCGGGCGCTTGGTTCCGGACGCAGCAGCCTCTATGGTCTGATCATCTCCGATATTACAAATCCATTTTTTCCCGAGCTGGTGAAGAGTTTCGAGGATGTTGCTGTGCAGTTCGGGCAGGAAGTCCTTGTCGCCAACACAAACTATGACCCGCACCGTATGGAGGTGTGCGTAAGCCGCATGCTCCAGCGCAAAGCCGACGGTGTGGCAATTATGACCTCAGAGATGGAGGAGCACCTCATTGATGAATTGAGCAGCCGCCGCATACCGCTGGTGTTTCTCGATACCGGCACACCGCAGGAGGGAATCAGCAATATCGCTATCGACTATGCCAGCGGAATCGATGCGGCAGTTGTCCACCTCACCTCCCTCGGCCACACCTCGATTGGGTTCATCAGGGGGCCGATGGCTTTGACCTCCGCACGTATCAGGTATCGCGCATTCATCGACAGTATGAAGCGCAAAGGGCTCACGATCGACGACAGGTTGATCGAGGAAGGCAACCATCGCATGGACGGCGGTCATGAGGCAATGATGCGGCTGCTGGATAAATCGGTGAGGCCCACCGCGGTGCTTACGTCGAACGATATGACAGCGATCGGCGCTCTGGGTGCGATGTTCGAGCGCGGGCTCAAGGTCCCGGATGACATGTCGATCATAGGATTCGACGACATCGAACTGAACACATTCGCCAAGCCGGGGCTGACCACCGTTCGTGTGTCGCGCAAGGAGATCGCCAAGGTCGCCTTCCACGCTCTGTACGAAGCGAGAGATAATCCTGCTGCTCGAGGCGCGGAGTTTACAATTCAGCCGACCCTTGTCGAGCGAAAAACGACCGGACCTGCACTTCCCAAGCGCGCGTCGAGACAGCCGGCGAAGCGGCTTGTAGCGCGGTGACGATTCGGTCACAATCGCATCACTCAATCCTCTCGTGCCGGTAACCTGCCTCCGTAAGCATCTGGCTTATCTCGGAGATGTGTTTGTTCCCGCGCGTCTCCAAAGTAACATCAATCACGGTGTCGCCAAGATTGACGCCGTAGTGTGCCCTGTCATGTGAAGTCTGGACGATGTTGGCGCGTGCATCGGCAATAATTCGCGTAAGCGCGTGCAGAGCCCCCGGCCGATCCGTGAGGTGTATACGGAGACGCGTGCGGCGGCCATCCTTCACTAAACCGCGCTCGATGATTCTGGAAAGCAGGCTGACGTCGATGTTTCCGCCGCAGACAAGGACGGCGGTCTTATGGCCGTTCAGCATTGTCTTGTGCTGTAGTAGCGAGGCGAGAGCAACAGCCCCCGCGCCTTCTGCCAGCAACTTTTCTCGCTCGAGCAGGACCAGGATGGCGTTTGCGATTTCCTCCTCGTCGACTGTAACGAGCTCGTCGACGTAGCGCTGAACCAGAGGAAGAGTACGATTTCCCGCTCGACGTACTGCGATGCCGTCTGCAATGGTGGCCTCCGCGGGGACAGTTACGGGCTCACCCGCTTCCGTCGCACGCAGCATCGAGGGCAGCCGCTCTGTCTGCACGCCGACGACCCGAATCCGCGGGTTCGATTCCTTGATGGCACACGCGACTCCGCCAATCAGTCCTCCGCCGCCAACAGGAACGATGACGGCCTCAAGGCCGGAGATCTGTTCGAGCAATTCGAGCCCGATCGTTCCCTGGCCTGCGATCACATTGTCATCATCGAAAGGATGCAGGAAGGTCATGCCGTCTTCTTCACCCTGCCGCATCGCCTCGGCGTAGGCTTCGTCGTAATTGGCGCCGTGAAGGACAACCTCGGCGCCGAAGTTCGTCGTAGATGAGACCTTTACCAGCGGAGTCATCAGGGGCATGACAATCCGCGAGCGAATGCCGCGCTGCGTCGCATGGTAGGCCACTGCCTGCGCATGGTTTCCGGCGCTTGCGGCGATCACACCCCGCCGCCTCTCGTCCTCGCCTAGCGTGAGGATCTTGTTCAGGGCTCCGCGTTCCTTGAACGCCCCAGTACGCTGCAGATTATCGAGCTTGAGAAATACGCTTTGTCCGGTCAGCCTGGAAAGCTCATCGGAGTGCGGCGCCGGCGAGCAATAAATAAAGTCGCGGATACGGCCGCGAGCGGCCTCAACATTGTGCAGCGTCACCGTCATGAAATCCTTCTCCCAAAAAACTAAAGCCACCAGCCGCTTGGAGCGGTGGTGGCCCTGATTGCTTGATCTCAGTTACCAGCCGCCCGCTCCTATGGAGACGGGATAATAATGATGCTTCCAATCAGCCGGGGAGCGATGCTCGAGTGCATTGTCCAGCGAAAGGCGAAGCTGATCATCATGGGCTGCATGCGGATGACGTCATGAAACCAGAGTTCCGGCGTGAAGTCAAATGCGGCGCGTACCGCGAGCAGATCTACTTCTTTGGCCGTGACTCTGGTGGGACCAAACCTGCTACTCGGTAATACACGACGAGTTGGCCGTAGTGCTCTCCCGAATGTTCGATCAAGCCCCACGCCATATCGCCTATGCGGGTCTGCTGATTGGCGAACGGATCGACGATCAGATCGTTCAATCCCGAGTCTCCCTTTTTCTTGATCAAAGCCGCGCCATCTCCAAAGGACTTCTTCACAAACGCCACGATGGCAGCCTTGTCCTTAAACTGATCGCGCTTCGGATCTTCCAGCGGCGGAAGCTTCTCGCCATTCGCAGGGTTAATAAAGAAGTAATTCGCATTGGCGGCATGAAGCAGTTGCTCGGAGAATGCGCGCTCTGCTGGATTCGGCTTGAAGTCGTATTTATCTTCGGGAAAGTCCTCGGCCATCGCGATCAGTTTGCGGCCTATGTCGTTCCATGAATCCAATAGAGCCTGAGATGGGCTTACGGGCGGCTTGGGTGGTGTCTTCGGTTGTTGAGACTGGGCAACCAGTGTGAGAAAGCACACTGCTAAAGCTGCAAGTCCTCGCAAAGCTGTTTTCATGTAAGCTGCGTCCTCTCCATCACCGCAGTGGCGATCAGCTTAGCCGAAACGAACAGCCGGTGGAAACGCTTTTCGTCACAAAGATTCAAATTCGGTGTCTATCTAGCGCGTCATGTATTGCTTCCCGCGCGCAAAGACGGATGCGGCCCGATGATCTCCGAAGAAGTAGGGAAGCTCGCGATAGTCTTCGGCATCATGGATGACGAAATCGGCGGCTTTGCCAGCTTCGAGCGAGCCGATCTCGTCGCCGCGATTCAGGCTGTATGCCGCGTTTATGGTCGCGGCGGTTAGAGCCTCCGCTGGCGTCACTTTCATTTGCGTGCAGGCAAGGGACATCACCATGCGCATCGACGTCGTGGGTGAAGAGCCAGGGTTGAAATCCGTGGCGAGAACGACCGCGAGGCCGGCACCGATCATGTCTCGTGCTGCAGGGTACTTATGAGATCCAATAGCATAGACGGACCCCGGCAGCAGGACCGGCTGCACCTCGGCAGCCTTTAGCGCGGCAAGGGACGCCGGTTGTGTCTGCTCAAGGTGGTCGCAGGTCTTCGCCCCGAGTTCCGCAGCAAGGTCACTCGCACCGAAGGACGTGAACTGGTCGGCGTGCATGCGGAGGCCGAGGCCGTGAGATTTGGCTGCGGTGAGCACTCGCCGGGACTGGTCGAGATTGAAAACCTTCGCCTCGGAGAAAATATCGCAGAATTCCGCGAGCTTCTGATGGGCGACGCGCGACATCATTTCTTCGGCTACCAGGCTTACATAGTCATCCGCGCGTCCCGCGTACTCCTCCGGTATTTCGTGCGCGCCCAGAAACGTCGGCACGGTGCGGAGAG
>JAFAKX010000208.1 GCA_019234945.1 Silvibacterium sp.
GTGCCCCTGCCCAAGAGCCAAGTTTCTGAAGGCGATGAGGCAGGGGAAGAGGAAGTCTCCCCTTCCCCTGCACCCCATCCCCTCAACCAAAACAAAGTGTCAGGCATGTCCCCGGTCTAAACTGTCAGGGATCTCTACGGCTGCACAGCACCTGCAAGTGGAGCCGTATCACGGCGTCGCAAATGAAACCTGGCCATCTTGTCCGGTTGAAATACATAACATTCGTGTTCACTAAACATGGAATAGATAGTGAAACGGACACATCGTATAAACAACACTAGAACGCTACTTGTTGTCCCAAGTAAACTCAGGAGATTGTCTATGTCCCTGCAACGCAAACCCAGCATTGTTTTTGTTCACGGTCTATGGGCCGACGGTTCATGCTTCAGCAAACTTATCCCGACTCTCCAGAATGAAGGATTTGAAGTGATCGCTTCTCAGCACGGACTCGATTCATACGCCAGCGATGTAAATTGCGTGAAGAGAACCTTGGGCCGTGTAAGCAACCCCGCAGTCTTAGTCGGTCATTCCTATGGTGGCTCGGTCATCACGGCGGGCGGCACCGACCCACGAGTTGCAGCGCTTGTCTACGTCGCGGCGTTTGCCCCGGATGCCGACGAGACAACACAAAGTCTGCAAGAGAAGTTTCCGGCAACCGATATTTTTTCCCATATCGAGGTTGCAGACGGACGCATTTGGCTAAAAAGGGATGGCGTCTCATCCTTTGCAGGTGATCTCCCAGAGGAAGAGCAGGAGTTGGTCTGGGCCACTCATGCCGCACCTGTAGCAGATTTATTCACACAAAAGGTGGAAGGTACCGCGTGGCGATCGAAGCCGAGTTGGTACGTTGTAGCTACGAAAGACCGTACTATCCAGCCCGAGTTGGAGCGTTTCGTCGCGAAGCGCATGGGAGCAACAGTCTTCGAGACCGATAGCAGCCACGTGCCGATGTTGTCCCAGCCTGACTTCGTGCTGGATGTGATCCGAAGAGCCGCGACCGCGGTTCAAAAGAATAAGGCAGCATAGTGAAGGTCGCGAACCTTTTCCATTCTCGGAAAAAGACAGGCAGTCCTCCAGCGGCTTGATCTCGTAATTGACGATTCACCAGCAATACGGACAAAACGGATCGTTCTGCGGGACATCGGTATAGCCGAACGCACAAGTAATGGCCCAGAGTGAACGGATCTCTCTGGCTCGTGCCGCAGTTCACTAGTCGATAAAATAACCGATCTCAGTCAGGACATGTTCACTCAGTTCCACGCCCAGGAGGCGAGCGTCGGCGGAAGAGTACATGTTCCTTTCGAACCGTTCGATGACAGCGGCTGGCAAATCAGTCTGGCGGTGAAGCATCCACAGCACCGTTGAGCTGTCGGTGTGGTATTGATAATCGCCCGGTAGCCCGCATGCTGGCTGGATCGTCAGCGAGAGGGGAACAGGTCCTATACCTGCCTTGGTCTTACCGGAGGGTTGAGCTATAAGGTTGACTCGCATGCAGGTATGGTCCCACCAGCATTCGTGACCCTCAATGGCCCAAGTAGGTCATGAAGGTAACACAAGCCGGGATGACTGTTGGTAAATAGCTCATTAACTACCCAACCGGCATCGTCCGCGTAAGTTAATTCAGCGATGAATGCAAACTGCCTGCCTGCGCAGCCAGACGGAGAGTTGCAGGTAGGATTCACCCACGGCCCGCCGCGCAGCATGAACGGTGCCAGGCCGGAACTCGTGTCAGTGGTGGAAGCCCGCCCCGATCAGGGTCGGCTTCAACCCTGGCTGTGTAGCAAACCAGTCGAGATGGCGGCGTATATCGCGGACAAGCATCCCTGCCAGGTCGTGGGTAAATCCGTTGCGGACGACGACTCGCTGGACGATTACATCCTGACGGTTGGCTGGCATTCTGTAGGTCGGCACCTGCCAGCCACGATCGCGCAGCCTGTCGGATAGGTCGTAGAGCGACCAGTTTGGCTGCTCTTTGAGGGTCCACGACAACACCGGCAGATCGCGGCCGTCGCTCAGCAATTCGAAGGGACCGATGCTTTCGATCTTGCGCGCCAGCTCGATCGCAACATCCTGGCAAGCTTCGTGAACTGCGTGGTATCCGGATTTGCCGAGCCGGATAAGGTTGTAATACTGCGCGACGATCTGGCTGGCCGGCCGCGAAAAGTTGATGGCCATCGTCGGCATGGTGCCGCCGAGGTAGTCAACGTTGAAGATGAGATCGGGGTGGAGGTCAGACTGCTCGCGCCAGACGACCCAGCCCACTCCGGGATAAACGAGGCCATATTTGTGGCCCGAGGTGTTGATGGACTTTACGCGCGGGAGCCGGAAGTCCCAGACCAGATCGGGCTGGAGAAACGGCGCGACGAATGCGCCGCTCGCGCCGTCGACATGGATGGGAATGTCGAGGCCAGTGCGCTCCTGCAGGCGGTCAAGCGCGTCGCTGAAGGCGACAATGTCTTCGTAGTGTCCAGTGAAGGTGCTGCCCAGCACGCCAACCACGCCGATCGTGTTCTCGTCACACGCGGCGGCCGCGCGTTCGGGATTGGTGACACATTCGTCGCCTTCGAGGGGCACGTCGCGCTGTTCCACGTCCCAGTAGCGGCAGAATTTATGCCAGCAAACCTGGGTGTTGGTGCCCATGACGAGGTTGGGCCGGTCGACGGGCTTGCCCTCCTGCCGCATGCGCTCGCGCCAGCGCCATTTGAGCGCGAGTCCGCCAAGCATGCAGGCCTCACTCGATCCGATGGTCGAGCAGCCGATGGCGTCTTCGGGTCGCGGAGCGTGCCAGAGGTCGGCGAGCATGTGGACGCACCGCATCTCCAGCTCGGCGGTCTGCGGATACTCGTCCTTGTCGATCATGTTCTTGTCGAAGCTCTCGGCCATGAGCTTGTGGGCCTCGGGCTCCATCCACGTGCTGCAGAAGGTGGCCAGGTTGAAGCGCGAACTGCCGTCCATGATGAGCTCGTCATGGATAAGATGGTAGGCCGTGGCGGGCGGCATGCCTTCCTCGGGGACGGCGTGGCGCGGCGTTGGGCCAAGCAGCCAGTGGCGGGCATACATGGGACGGACTGCGCCGGTCCAGTGGTGCTTCCGTTTGTCGTGTTCGATAGCGGGCGCGATTGCGGGATCGACGGCAGGGTCCGGGGTCATAGGTGGCGTTTCCTCTGAGAGGATCATGATAGACGCGCGGGCCGGGTGCAGTTGTCAACAGACGGCGAATCGCAGATATTTTGCCGTCACAACTGTACGCAGACGGTGCGGTCGAAGAGGGCCATCTCTTCGGACGTTGGCGCCTGAAAGAGATCTGCCCATTTCATCAGGTCGTTCCGCTGGATGGGCGGATCTTCCATCGCGCGGCGCTGAATTCTGTCGAAAAGGACATCTGCTGGCGCCGACAGGTAATGCAGTTCGACGGCGGCTCCAAGCGCGCGGGCTCCTACGCGCAAATTATCCCGTTCGGACCTGCCCCACGTGCCCCATTCGATGACGACGGTGAGACCGTGAGAGAGGAGTTCACGGGCGAGCTTCCACTGGAGAGCCTCGATCTTTCCACGCATTGCTTCGTCATAGAGATCGATCGAGAGGTCCTTCATCCAGTCGTCGGCGGAGAGACGTACCGCGTGGACTTGGCGTTCAAGATTCAGGGCATGCGTGGTTTTGCCTGAACCAGGCAGGCCACACACGATGATGAGTCGCGGGCCATGTTCCATTCGAGGTAAACCCCTTCTTGTGGTACCTATCCCACGTTGAACTCGGGATCCACCGGGATCTGGAGTGCATTGGCCAGGGCGTTGGTTTCCGAAGCCATGGCGACCACGGCCAGGAACTCGCCGTGCTGCTCTTCGGTGAGGCCCTTGGCGCGCGCGGCCGCCGTGTGGGAGTGCACGCAGTAGCTGCAACTGTTCACGGTTGAGACGGCGATGTAGATGAGTTCCTTCGTGAGCGGGTCGAGTGTGCCCGGCTCGATCATGACCTTCTTGATGCTGGACCAGGTGCGCTCGAGCAGCGCGGGCTGATTGGCAAGCGCCCGCCAGAAATTGTTCACGAAGTCCGATTGGCGCGTGGCGCGAATGTCGTCGAAGACCGCCTTGACGCGAGGATCGCCCGCGACTTCCTCGTCGGTCCAGAGTTTTGTAGTAGCCATGGTCGCCTATTTTATTATGCGAAGTTCCTCGGCATACAGGCTGCCGGCGATTGAGCCACTGCTCTAATTCCCTCCCGCTGCGGATGAATACCGTTCCCTGGCTGCGGGAGTGAGCCGGCGCAGGACAAACTCCTGCAGCAGGCCGTTGGCCATGGTGCCGCCCACGTTAACCAGTGCGGTAGAGAAGACCAGTCCCGGGCCGCGATTCGACTCAGGATAATAGGCATTAGAAATGGCACCGGAGGCGAGATAACCTCCGATGGTCGAATAATTCGGCTGCAAACGGCCGTTGTCTCCCCTGCAAACGATCGGATACGAGATGGCATGAAGTATCCGCGACTTCGTCGTGCCCGTCCCCTGGTAAAAGTAGCGCGGATCCTGATGGAGGATCGATGGCAGGATGGCGCCCCCAACCATAGACTGGGTGAGACCATTGGCGTAGTTGGCACCAAAACGCTGTCCGTAGCCCTTTGCACCCTGCTGATAGTCGTACTTGTCTGCCGCCTGATCGATGCCAGCCACGAAGGCGGAGCCGAGGAAAGTGATCGGATCTGTCGCAGTCCTGAGCGCTAGTTCGAACTTCAGCTTTGCGGTGAGCGGTACGGGGTGAGCATCATAGACGACATAGAAGTTGGGGATAAAGCCCAGGACGCGTTGATGCTCTTCTATATTGACTTGCTGGGTTGATATCTCCTCAACCGAGTAGGTTGCGTGCACAATGGTTATCTCTTCGGCAATCTTGAGTCGAATTCCCGTCAGCTCCAGATATTGACCCGGTTTGAGGATGATTCCAGGTGATGTCCAGTCGGCGAATCCCTTGCCGCTGATGGTGACGTGGTAGATGCCTTGCGGCTGGATGTGGTCGAGTTCAAAGAAACCATTCTCGTTTGTCGACACCTGTGTGCGGTCGGCGGGCGAAGGGCCCTGGATATTGACCTGAGCG
>JAFAKX010000229.1 GCA_019234945.1 Silvibacterium sp.
CTTCGTGCTCGAGGGCAGGAGTGTGCGTGTAGTCGGTCTTGGGCCAGTTCCACGTAGTCAGCTTTGATGGCACCCAGTAGAAGTTCTGGCTGAGAGTCTTACCTGCATTGCTCTTCAGCGTGAGGTCGATGAAGGTAATGGGTGAGCTACCGGCGAAGACAGAGTCGGGGATGGTCAGCGCGTTGGTTGAGCTGTCGGCGGTCGTTTGAAGCTCAGTCTCTTTCGCGAAGAGCTCTCTGAGATTGCTGTCGTAGATGCGAGTAGAGACAGTCAGGTGCGAAGACGGCTGATACATGCTGTTCACAACATAGACGCTGTGGTCATCGTACGAGTACTGGACGTGAAGAGGCTCGCAGGCTTTCTTTGCTCCGAAGTATCCGCCGCCGACGTCGAGATAGTAGTCATAGAGGTGCCAGATCATCGAGGGCCAGGCATTGTTGAGCATCCACTGGATGACGCCGGTCGAGGTGTATTTGTTCCGGCTGTAGCCCTCGTACATGGCGCGCTCGCTGTCGTAGCTCATGGTCTGCGCGATGCGGATATAGTCGGCGAGATCCTTCGGCGCGCCGTAGACGGCCTTCATCGCTTCGTCGAAGACATTCAGATCCTTGAACTCGCCACCGCCGAAGTGATAGCTCCACGTGGCGTCCGGAGGCCAGAGCTGATCGGCGGGGATGAATTTCTTCAGACTGCTCAGCGTGGGGATTGCCGGGCCGGGGCTGGTCTCGGTGTTGAATCCGTAAGCGCCGCCGTATTTGCCGGTGTCGATGAGCCAGTACGAAGGCGCGACGTAATCATACGGGCCGGTCATCTTGACGCCGCTCTTTCCGGTGACGGTAGTGGGCGTGGCGGATGCGGAAGATATGACGGGATTCGGCCAGTGCGTCTCGGACTCGACGGCGAGATACGCGCTCTCAACATTTGCCGGCGGAGGGTTGTCGCTGCCGTTGAGCCAGACAAGCAGGCTGGCATGGCTGCGAAGGCGCAGCATCTGGGAGCGGAGCGAAGCCGTTGCAATGTCGAGCGTGCCGGGCTGCCACTTGTCCCAGTGCTCCCAGTGGTCGCAGCAGCACCAGCCGAGGAAGACGAGGATTCCCTGCTCGTCGGTGAGGCGGAAGAAGTCGTCGGTCTCGAGCTTGCCTTCGAGGCGAATCGTGTTGAGATGCATGTCGCGGACCATGTGCAGCTCATCGCGCAGCTTTTCAGGGTCCTGGCGCAGCAGCATGTCCTGCGACCAGCCGGCGCCGCGAATAAGGATCGGCTTGCCGTTGATATGAAAGAGGCGGAAGCCCTTGTCGGTCAGCTCCGACGTGATTTCGCGGATGCCGAAGCGCACGGACTGCTCGTTGGAGGCGTGGCCGCCTTCGGTAAAGCTCAGCGTCAGTGTTTCGAGATGCGGCTCGCCCATCTGGTACGGCCACCACACACGCGGGTTGCGCACCCGTAGCTGCGGGAACTGCTCGGGAGAGAAAGCTACCGTCTTGCTTTCGTTTGCGGCAAGCTCAACGGGCTGCTCGATGCGGATTCCTGCAACTGTGCCGGTGACGATTCCGTGCACGGTGTCGTCGGACGCGTTGTGCAACTCGGCATAGACCGAGAGGTCAGCCTCGCTGAGGGATGCATCGGTGAAGTGAGTTGTCGCGAGCGGAGAACGCAGCGAGACCGGGCCGGTAGTGACCAGATCAACGGGGCCCCAGAGACCCATGTCCTTGTCGGGCGGGCAGGGATTCCAGTCCACCCAGTTGATGCCGAGGTCGGTCTCGGTGGGAGCGAATGTTTCGACGGCGATGACGTTTTCCTTGCCGGGGATCAGGTCTTTGGTGACATCGAACTCATAGGTCCTGTAGGCCCCAGCGATCTGCTTGTCGTCGGCGATCTGCTTCCCGTTCACCCAGAGATTTGCCCGGTAATTGATGCCTCCGAAGCGCAGCCAGAGCGTCTTGCCACGATCGGCGGGCACGGTAAAGGTCTTGCGGTACCACCAACCGCAGCGGTACGGGCTGTCGTCCGGCATGGGCAGGTTCGAGAAATTCTTCCCGATGGGATAGCTGGTTCCTGGAATGCTGCGAAGATTCATTCCGAAGTAGGGCTGATTGAACTCTCCTGCCGCAACCTGCGCGGCGAGCACAGTCGCTGGCACCGTGACCTCCGTCCAGCTCTGAGGATGAAAAGCAGTCGTAGAGACGGCAGCGCCGTCGGCCTGGATCTTGCAGGCCGACTGCAGCGTCCAGCCTTCGCGGAGCGGTGTATCGGCCGCATGCGCCGCGCCGGAGGAAAAGAAGCAAAGGAATGCAGAGGCCAGAGCAACGCTGGCGGAGTGGCGAACCAGGACTCGAAGCATGACAGCCTTTCTACCAGAAAGGCTGACGTGTTGCATCCGCGTCAGCAGCGGACAATTTTGTCGGACTGGATGCCCTTCGTCGCGTTGCGCGTATCCACCACGAGCTGCGACTCGCTCACGATGCGCGCATAGTCGTAGTCGGAGTGGTCCGTCACGATCAGAACGCAGTCGTATTGTGCGAGATCGTCGAGCGGCGTGCAGTGCATATCGAGATCGTAGTGGCGTCCCTGGCCGACGTACGGGAAATACGGGTCGTTATAGGAGACGATGGCTCCGCGCTGGCGCAATAACTCGATGATGGTCAGCGAAGGCGACTCGCGGAGGTCGTCGACGTCTCTCTTATAGGCCATGCCGAGGACGAGGATTCGCGAATTCTTGAGCGGTTTGCCATGTTCGTTAAGTGCGGCCGAGGTCTGTTCGATGACGTAGTACGGCATGGCGACGTTGACTTCACCGGCAAGCTCGATGAAACGCGTACGGAAGTCGAACTGCTTCGCCTTCCATGAGAGATAAAACGGGTCTATGGGGATGCAGTGGCCGCCGAGTCCCGGTCCGGGATAGAAAGGCTGGAAGCCAAAAGGCTTGGTCTTGGCCGCATCGATCACTTCGAAGATGTCGATGCCCATGCGCTGGCAAAGCTGCTTGAGCTCGTTGACGAGGGCGATATTCACGCAGCGATAAATATTTTCGAGCAGCTTCGTCATCTCCGCTGCGGCCGGTGAGGATACGGCCACGGTGCGGTTGAAGATGGTTCCATAGACCGCTGACGCCAGTTCGAGCGCGACCGGGCCGACTCCGCCAACGACCTTCGGAATATCGCGCCGGGCGACCGTGTCGTTACTGGGGTCCTCGCGCTCTGGCGAGAACGCTGCATAGAATCCGCTGGCCTCGGCGTCACGAGCGACCTTCAGTCCGGCGGGATTCGTCTCGAGAATCGGAATCAGCACCTCCTCGGTCGTGCCCGGGTACGTCGTGCTCTCGAGAATCACAAGCTGGCCTTCACGCAGGTGCGGGGCGATGGCTTTTGCCGTGTTCTGGATGTAACTCAGATCGGGCTCATGGAATTCACTGAGGGGCGTGGGTACACAAATGGCAATCACGTCCATTGCGGCGATTTCGGCGTAGTCAGACGTCGCCGAGAAGCCCCGTTCGCGGGCTGCCTGGATCTCCGTCCCAGGAATGCGGAAGATGTACGAGCCTCCGCCATTGAGTGTGACGACTTTGGCGGGATCGACGTCGAAACCAGTGACGCGGAAGCGCTGATCACTAAAGAGCAATGCCAGTGGGAGACCTACGTATCCCATGCCGATGACGCCGACGCGTGCGGTGCGCGATTCGATCTTCTGTTTAAGCTGTTGAGCCTCTGTGGTGTGCGTTAATGCCATGAACTTCCATACCTTCTGCTGCTTGGGAGATAACCTTTTCGATCTTATAAGAAGGCGAGCCGGTTTTCCCGCTAGCGCGCACGATCTGACTGCGGTGCCGTGCATGTCGGAATTTCAACACAAAACGGACGCTCACTCATACTCCGGATTGATGCGTTTCCAACACCATTTGCACCGTCCCCCGCTGAGTCCTGTAGAATCCGCGGCGAACGCTTGAGGCAACTCAGGCATGTTCAGGGGACAGCGCCATGTCATTCAGCATCACGGTAGGATCGCGCAACATCACGTCAGTTGGGCCCATCAAGGACCTGAAGAGCAATATTCAGTCCGATTTTCGGCTTCCGAAGGAACTGGAGAGCCACCTCGACCAGCCGCTCTCGGCTTTGCCGGCTGAGTTGCGTATCGCCGGTATCGATGGCGACGCGGGGCATTCGTGGGCGCCCGGCAGCTTCATTTTCACGCTCTCGGCCGGCGTGAAGAGCAAGCTTGCCGTGATGTTTCCCGGCGACCCCCCTCCTCAGTTATACCGACGACTTTCAGACGGATATCGCGTTCGGCCCGGACGCCCGGACGGATCCGCCGAAGGTCCAGACCATTACGGTACCTGCGGGACAGGCGTATGTCTCTGTCGAGCTCGAATTCCAGATTGGTAGAGGCCTCTCCGTGACGGCGCCCGTCGCTAGCGTGGGCGTCTATGGCAGCGTCAACGCCCAGAACACCTTCGGCAACAAGTTCTACAGAAGGTGCAGCCCGGCAGACACGCTTCAGGATGCTATCCGCGAGGCCTTCGCCAATTACGTGCTGCCGCTCCATCCGCTTACGCTGTCAAACCTTGACGTGGGCGATTATCTGCACCACGAATTCAATGCGTCCCTGCAGGTTGGGCTTGGCGCGAGCATCGGATACACGAAGATCCTGTACGCCGCGCAGGCGCCGGCCAATATCCCTAAACTGGGGGGAGCGATTCAGGCCCTCAACATGGCCCTCCCGGCCTTTCAGGCCTGCGCAGCCCTCGCGTTCAGCTTTACCCACGCAAGCACTTTTGAGGCGCTGCTCTGGAAGGACAATGCCACGACTGGCCACATGCACCTCTATCGCTCGAAAGCGCAGGACACGAGCATGAGCCTGCACGCGAACGTTGGGTTCACGGCCAATGTCGCCACTGGAGCCGCTCGCATGACGCAGCAGTTCGGCGGGCTGATAAGCAAAGTGCTGCCGGGATCGCTGGGGGAAAAGTTCATTGGCGCGGCTATTGACGAGGCAAATACCTTTGCACGCGAAGGATCCGCCAAGGTCGCTGGCTGGTTAACCCCAATCAACCAGGGAAAAGCAAGGCTCGACATCGCCATCGAGAGCACCAAGCAAACTTTTCTGCTGCTCGACTACACCTTCGACCTTACTGCTCCTGCCTTCGATGCGGCCTGGAAGAAGGCGCTCGCCGGAGATTTCTTGGCAGCGCTGACTACCGCCAATGGCGGAGTGCAGTTTGGCGTTGGTGGCGGGCTCGAGAAGTTTTATAGCAAGAAGACGTCGGTCCATCTGAATCTTTTCGGCCGGCTAAACGCGGCATGGAGCGATGCCACCATCAGCAACACCAGCATGGTCTATGCCGGTAACAACACCTTCCACTTGATGGCAGAAGAAGGCCGGCAGCAACTCGCGCTGATCAACAACAGCAAGCGCGAGATCGATATCTACTTCGCCGCGCAGGCGGACTTTTCCGGCGGGAGCACCAGGCTCGGCGGCGTCGAACTCCATTGCGTTCTGAAGGCGACGAACAATCCAAAGTACGGGAAGTATCTGGCAAATTTCCTGAATCTGATGGCGCCGGCGGAAGGCCAAGCGGCACTTGCCCAGAGCGTCGCAGCGCTCGCAGCGGTTCCGGGTTCGACCGAAATGATTCACCTGGTTTTCAACCAGAGCAGTTACGCCCAGCTCCAGGCTTCGACGTTCACAAGCGGCAAACCCGACAGTGAGATGCCCGACCAGCAGAACTATGCTTTATTCGCCCGGGCCTGTGCCAGGCTGTTCGCCGAGTCGCCGGCAAACTTCTCATACGCCGGCCAGAGCCTCGGTTACACGACTTGGCGTAACTGGAACATCGCGTCGAACGACCAGTGGCCCGCTCCGGCTGGCGCTGTCCCGAACCGCACCCAGTCCGGAAATTCGGCGGCGGGCCTGGGATTCCTCAACACGGAGTTTCCGCAGGCTGGCACGGTCGCGCCCCTCATCGGCTATGCGCTGCAGGCAGCAAGCGACTTCATGAACTTCTGCGCCGACCTCAAGAGCCTCGCCTCCGTCAGCTCTACCGGTTCGGGGACAAGCCCCTGGGATAGTCTGGTCGCCCGGCTTAAGTCCATCATCCAGAACGACGTAAACCAGGATTTCGTAGCTCCCGCGAGCCTGGCGCTGACCTGGCTGTGCACCGGCCACAGCACGGCAAAGGAGATCAAGGGACCCGCTCCCGGTCTGGAGGATAGAAATTCTATCGCCGTCACGGCCAATTACTCACAGCCCAGCAGCGTTTGCCGGGATCGCCCTCATCTTATTCGTTATCGTTAGTAGATGTACGAGGTCCAGGCAAGATGAACGAGACGTCGACTATCCGTGAGATTCTCGACCGTGTCACCACCATCGCAGTTGTAGGATTGACCAATCGCGAGGGGCGCGCGTCCCTCGGGGTGTCCCGATTCATGAAGTCGAGGGGATACCGCATTGTTCCGGTGAATCCGAAGATCGACAACGCGCTGGGCGAGCGCGCGTACCCTTCGCTCGATGCGGCGGTCGAGGCAGTTGAGGATATCTCATTGGTAAATGTCTTTCGCGCTCCGGCGTTTGTGCCCGAGATTGTAAGAGATGTGATCCGGCTGAAGATTCCCTACCTATGGCTGCAAGAGGGCGTGGTGCACGAAGAAGCCGCCGGCTGGGCAGAGGCAGCCGGCGTCAAGGTCGTGATGGACCGCTGCATCCTGAAGGACCGCATGGCCGCAGGGTGGTGATGTGAGCGGCTTCAGTAGACCGAATTCGGCGGAGGCGCAGGCAGTGATGCCGGCTGCTCGAGCCTGAACTGCAGTAGCGTCTCGCTCGGAACCTGGATCGACTTTCCTTTCTGCGCCACCGATGCCACCCCGCCTGCTGTTGCGCCGATCGCAGCTCCCATGCCGGCGTTTCCGGCGATGGCGCCGACGATCGCTCCCAGTCCAGCGCCGCCGAGGGTACGCTTGGCAGTCCTCTTGGTACTGCTGCTGCCCTTCACCTGGTAGTCAGTGGAAAAGATGGGGTAGGCGGTGCCATGCACCACGATGTCGGTCAGTTCGAGAGTCAATTCCGAAGATCCAGCCACACGTCCTGCCTGCTCGGCTGTAGCCAGCCGTCCGTATACGGTATTTCCGGCCGGTACGATCACCTGGCCATCGACCACGAGGTTCGTCTCGAGCGTGGCGCTGAAGCGGGACCCCCGCGGATTTTTGCTCGAATCCACCGAATCAAGCATACGCACCAGGATCTGGGTTCCGGCGGGCACCGTAACCATGCTCTGCTGGGAGTTCTGCTGCGAGACCGCGTTCTCTTGCGAAATTGCGCACGGAACCGCGCCCGCGAAGACCGCAAGAACGGTGCACAACATCGCTGTCGTTAAAAGCCTGGAGCTGCGCATTTCAAGTCTCCTCAATCCAGCTTATATCCGGCGATGGGAAGTGATGAATCGATCTGCAGATCGATAATCAGCAGCAGTTGCGATTCCACCTGCCAAAACCGCCCCGCCATAATGCCGCCCAAGGCTTGCTTCATCTTGTTGTAATATTGGGCAAGCAATTCGGCCCGCTGCTTCTGATAAGCGATCACGTTACGAACCAGTTCGTCCGCCTTCGCGTCCGTTAGACTGGCGTACGAACGTGAATACTCCAAGATGTTGGCAACCCTCAGGTCGTTCAGCTTGGTCAATTCAGCGTCGTAGTCGCGGTAGATCGGCCAGAATTTCGCCGCCTGGTCCGGATCGAGTTGCATGACGGAAGCCATGATCGAAGATTTCTGCGACCGCACGTCCTTCCGGAGGAGATCAATGTACTCCTGAGTGTTTTTCTCCTCGTTCGGAGCGGATGATGCCGCGCCGCCCGCAGGCGCCTGGGTAGCTGGTTTATCCTGGGCCCGCATCGCAGGAGCGAGAGCCAGCCCGAGGAAAACTGCGAGAGTAATTGTGGAACGTTTGATCACGTGTAGTCTCCCGTCAAAAGTCGTGCTCGTGAGCCGACTGTGCGGCGATGCCGCAGGCAGTCTCTGTGGCCGTGGAACGTGATACCGCAAACGGCAAAGACCTTCACGGCCCGAGCAGGAGTCTACATCAGGCAGCAAGCAGTTCGACAGAGTTCTCTTTTCGCAGTTCCGGACATACGCTGCAATTCGCTCCACCGCCCGGTGCGAACCGCCCAGTTGCAGATCAGATTGTGAAGCGCATGGAGAGATCGCAGGGTAGTGGCCCACGCCGACAGCAAAACGAAAGCGCCGCAAGCCAAAAGTGAAGCTAGAATTTGGTGATATCTGCCTGCAGCGAAACTGAACAATGCGAGCGCGGGTGGGGAACGCCGATAGAAAAACCAGCACTTCGTCGCACGCACAACACTCCAACGCACAACCCTCCAAAATGTGTCACATGAACGCGGTAAACTTCTCGTAGCCTGGCGTCTTAAAATGGAATCAGATAGCTTATGCCGCCACGATTTTCCATCCCGGCACTGACAAGAGCTGTGCTCTGCGTGGCTCTGGTGTTCGCCCCCGCGCTCTGGGCGGCTCCGGTTGCCACCGCCCCGCACCTGACCGTGCAGTTCGTCGTGCCGCCTGCGCAGATTTACCCGGGACAAAACTTTACCGCCGGACTTTACTTCAAGCTTGACCGCGGATGGCATATTTACTGGGTTAACGCCGGAGACTCCGGCGAGCCGCCCTCGGTGAAGTGGACGCTGCCGCCGGGCGTGACCGCCGGACCACTCCAGTTCCCTGCTCCGAAGCGGCTCCCCCTCGGACCGCTGATGGACTTCGGCTACGACAACGAGGTTCTGTTCCCGATCGCCATACATGTCGCGCCGGATTTCAAGCCGTCCGGATCTGGGGCGACCCTCGCCGCAAAGGTGAGCTGGCTCGTCTGCCGTGAAGTCTGCATTCCCGGCAAGGCGCAGCTCTCGGTCGAGCGCGCCGCTCTGGCGCAACCGCCCGCCGTCGACAACGTGAACGCCGAGGATGCCCAGCTTCTCCAGCGTTTCAAGGACAGGCTGCCACAGCCTCTGCCTGCGGGCGGTTCTGCAAAATTCCGCGCTACCGCAAACGGCTTCGAACTGAGCGTCGAGACCGGACGTGAAGAGAAGTCAGGTGCGTTCTTCCCCTTCGATCAGAGTGTCCTTGCAAACGCGGCTCCGCAAGCGGTGAAGCCGATTAGGAACGGGGTCTCGCTCGTACTGGCGAAGGACGAGAATCTCCACATCGCGCCGAATGAACTGAACGGAGTGCTGGTGTTCGGCGACGGCCGCGCCTATGAAATTCATGCCCGCCCCGGCGCCCTGGCCCCGGCGACCGTTGCCGGGTCAGACAGCCTGCCGCGCATCGTGCTGCTCGCATTCGTCGGCGGCCTGATCCTGAACCTGATGCCCTGTGTCTTCCCGGTGCTGTTCATCAAGGGGCTCTCGCTGGTGCAATCCTCCGGAGAAGAGCGGCGCAAGCTCCGTCTGCACGGCGTCGTTTACACGCTCGGCATTCTGGTGTCCTTCTGGGTGGTGGTCGGCGCCTTGATGACGCTGCGTGGCGCGGGCCACAACCTTGGATGGGGATTCCAGTTCCAGTCACCCGTCTTTGTTGCGCTGATCGCGATGCTGCTGTTTTTCCTCGGGCTTTCGCTGGCCGGCCAGTTCGAAATCGGCCTCAGCCTTACGAGCGCCGGATCGGGCCTGGCTGCGAAGAGCGGCTATACCGGCAGCTTCTTTACCGGCGTCCTCGCGGTCGTGGTGGCCACGCCCTGCACGGCGCCGTTCATGGGAGCCGCAATCGGCTATGCGCTTTCGAACTCCCCGCTTGTCAGCTTTGCCGTCTTTACCGCGCTGGCTTTCGGCCTGGCAGCGCCTTATCTGCTGCTTACGTTGAACCCTGCCTGGACCCGTTTGCTGCCCCGTCCGGGAGCGTGGATGGAAATCCTCAAGCAGGCGGTTTCGATCCCCATTTTTGCAACGGTCATCTGGCTGGTCTGGGTCTTCACGCAAACAGCGGGTGTCAGCGCTCTCGTCAACCTGCTCGCGGCCTTTCTGCTGCTGGCAATCGCGGGGTGGATCCTCGGACGCTGGCCGGCGAAAGCAGGCTCAACCATCGCGGCCGCATTGGTGCTGGCGCTGGCGATCGCCCTGCCGGTGCTGGCGGCCCAGCGATCCGGCACGCAGCCAGTGCTGGCCGCCTCTCCGTCTCGCGCCCAGTGGGAGGCCTTTACGCCCGAGTTGGTCGCGAAGTACCGATCCGAGGGGCGCCCGGTCTTTGTGGATTTCACCGCGAGCTGGTGCCTGAGTTGCCAGGTGAACGAGCGGGTGGTGCTGAACCGGGATGACGTGCAAAATCGCCTGAAAGCCAGCGGAGTAGCCCTTCTGCGAGCCGACTGGACCCGCCACGACGAGACGATCGCGCAGACGCTGACTTCGCTCGGGCGCGACGGCGTACCGACGTACGCGCTCTATCCTGCTGATCCACAAGCTCCTCCCGTCCTGTTGCCCGAAGTGCTGACGACGGACGCAGTCTTCCATGCACTTGATGAGGTCAAGCCGCAGACAGCTCATGCCGGCACCGGATTCTAGGAATTCTCAGCAACAAAGCAGCCAATAGTTCCGTCTAAACCGGACAAAGGGAGGCTTCCTATGCGACTCCGGCCCGGCATCTGGACCATGGCGCTCGCCGCCGCTTTCGCCTTCACCCTGAACGCATCCGCCGCCAAGGTCGGCGATCCCGCTCCCGACTTCACCGGAACCGACTCTCACGGGCAGCAGCACAAGCTGTCAGACTATCGCGGCAAGTTCGTCGTGCTCGAATGGACCAACAACGGTTGTCCTTACACGAAGAAGCACTACAACAGCGGCAACATGCAGTCGCTGCAGAAGGAGTGGACCGCCAAAGGCATTGTCTGGCTGACGATTCTGTCGTCAGCACCCGGCGAGCAGGGATATATGACGGCCGCGGAAGAGAATGCCTATATCGCGAAGGTCCACGCCGATCCGACTGCGGCGATTCTCGATCCTAAGGGCATCATCGGCCGCGAGTATGAAGCCCGCACCACGCCGCACATGTTTGTGATCGACCCTTCCGGCAAGCTGATCTATGCAGGAGCGATTGACGACCACGCCACGACCGATCCGGACGACATCAAGTCTTCGAAGAATTACGTCTCGGAGGCGCTCACCGAGGCCATAGCCGGCAAACCGGTGGCAACCTCATCGACGCGTCCGTACGGATGCAGCGTGAAATACGCGACCGGCGGCGAATAGTTTTGGAAAACCCGCGCCGGAACCACGTGCCCGGCGCGGTACAGGCCTACAACGGATAGCGCCCCGCCTCAATCGCCGCCCGAGCGATCGTCCGACTCAGCGCAATGGTGTCTGCTGGCTCATGCTTCACGAGCCGACGGAGGATCGCAAGCTGGGTCCGCAGCATATCGCCCTCGGCAACAGCGGCAATCACCTGCCGAGCCGCCGATTCGATGGTGTGAAATGCCGTCGCGGAGTAGAGCCGGGTCATATCCGCAGCAAGCGAGGCCTGCGCCGACCTTGATGCCGCCAGCTTCCGCGCACGCGCCAGCGCCGAGTCGAATGCATACACCTCGAGGATGATATCCGCCAGCGCACCCATAACCTCCTGCTGGTCGGCAAGCCCGTTCATGTATTTCTGGCTCGCCGAGCCGGCGGAAAACAGCGCCAGCTTCTTCGCGTTTGCCAGCATCTGCGCTTCGCGCGCCAGCAAATCATCCGCGCCATCGCTATCGGAGAACGACGGCGGGGACATCAGCTCGTCCATAAGCTGCTTGATGGCCGCCAGCAGCGGAAGCTGCCCGCTCATGGCGCGCTTCATCAGGAATCCCGTAATGATGAGGCGGTTGATCTCGTTCGTGCCCTCGAAGATGCGGTTAATGCGCGAGTCGCGATAGGCGCGCTCCGCCGGATATTCCTCGACATAGCCGTAGCCGGCGTAAATCTGCACCGTGTGGTCGACGATCGCATCAAGCATCTCCGATCCCCATACCTTGAGGATCGAGCACTCGACGGCAAACTCTTCGATACGCTTCTGAATCTCGCGCGAGTTATGTGCGTCGGCCTCGGGAATCGCCGCGAGCGCGGCATCGATGGCTCCGATGGTACGATAAGCCATCGATTCGCCAACATAGATGCGCATGGCCGAGTCGGAAATTTTCTGCTGGATGAGCCCGAACTCCGAAATGGACTTGCCGAAAGCCTTGCGCTCCTTCGCGTAGCGGATGGCGTTCGCCAGCGATGTGCGCGAGCCGCCCACACATGCCGCTCCAAGCTTGAAGCGGCCAATGTTGAGGATGTTGAAGGCAATGTGGTGCCCTTTGCCGGTTTCGCCAAGCAGATTCTCCGCGGGAATCCGGCAGTCGTTCAGGATCAAGGGACAGGTTGATGATCCGCGAATGCCGAGCTTGTGCTCCTCCGCACCGATGGTCAGGCCCGGCGCATTGCGCTCAATGAGGAACGCGGACATCTTCGCCTTGGACGGGTCGGGATCGGCGGGATCTGCGATTTTTGCAAACACCGTGAAGAGATCGGCGAATCCGGCATTGGTGATCCACATCTTTTCGCCATTGAGCACGTAGTGATCGCCTTCGCGAACCGCGCGCGTCCGGATATTCATCGCGTCCGAGCCGGATGATGCCTCTGAAAGCGCGTAGGCCGCGATCCACTCGCCGGTGGCCAGTTTCGGCAGATATCTCTGCTTCTGCGCCTCGGTGCCGTACCACACGATCGGCAGCGTACCGATACCCACGTGCGCGCTGAACGCCACGCTGAAGCTTGCCAGCATCGACATGCGGTCGGCGATGATGGCTGAGGTGACTTTGTCCATCGCGAGGCCGCCGTACTCCTCTGGGATATCGACCGCCATCAGGCCGAGGTCGCCGGCCTTCTTCAGCAGCGCGCGAGTTACATCGAAGTGCTTGGCTTCGATGTCATCGGCAGCCGGCAGAACTTCGTTCGTCGCAAATTCGGCCGCTGTCGACGCGATCTGCCGCTGCTCGTCAGAGAAATCTTCAGGCGTAAATACGGCAGCAGGATCGGGCTCGTTCAGCAAAAAGCTGCCGCCCGTGACAACAGGGGTTGGCGCAAGAGTCGTGGCCATATTAGATTTTTTCGCTCCTCGTTGGCGGCTCTGGACTCTCTTGCCGCAACGGGACATGGTACTCCGAACGAACCCTGTTGCGAAAATTGCGAATACTCGGCTCAGGACACTTTCAACCCCACCGCCTTCGCCAGCTTGGCCTGGCGGTCGTCGAAGGTCCAGAACTGCGCTGCCTTCAATTCGAGGGCTGAGGCGACGTGAATGGTATCTAGAGTGCGCGTGCCAAGTGTCGCTACGTGCTTCCGAGCCAGTTCCGTAGCAGTCTCAAATATGAACGCAGGAAGATCAGCTAACAGCCATAAACCTGAATCGCAGTCGTTCGCAAGCTGCTTGTATATCTTGTCCGCGACTCCGGAACTCAAGTCACGCCGAAAGACCTTCTGCGCGATGCCGTGAGCAATCTCGACGCTATGAAATGGTGTCAGCCAAATCTGCCGACGAGCCCTCATACGGCGCAGAGCATCCGGGGTATGTACGTCGCGCAAATACACGGACATGAAAAAGCTGCTGTCGGCGTAGATGCTCAATAGCGCCCGTGGCGATCCTGCAGAAAATCCTCAGCGTCGAAGGTCCGATCTCCGAATAGCTCTCGATGGCGTGCCTCAAAATCAGGAAGTTGCGCCGGACCTTCCCTCTGCTGGGGAGGAACAATGCGCCCCACAATATGATTACGGTCGCGCAACCTGATAGATTTGCCTGCTTTCAGGAGGGCCTTAAGCTTGCGAGTATCGCGCAGCCCACGCATGGTGATCTCTACTTCCATGGGCAGCATTGTGACACGTTTGGTGGCACAACGACAATAATCGATTCCTTACCCCAAACTCTCCACTACCCCCGCAGCGCCCATGCCGCCGCCGACGCACATTGTCACCAACCCATACCGCAGCTTGCGACGCCGCAGTTCGTGCAGGATCGTCGCCGTAAGCTTCGCTCCGGTGCAGCCCAAGGGATGCCCCAGCGCGATAGCTCCGCCGTTGACGTTGACCTTCGACGGATCGAGCCCAGCCTGCTCCATCACGGCCAGCGCCTGGGCCGCGAAGGCCTCATTCAGCTCAATCAGGTCGATCTGGTCCATGGTCAGTTCGGCGAGCTTCAGCGCCTTCGGAATCGCGTACACCGGGCCGATGCCCATGATTTCCGGCAAACAGCCCGCAGTTGCAAAACTGATGAACCGTCCCAGGGGTTGAATGCCCAGTTCCTTCGCGCGCTGTTCCGAGATGACCACGGCGGCGGCGGCTCCGTCGGATGTCTGCGAAGAATTCCCCGCCGTGACAGTGCCTTTCGCGTGAAACACAGGCTTGAGTTTAGCCAGCGCTTCGGGAGAAGAGTCGGCGCGCGGCCCCTCGTCGGTAGTGAACTCTGACTTCTTAACATCAGGCTTGGAGGGCTTGCCGTTCGGAATAATATTTGTCACCGTAACGGGTACGATTTCTTCCTGAAACTTCCCTGCCCCAATCGCGGCCAGCGCTTTCTGATGGCTGCCAAGCGCAAACTCGTCGGCCCGCTCGCGGCTTATGCCGTATTTCTTCGCAAGATTCTCCGCGGTGAGGCCCATCGACAGGTACGCGTCCGTGTAGTGCTCAATCAACCAGGGATTCGCGCTGAGTTTGTTGCCGCCCGTGGGGACCATGCTCATCGATTCGGTTCCTCCGGCAACCACTACCTGTGCGCGCCCTGAGCGGATCGAGTCGGCCGCAATCGCAATTGCCTGCAGGCCCGACGAGCAGAAGCGGTTGATGGTCATCGCCGAGGCCTCGACCGGGAGTCCAGCGCGCAAGCTGGCGATGCGAGCAACGTTCGTTCCCTGTTCGGCCTCAGGCATGGCGCAGCCGAGAATCACGTCGTCGATTTCTTTGGCGTCGAGCGCTGGCACCCGGCTGACCGCGTCCTGAATGGCGGTTGCAGCAAGATCATCCGGCCTGGTCGTGGCGAGCGTGCCCCGCGGAGCCTTTCCCACGGCGGTGCGGACGGCGGAAGCGATGAGAACATCGGTCATAAATTAGGGTCCTTATCTGTTTGACGTTAGTTAGGGGTTCTCCAAGGTAATCCAAGAGCCATCCTGGAAATAATGCGTTGTCGAGGATCTCTCGATGAATGCGTCTTCGATGCCATCGTGGTCGGCGTCCACGCGACTCGCGGCGGATCCCCTCGCCTGACGAATCTGTGACGGGCTGCGCCGCGAAATCCCCCATGCCGAGCCATAAGCGCCCAGCACCTCCGATCCGATCCACTCGCTGTCGCGCTGCTTCCGCAGGGCAATCGGACTGCCCGGCTGCGACTGAAAAAATACGTAGAGCGTAGTGGCTGCGTTCACCGAGCACAGCACCGCCCAG
>JAFAKX010000183.1 GCA_019234945.1 Silvibacterium sp.
AAGCTCGAGGTCGCCGGCCTCACCACTGTCGTCAAAGTCACCGACACCAGCACGCTCATCGATCCCGACCAGCCTTCCTCGATCATGCGCATCGGCACGCAGCAGATTGAGGACCGTGTCGGCTCGCTTCCGGGCCGCTCCGTGCAAGACCTCGTCAACACCCAGCCTGGATGGCTCTACGAGGGAAACGCCGTCCTGCACCCGCGCGGCTCCGAATATCAGACCCAGTTCGTCATCGACGGCATTCCCCTCACCGATAACCGCTCGCCCAGCTTCGGCCCGGAGCTCGAAGCCGACGACCTCGATTCGATGAGCATCTACACGGCCGGCTTCCCCGCCGAGTACGGACGCAGGATGGGCGGAGTCGTCGAGCTCAACACCTCTACCGAGGTTAATCCCGGCTTGCACGGCAAACTCGTCCTCGCCGGAGGCAGCTACGACACCGCGAACGGCTACGGACAGATCCAGCAGAAGTGGGGCAGCAATCTTTTCGGCGTCACCGCGGCCGGCAGCATGACCAGCCACTACCTCAACCCCGTGGTGCCGGAAAACTTCACCAACAACGGCACCGCCGGCGACTTCTCCACCCGCTACGAACGCGACTTCACCCCGACCGATCGCCTTTGGATGAGCGTCCGTCACGCATTTTCCCGCTTCCAGATCCCCAACGAGCTCGTGCAGCAGCAGGCGGGCCAGCGACAGTACGGCGACAACTTCGAAACCATGGGCATCATCGGGTATCAGCACATCTTCTCGTCCGATGTCCTCGGCAATTTCAGCGGCATGGTGCGCAACAACGCCAACAACCTCTATTCCAATGAGAACTCGACGCCCATCGTCGCCTTCCAGAACAACGACTTCAACGAGGGATACTTCAAGGGCACCGTCTCCATCCACCGCAACAATCAGGAGTGGAAGGCCGGCGCCGAATCCGACAACATCTTCCTCAATGAAAACTTCAGCTATCAAATCTCCGATCCGAGCTATTTCGATCCCGGCACACCGCTCACTGGCTCATTCCTCGCAAGCCGCCCCGAACTCGACCAATCCGCCTTCGTCGAAGACCTCCTCCGGCTCGATAACTGGACCATCTCCGCCGGACTCCGCTGGGACCACTACCAGCTTCTCCTGAACCAGAACGCCGTCAGTCCGCGAATCTCCATCGGCCGGTACTTCCCTTCCGCGAACACGGTTGTGCATGCCTCTTACGACCGCATCTTCCAGACGCCTGAGTTCGAAAACATCCTTATCTCCAGCTCCCCCGATATAACTTCATTGAACCCCAGCGTGTTACGTCTGCCCGTCCAACCCTCGCACGGAAACTACTACGAAGGTGGCCTCTCCAAAGCCTTTGCCGATAGTCTCCGTCTCGACATCAACATTTATCGGCGTGACATGAATAACTTCGCCGACGACGACCAGCTACTCAACACTGGAGTGAGCTATCCCATCGCCTTCGACCACGCCGTCATCTACGGTGCCGAAGGCAAGCTCGACCTCGTGCACTGGCGCAAGCTCTCCGGATACGTCAGCTACTCCTACATGGTTGGCAATGCATGGTTCCCCGTCACCGGAGGACTCTTTCTCGGCGACGATGCCAGCAACGCCATCAGCCAGTTAAGCGGCCACTTCCCTGTCTCACAGGATCAGCGGAACACTGTCCGAAGCCGCTTCTTCTATCAATTCACCCCGCGCTTTTGGATGGCTGCCGGCCTCCAGTATGGCTCAGGCCTTCCCTTCGCCTTCACCGGAACCTACGACCAGGCACTCGCCGAATACGGTCCTGCCGTCGTCGATCGCGTCAACTTCGATCGCGGCCGCGTCGACCCCAACCTCTCCGTAAGCGCCTCCGCCGGAGCCGACATCTACAAAAGCGACCGGCTTACCATGCGCTTCCAGGCCGATGGCGAAAACCTCACCAACCGCCTCAATGTCATCGACTTCGGAGGACTCTTTTCCGGCAACGCCTTAGGCCCCGCGCGCAGCTTCTCCCTGCGCCTCACCTCAAACTTCTGACCGCGTATCGCCAATTCACGACAGCGCAGTGCAACGCGCCGGGCCGCGCCCTGCATCCCTTCAACGAGGAAAGGGGTACGCGATGACCACAACCATGGATCCAAAAGTAGTGGCCTTGATCGTCATTGGCATCATCGCCGTCCTGTTGATCATCTGGGCTGTTGTGCGCCAACGGCGAACGGCAGATCTAAAGAAGCGATTCGGGCCCGAGTACGACCGCGCCGTGCATGAGAGCGGGCCGCGTAAGGCCGAGGCCACCCTGCTGGAACGAGAAAAGCGGGTAGACAAATTCCACATTCGCCCGCTGCCGGCTGATGAACGCGAGCGTTTTATCACCGAATGGAGAAGGGTCCAGTCACGGTTTGTCGACGAGCCGAGGGGCGCCGTGACTCAGGCTGACTTGTTGGTCAACAACGTCATGAGAGTACGAGGCTATCCGATGACCGACTTCGAGCAGCGCGCCGCTGATATCTCCGTCACTCATCCGTACGTTGTAACCAACTACCGCGCCGCGCACGAGATAGCCGAGCGCCATCAGCAGGGACAGGCAACAACCGAGGATCTGCGCCAGGCGATGATCTATTACCGTTCATTATTCGACGATCTGCTGGAGCCCGCTCCCGCAGATCCCAGGAGAGAGGTAGCGTAATGGCTGAACCCATCAGAAAAGACGTAACGACCGCTGATCTTGCCGGCAGGCGCGGCGACTACGCCGACAATCCGGACTTGGCAACGGAAGAGCAGAACCAGAACACTCGCGGGCCCCTGCTCGTCCAGAACGACACGCCGAACCCGGACGTCCGCAACGAAGCCGCGCCCATACAGGAGACAGCACCACTCTTCAAGGAAAACGAGATCAACGACTTCCGCTCGCGATGGGGCAGCGTTCAGACAGAATTCGTCGACGACCCGCGCCGTGCCGTGCAGGAGGCGGACCAGCTCGTAGCCACCGTCATGCAGCGCCTTGCCGAAGGCTTCGCCAACGAGCGCACCTCGCTCGAAAAGCAATGGGATCGCACAGACAACGTCTCCACCGAGGATCTGCGCGTCGCGCTCCAGCGCTATCGCACCTTCTTCGGCAGACTGCTGAACACGGCTTAACGCCTGTATCCCGCTTGACAGGCGTGGAAGGGGCTGCCCGCCAGGGTGGCCCTTCCTTTTTTTCGCCGAACCACCCATTCCGAAGGCCCCCGCTTTTTACGTGGTGTTTACTCTGTGTTCAACACAGGACGCTTATGTTTGCTGACGCGGAAATGTCCACCGCAACACGCTGTGCGAAATCCCATTCACCGCATCCCGGGGGGTCCCATGACCATCAATCGCAGAGACTTCATTCGCGGAGCAGCAGGAGCCGCTTCAGCCGCCGCGCTCGCTGGCGCTCAGGCAACACTTCCTCATCGCAGGTTAAAGGAAAGGGAGCAGTTGCCCACACCCGAGTCCTCCAATATCGAACACATCGTGGTTGTCATGATGGAGAACCGCAGCTTCGATCACCTGCTCGGATGGCTCCCCCGCGCCAATGGCAACCAGGCAGGCCTGAGCTATCTCGATAACTCAGGCGAGGCTCACCCGACACACCGCCTTAGCACCTATGTCGGCTGCAACCATCCTGATCCTGACCACTCCTACGCCGGAGGCAGAAGCGAATACGACGACGGCAAGATGGACGGTTGGCTGCGCACTTCCTCGAACGACACATTTAGCATCGGCTACTACGAGGAAGCCGACCTGCCCTTCTAGCGGCCCTCGCACGCAACTTCACCACGCTGGACAACTACTTTCCGTCGATCCTCTCGTCCACATTCCCCAACCGCGTCTTCCAGCACGCTGCGCAAACCGACCGCCTCTCCAACACACTCGACCTTTCCACTCTGCCCACCATCTGGGACAAGCTCGCCGCCGCTGGCGTCAGCCACAAGTACTACTACTCAAACGTGCCCTTCCTGGCCATCTGGGGAGTCAAATACCTCGGCATCTCCGCTCTCTTTTCCGATTTCCTCGCCCACGCAGCCGCGGGGACCCTTCCCGCCGTATCGTTTCTGGATCCGCGCTTCACCATTCTCGACGACGGAACCGGCAACGACGACCATCCGCACGCAGACCTGCGCTCCGGCGAGCACTTTCTCGGACAGGTCTACCGCGCCGTCACCTCCGGCCCCGGATGGCAAAACACTGTGCTCATCGTGAACCGCGATGAGTGGGGCGGCTTCTACGACACTGTCGTGCCGCCGCGCGTCATCGCCCCCAACAATGTCGACACAGACCTCGACGACAACGGAAATGCGCTGCTCGGATGTCGCGTGCCCGTATTTGTCGTCTCGCCTTTCTCAAAGAGCAGCAACCCCGCCACGCCGCGCATCGATTCGAATCTCTACGACCACACCTCGGTGCTGAAGTTCATCGAGTGGCGCTACAGCCTGCCGCCGCTCACCAAACGCGACGCCTCAGACGAGATCGCGAACCTCGTCCTCGCCCTCGACTTCTCCCAGCCTGATTTCAGCGTCCCCACGCTGCCGAACACTCACCAGCCATTCCCGAATCCGTGCGGTATCTTCAGCTTCTTCGCCCAGCCCGACAACGAAAGCTATGACTTCCACCGGCTGCAGAACTCCCATCTCACCGCCGAATGGAGGAAACCGATTTAACACGGAACTAGCAAACAACGTGAGCTATCGGAGGAGTTGTCATCCATTTAGTTCCACATCTTGAATCCTGTGCTCTTTGCGTTCTCTGTGGTGAATCGCCTTTGCGATCTCGGCGTTTTGGCGGTGATTGCCTTTGAGCTCCGTATGCGTACGTGGGGCCGTGGCTCCCTGAGCTCTGTGCTCTGCGTTCTGAGCCTTCACCGGCTTACTTCAAACATCTCCCGATAACGCTCGGCTTTCGCTCCGGGCACCTTCACCACGGGGGCCGACTGCAACAGCCTCAGCCGCCATCCCTCATCGGCGAGCCTCTGCTTGATCCACTCAAATTCGCGATCTCCCGAGCAATAAAGCAGAAAATGCCGATGCTCAGCGATGAAGCTTTGGTAGCTATCGAGCCGCATCGGCAAGTACGCACGCTCAAGCATGAGCGAGTACTCGGGAACAAGGCCGGTCTGCCGTGCCGTGTAAGCGAGATCGGAGAGGTAGTGGACCCGAGACCGCATCTGTTCATCCGCGTACCACCAGAGCGGAGAGAACTCCGTAGCGTTCGCAACGACAATCGCCTCGTCACTTCCGCCCGCGTGCAATACTGGATCGGTCCAGGGAGTGACTCCCGGCGCCTTTCCGGCAAACCACAGCCCAAGCAGCCCAACCGTCAGGCAGTAGGCCGCCGCGACCCACGCCAGCGAATCAGCGTAGCGCCAGCGCAACCGCGAGAGCAGCATTCCACACAGCATCGCAATACCCAGCCCGGAGCCGATCCCGTAACGCGCCTGGAAGTAATTCGTTCCGAAGCGGGCAACGACCAACATCGCTGGTATAAGCAGTGCCGCCATTGCTGCCGCGACCCAGTCCTCCGCCGGAATGTTGCTCCCAGCCAGCGCCGGCTGCCTTTTCGGTGTCAAAGCTATCCATAGAAGGAGGAGGACGACGCCAAGGATCGCCATCGCCGGGATGAACCTGGGGAGGATGGCGCCATAGAGTTTCAGGTCGCTGATATGAGGCCTCGCTGCAAACACCGGACAGTTGCGAATCGCCTCCAGCAGCGGTTTCTGCCCCCGAAACATCGGCGGAAAAGTCCGCAGTACTGTGAGCGCTCCGACAACGCCAGCCGCTATAACCGCAGGGTCAATTCTCCCGCGTTTGAGGCTCCGAACAGTTTCCCCGGCAAACAGAGGACACAAGACATAGATCACACCGTATTGGTGCGCGTAGATCGCACCTGCCGCGCTGAACGTGATCCCAGCCAGCGCTATCCAGTTTCCCGACCTGCAGTATGCCTGCCAGCAGCAAAGCGCCAGCCCAGTAAAAAACAGGAGCAGCGGGTACGGGCGCGCATCGATGGCGTAGACGCTCCAGCCGCAGCCGAGAAACACGCTCAAGGCAAGCCACGCATGCGTCCGTCCGGCATCGCGCCTGACAAACCAATACACGGTCAGCCCGGCAAGGAAGTATGCAAAGATTGAGGGCAGCCGCAGTGCCAGTTCGGTCTTAATCGGCAGCTTGAGACACAGCCGGGCAAGGAAAAAGTAGAGCGGCGGGTTCCCATCCGCCGGAACCGCCTGGAACATGCCGCGCAGGGTCGACGTCGAGGACACAAAGAGCGTGCTGAACTCGTGAAACACGAACGGCCGCAGCCACGCCGCCCGAACCGTGACCGCCAGATACACGAGCGCAACCGCCCCAACCCAGAGTTTCTCGCTCCGGATTAGATAAGAGCCTTCTTTGCACTGTGTCGATATTGTCGCGGTGCTCAATTTCGTCCGAGAGCCAGCAGACCTGCACCAAAGCACCGAGTGCGGCAGAAGGAGAAAGGTACTGGAGGTCTGTAGTAGTCACGATACAGATACTTGGCGAACGCAACAATTTATTTCTTATGGGAAGAGGAGATGGGCGGGTTGGCCCCACCGGGCTTTTCTGCTTACCTAAGGTATTTATCTTCCAGGTAGCCGCTGCGACTAACACAAAACAAAGGCAGAGAAGCCAACGTATAGCGTAACCCTTTTTGAATGAATGAGTCACAAGATAGGCAAACACGAGTACGCCTTAATCCCTTTGTTTTGAACGGATAACAAAAACTATAGGGGAGGGGGCGCCCCCCGGGTGCTATTCCCCTTTGGGGCTTTAGAATGGCCTGCGGAGGAAAACCATGACGCCCGACGGAGTCAAGCACGCGAGCTTTGCCCAGATGCCGGTCGAAAAGCTGAATCCCCTGCTCGACCGTCAGTTTGTCTACGGAGAGCAGGGCATGCTCGCCCGCCTCATCCTGCGCAAAGGCTGTGTCGTCCCCGAGCACAGCCACGCCAACGAGCAGATTACCTATGTCGTTGAAGGCACACTTCGGTTCTACCTCGGCGACGGACGAATCATCGACGTCCGCTCAGGAGAAGTGCTGGTCATCCCACCTCACCTGTCGCACAAGGTAGACGCCTTGGAGGACACCATTGACCTGGACGTTTTCACACCGCCCCGCGCAGATTGGATCTCCGGCTCAGACGCCTACCTGCGAAAGTAGGTCTGCCGGCCCACTAAGTCTAGCGACCCGTGGACCCGAAGCCCTTACCGCCTCGCTCGGTCACCGACAGTTCCTCGACCACCTCGACCGGCAGCACCGTCCGGGCCTCAAACGGAGACATCTGGGCGATCTTGTCACCCTTGCGGATGTGGACGCTCGCGTCCGAGGACACGAGTTCCACGTCCGCGATACCGCCGTCCGCGTCCCTCAGGACGCGGACGGAATACGACGGCTGGTTGACGTTCAGCAGGCAGACAAGTATCTCCCCGCGGTAGCCGGCGTCGATGCGCCCTCCGGCATACGTGATGCCGCGGGCCGCCATGGACGACCGGTCGCCCAGGATGAACCCCCAGCCCGGCGGTCCCTCCACCGCGATCCCCGTCCTCACCTTGACGGGTACGCCGGGGGGCAGGACCACGTCTTCGATGGCATACAGGTCGTATCCGAGGTCGCTGCCCGCATGGGCGACTGTAGGGGGATGGGCCTCCGCATGGAGCAGCTTAACCTTCACCATCGCTTACTTCTTCGCTGCCGCCTCTTTCTTTTGTGCCGCCCAGCGGCGCTTCTGCGCCGCCGCGATGCGCTGGCGCGCCTCGGCACTCAAGACACGCTTCTTGGCGGGCCTGCCCGCCGCGCCTGTTCTCAGCAGCCGGTGACCGGTGGCGTTATGCAACAGTTTGCGAACCTGTTCAAGCCTAGTGATTTCTTCATCGATGGCGGCAATCATTTGCTCGCGATTCATTTTTGCTTACACCCTTCTAGTTATTTTCTCTTCTCGTTGAAACAAAATAGGGGAACTCGAAACATCTTATCAATTTAAGGCCGACAGATGTTCTCTCGCCGCGGAGTAGCACGATACCCAACGTCCAAACTGGCAAGACAGACCAATGCACAGTTCATGGTTGACCAATTGCGATTCACCGAGAATTTGCGAGGATTTCGCAGAATGTTAAGATTCATTCAAATAATTCGAGGCATGATAGGCCTATGTTCACCCCTTATGACCATTTGAGGCCGCGCAAGCTATCTCTTGTTGCTGGCGGGTCATACGAAATACAAACTGCGGGCCGTCCTCACGCTCAGCCTTCCGCGGCTCCTCCACAGCCGGCACTCCAGCCCTGGATTACGATCGAGGTTGGCAAATATCAGATCAGGCTTGCTCAATCCTTAGCGGAGCGGGAAGCTGCATGCCGGTTGCGATTCAGGGTCTTCAACATCGAGTTAGGCGAGGGACTAATCTCCTCCTATTCGACCGGCATGGATCGGGACCAGTTCGACTTATTTTGCGACCACCTGATTGTCGAAGATCGCTCTCGTGGTGAGATTGTCGGAACCTACCGGATGCAGTCTGGCATCACCGCTGCGCGCCATCTTGGTTATTACAGTGCCCAGGAGTTTGATTTTCGTCCCTATGAACCGATTCGCGATCAGGTGCTCGAGCTCGGTCGGGCATCTATCGATCGCGATCACCGCTCCAGCGAAGTGCTGACGTTGCTGTGGAGAGGTATTGCTCAGTACTCGAAGTTCTACGGCTTGCGTTATCTGATCGGGTGCTCGTCCCTAACTTCGCAGGATCCGCAGGCGGGCTGGCAAATGTATTCGCAACTGTCACAGTGTCTTGTTGCGCCAGAGTTACGCACTACATCGCTCTCCCGCTATGAGTTGCCGCCCGTTGGCGCGAGCCCAATGCCGGACGTAAAGATTCCCAAACTTATCAAGACCTACATCGCGGTGGGAGCAAAAATCTGCGGACCGCCTGCCTGGGACCGCGAATTCGGCACCATCGATTTCCTCACCTTACTGGACTTGGCGCATCTGACCCCGGCGGCAAGGAATAGGTTTCTCGTCGATCCCGACTCGAAACGGTCCCGCTCTGACCTGTAATCTAGGGTGGACGATTTAGCGTACAAGTGTGTTTCCGTTGCCTTGACTCGCCTCAAATGAGAGTGCTCCCAATCGGAAAAAGAACAAAGGCTGCCTTTCGCGGATTCCTGCTGACCTTCAGCCTCCTGGATGTTTTGGCGCGCTTCTGGATGTTGCGCCTAAGACGCGGCAAAGGCCTGACACTGCGCGATCGGGCGGAGTGGCTGCATCGGGCTTGTGCGATCGTTGTCCGGCGGCTTGCGATGAAGGCCTCAGCATCAGGACCGATCCCGGCAAGGGGTTTAATCGTGTCAAACCACCTCAGCCATCTGGATATCCTTCTCTATGCTGCCGCTATGCCATGCATCTTCGTTTCCAAGTCGGAGGTGCTTAGCTGGCCAATGTTCGGAATACTTGCTCGCTGCGGCGGAACGGTCTTCGTAGAACGCAGCCGCAGCCACGGCGTCGGAGACCCGGCTGCCTCAATCGCTGCAGCGTTGACGGCCGGGATCCCTGTGGTGCTGTATCCCGAGGGTACAAGCAGCGATGGCAGCACGGTACTGCCGTTTCACTCCTCATTCCTTCAGCCAGCAGCCACGACAGGCGCTCCAGTCGTTCCGGCCGCGATTGCTTATTCGGTTAACGACGGCGCAGAGGTCGACCTCTGCTACTACGGCGAAATCACCTTCTTCCCTCACCTGCTAAGTGTGCTGGGACACGACCGCGTGGAAGGCAGGATCATATTTAGCGATAGTCCGCAGATTTACACGGATCGCAAAACAGCTGCCCGGGAGGCGCGGGGTGAGGTCGTCGCGCTCCGTGAAAAGCAGCTTGCGCGCGATGGGCCGGTCTCGAAACAGAAACCGAAAACATCCGTTATTCCCTGGATGGGGCGGCCGTAGCGCCCGGCTCAGCGTAGACACGGACGTAATCAACCAGCATCTGCTGCGGGAACGTCGTCGTAGAATTCGGTGCGCCGGGCCACGATCCACCAACGGCGACGTTCAGGATGAAGAAGAACTTGCCTGCATCGAACGGCCATACGGCGCCTTTGGGAAGGCTCGACGGCGTATAGGTGGCGTACGCAATCGCAGGATTGTCGACGTAATACTTGATTAGCTCGGGCGACCATAGAATTCCGAAGACGTGGAAGGCATCTCCGAACCTAGCACCGTCGGGCAGGTCGTATGAGGTTCCGATCTTCGTCCCGATAAATCCCGCTCCATGAATCGAACCGTAATTGGTCGACGGCTTAGAGCCGACGCTCTCCATGATGTCCATCTCACCGCAGGCCGGCCATTTGACTGTGGAGATGTTGTTGCCTAGCATCCAGAAAGCGGGCCAAAAGCCCTGTCCGTCAGGCATCTTGATACGGGCCTCGATTCGCCCATACCTGAAACTTTGTAGGCCCTGACTCTTTAATCATGCTGAAGTGTAGGTGCCAAGGGTGGGCTCCCGGGCGACGATGTGCAGGTATCCTTCGTTGCCAACATAGGCATTGGGATTCTTGGGGTTGCATGGTGCGGTGTCCGATCCGTAGCTGCAGTAGATCTCCAGTTCGTCGTTGCCCCAACCGCCGCCGCCCGTGTCGTATGTCCAGTTCGCCGGGTTGGGCGCGCTCTGCGCAGTCTTACCGGTAAACTCGTCACTCCAGATCAGCGTTTCTTGGGTGATGATGCCGTCCGGGTTGCCTCCGGCTTCCGTTGAATGGATCCCGCAGGCCGCGATCACGCAGCAGATTGCTACGCAACATGCTCGCCTCGTCCCCTTAATCATCCGCATGCTCGTAGCGCTCCAGCTTGTGTCTCTACGCCAGTCTTGCCACCATGTCAATTGCTCTGATAGGACGAGTGGTGTCTGGAACCGGATGCAATCGCCGCAGCCGCATGGTAGATATGGATTAATGCGAAGCACACTGGAAAAGCTGCGTTTGAGCGAGATTTCTCCGAGCGTCGTCCAGTCGGAGATCAGGGCGATGACGCTGGAGTGCGACCGGGTGGCGGGGGTGAACCTGGCACAGGGGGTATGCGACACCGAAGTGCCGCACCCGGTGGTCGGCCGAGCCATCGAGGCCATTCATCAGGGGTACAACATCTACACCCGGCTTGACGGAGTGGCTCCCCTGCGGGAAGCTATCGCCCGCAAGCTGGAGCGGGACAATGGACTCACCGTCGATCCCGACACCGAGGTGCTGGTTACGTCGGGCGCGACGGGAGGGTTCTACGCCGCGGCGCTGGCGTTGCTGGATCCCGGCGACGAAGTGATCCTGTTCGAGCCGTTCTACGGTTATCACCTCAATACGCTGTTGGCGCTGAGGATCAAGCCCGTGGCAGTTCCGCTCACACAAGGAGACTGGGCGCTCGACCTCGACGGGTTGCGGGCAGCAATCACGCCGAAGACACGCGCGCTGGTGATCAATACGCCGTCAAATCCGTGCGGGAAGGTCTTCTCGCGCACAGAGCTCGTGGCGGTAGCGGAGATCGTCGAGGAGCATGACCTCTTCGTCTTCACTGACGAGATTTACGAGTACTTCGTTTTTGATGGGACGAAGCACGTCAGTCCGGCGACCCTGCCGGGGATGGCGGAGCGGACTATCTCCATTTCGGGGTTATCGAAGACGTTCAGCATCACGGGGTGGCGGGTGGGGTATCTGACGGCCAGCCCCCGGTGGCTGGGGGCGATCGCCTACTTCCACGACCTGACCTACGTCTGCGCGCCTTCGCCGTTCCAGTATGGGGCGGCGGCCGGGCTGCTGGAGCTTCCGGTGTCCTTCTATACCGATATGGCTGTCGAGTACCAGGCCAAGCGGGACGTGATGTGCTCGGCGCTGGCCGCCGCGGGGCTGACGCCGTCCGTTCCGGCGGGAGCGTATTACGTCCTGGCCGATGCCTCGTCGCTGCCCGGTGCGACGGCCAAGGAGAAGGCTCGGGCGCTGCTCCGCGAGCGCGGAGTCGCAGCGGTCGCCGGGACGGCGTTCTTTACCAGGGGACGTGGGGAGAACGTCCTGCGGTTCTGCTTCGCCAAGCGTGATGAGGACCTTAAGCGGGCCTGCGATCTGCTGCGGGGCAGGGATTAGGGATTAGCGATTAGCCGAGCGCAGACGCGCTGGTCTGCGCATCATTTCCGGAGAGTAGGGTCTGCCACCCCCTCCCCCCCATTCGGCCTCAGTTGCTCCATCTGATTGATTTTGTGGCGATTGCCTTTCGATTAAAGGCTATGTTATTGACAACATGGAACTTTAGAGTTTCTATCTGATTCTATTCTGCAAGGGCATCTTCTCTCGTAGGTATTTGATTCCGTTCAGCGCTCTCTTCGGATTCATCGCTATCTGATTGTATTCAAGGGATTAAAGACATTTGCGGTACAGACACAAAAGCTCGGACGCACGGCCGGGCTTTTGTGTCTCTATTTTTATTGTAGCTGGCTTGGGGAAATTCTCCGCCAACTAGAGTCTGCGTGGGAGACTCCAGCGGACGTTCCATGGAGCAAACCATTCTCCGGAGCCAAGTGGGCTGTGACGAGCAAAATCCGGAATCGACGGCGAAAAGCTTCTATCGGTCGTTTCGGAATCGTTCTGCATCCAGGAGCTATCGCACCGGAGGCGTTGCCCAGTCTCAAACCAGCAACATTCGAGATGGGCTGCTTTTGCTTGCCAAGAGGTTTTCATAGAACCACCCTCTTGAAGACGATGGATGCAACACGCGATGATAGCTGAAAATTGATGTGCCGTCCCTTCGGGACTCAGGCTTTCTGTCTTTCCTTTCCCGGCAGTGCCGTGCCGGGCTAAAGATTGTTTGTCCTTTGGGACTCCCTCGTCCGCGCTAATTCCTGGATAATGGCAAGGCGGAGAGGTTAGAGATGGCCAGAGCGACGGGGATTGGCGGGGCGTTTCTGCGGGCGAATGATCCGGAGGCGCTGTATGCGTGGTACGAGAAGCACCTGGGGCTGAAGCGCCTGCACGGCAGCTGGATGTTCGACGCGGAGGACCAGCGGGGTCCCGTGGTGGTGTCGTTGTTTGCTCGCGGGTCGGACTACTTCCCTACCAGCCAGCCGGCGATGCTGAATTTTCAGGTGGATAATCTGGATGCGCTACTGAACGCGCTGATTGCAGCCGGAGTCGAGGTTGATCCCAAGAGAGAACGATACGACTACGGCAGCTTCGGATGGTTCACCGATCCGGAAGGGAACCGTGTGGAGCTGTGGCAGCCGGTGTGAGGCAGGGTTCAGCTCAGGGGCGCGCTTGCTTGCGTTGACCGCAGATACACGGCTGTACTGCCCCACTCAAGCCTCTGGCTTGAGTGGGCTTCCGGTCGAATGCGGCATCTCCGAAGAACACTCGATTGTCAAAGAAGATCAGTAGCGACGATCCCGGCCACGATTTCCTCCGCTACCGCCACGACCCCGGCCACCCTGCTTCGGCTTGTAGCAATTCTTGCAGTAAACCGGCCGATCTCCGCGCGGCTCAAAAGGAACCGTGGTGGTTTGTCCGCAGCCAGCGCAAACGACCGTCGTTTCGGTACCTGTGCTGGAACTGTAACCGGTCGCGCGTCCACCACCTTGTTGGCCATACGAGCCCGCGCTCTGCTTCGCCTGGCGGCATGATTTACAGCGCTTGGGCGAGGAGTAACCCCGCTCCTGAAAGAACTGCTGTTCCGCTGCGGTAAACACAAATTCCTGCCCGCAGTCGCTGCATCGAAGCAATAGGTCCTCGCCGCTCATGGATAGCCCTCAATTGCAGTGTACTGCGTCGGGCTCCGGTCCGCTATGTTTGAGGCGGACTGGATTCTGCTACACACCGTCTGCAAACGGACCCTGGGTAGGCCCCGTTGCTTTCCACTGTGCCCGTACCACGCATGGCAGCCGCCCAATTTTTGGAGCAGTCCGCACATGACATTCGCGGTGGCGAGCCCGGTGGCGGCACGCCTGGCGAGTGATTCAGACGGCTGGCGAAGTCAAGATGCTGTCGACAGCTGGAACGGTTTTCACTTCCGGCAGAGTCACCTGCAGATAATTCCCGCTTGCGACATCGGAAAATACCTGATTTGTCGTTTCTTCGACGCGAGTGTTTGTGACATGCAGCCTGCGGACTGCCTTTATGGCCAGAGTGGACAAGAGAAAGCGGTTTGGAACCTGCAATCCCGCGGAGTAAACCAATTCAGAGCGCATGGAACCTCGCTTAGCACGGACGAGCTTGAAAGATGCTTCTCGACCTGAACCCGGAAACGAAGAAAGCCGAAAAGGGCAAAGACCAGATGGCCTAGCGGAGCGCCACTGTCAGCATACTCCATTACGAACGAAAAGCTTCTGGGCTGCTGCCAGGGGACAGATGCTGCGAAATCGCCTCTTGTCAGGTGAGAGTGCGATAACTAACGGCAGCTTCGGCGGGTTCACCGATCCGGACGGGAAGCGGGTGGAGTTGTGGCAGTCTGTGTGAAGGGCAGGGTGCAGGGATCAGGGATTAGGGGAAGGCAGCGATCAGCGTTCAAAAGGGCATCCGGCTCGAGCAGGCCACTGCTTCAGGCAGTGTGCGCTGCTTGTTTGCCGGGGTTGAGGCGAAAATTAAGTTGTGACGGATCCAGGCAGTTATGTCAAACTTAGGCGCTTCAAATTTCGAAAACTCAGGCGCAGTTCACAAGGAGATAGCCATGTCCACTGGAACGAGTCTTTCAGGGCCAGGTAATCAGGTCTACGCCGATCCGAAAGTCACTCCGGGGGAGAACGCATTTCAGGTAGATAACACCAGCGATGCCTATTACAACTCGCCGTATTATCTGCGGCATAAGAACCAGGTACAACCTATCCCGCCGAGGCGAACGGGAGCGCTCCCATATATAAACCTTGCCGACTACCTGCCTGGAGAGATGGTAACGGCTATCACAAAGGCTGGAAAAATTTCATTTCATGCTGTTGGTGACACCGGAGCTGCAAAGGTAAGCAAGACTCAAACAGCTGGAACCGCAATTGCGAAGGAAGCTGCCGTAGCCAATGCTATGGTTGCGGACGTGCGGTCGTCGGGTGTTGGCGGTCCAGCTTTCTTCTTTCACCTGGGCGACGTGGTCTACAACTTCGGCGAAGCGCAGTATTACTATGATCAGTTTTACGAGCCCTTTCGTGAATACGATCGGCCTATTTTTGCCATCCCAGGCAATCACGACGGAATGGTGTTTGGTCCGTCATCGACTGCTCCTCAGGTCCCCACGCTTGCTGCCTTTCTATCGAATTTTTGCGCTGCGGCTCCTGAGCCTTCACCCGATGCAATGAGCATCGCGCGCACAGTGATGACGCAACCAGCCGTTTACTTCACGCTCGATGCGCCTTTCGTTTCTATTATCGGGCTGTATAGTAACGTTCTGGACACGGGCGGAGGCATTATTTCTTCGCAGCAAGGACACTTCCCACTCGTCGACGACCAACTGACGTTCCTGACAGAGGAGTTGCAGCGACTGAAGGCTAAGAGGCAGGCGGGAGAGCGCGCCATCATCATTGCGGTTCATCATCCTCCGCTTTCGGTCGATGCGAAGACCGGCGGGAGCGGCGGTCTGATGAAAGACATCGATTCCTGTTGCAAGAAGGCAGGAGTATGGCCAGACGCATTACTGTCAGGACATGCTCATCTGTACCAGCGGTTCACTAGAACGTTGAACGGGAGGCAAGTGCCATACGTCGTCGCAGGATCAGGCGGCTATGCTGCGACTCCGCCGCAGCAAGCCGCGCCACCGGCGGGAACTGTTATCGGCGATCACAAGCTTGAGGTCGATCCAATTATTGAGTTTGGCTATCTAACCCTGACAACTGACGCGAAATCATTAACTATGAGCTTCAAAACTGCACCGCGCGGAGGTACGGGGACCGAACTGGATTCCGTTACAGTGAACCTGGTACAGGGAAGGATTGTAGTCAGCGGAGCTGGCATTCAATCAAGCGGTGGGACCAAGCCTACGACACCGCCAAAGAAGGGCTCACACCCGCCCACAAAAACAACAAGGAAGCGGTAAATATGGAGGAGGTGTGATTCATATGGGGCACCCGGTAAACAGAAGGCCCGCTCAGCCTACCTGCAAACAGCATGTAGCCGAGCGGGCCAACTCTTCTCCCTGTTGGCTGAGATTCGTGCAGCGTGGCCTTTTCAGGGCGTAATTAATTCACCTGCGAAGGTAAATGTACCCACGACCGTCCCGCCACCGTCCAGCGGATCTGCCTGAAGTGGAAAGGTAGTCAGTGTGATGGTGCCCGATATAGTCTTCCCATCCTGTCCGATGCTAATCGTATAGTCTGCGCGGGCAACATCTGCATTGGGCGGAAAGTCAAAGTCAATCGTTCTGGCGACTAGTCCATGGTCGCCCCGTTTCCAGGAGCCCAGTTGGCTGGTGAAGAAGAATGTCGGGCCGCCTTGTCCAGAATCGATTACCGACATGGTGTGATCGGCGTGCAGGGCAATTACGTCGCGAGAAGCGAAATTGCCCGCCGAGTCTTTCACAGTGGTGACATAGGATGCTCCGTGGAAGCCTTCGGTGTCGGCGTCCTCGGCGCGCAATGAGGCGATCGGTCCGGCGGCAAGCAGTGTGCAAACGCCGAGTGTAATCCAAAGATGGGGATGCTTCATTGGTTTTTCCTCCTGGCTGGCCTCTATTCCGGAGGTGTTTCTTCAGTGTGTTTAGGCCGTAAAGATTGATTGAAAAATCTGGAGATGGATGAAGCGTCGATAGGCCGCTATACAGTCGGGACTCATTTGGCCCCGCCTGGAACGGCAGGCAACGCCATCCGCGTGAAAAGATACGCGTACAAATACCGAAACTATGCTCCGCGGGAGAACAGACTGACCATTTGCCAGCTAATTCCCGTTTCCAGCATTTATTGGTTCACGCCGCTCACGAACCCTCCGGTGTGCGCTGCGACCGCAATGACGATTATACCGAGCAGTTCTATGGGGATGCGGTACCGAAAAAGCGACAGGAGTTCGGATCTGCGCCTGCGCCAGTGTATCCACCAGGACGCTACTACCAGAAGGCCCGCGAATGAGGCCGCAAGGAGATGGAACAATATCATGCCGTCGAGCGGTGTCCCGCCGAAAGCGAACTGCCACGCCAGCACGCCTGTGATGATTGCAGGCAGTACCGTCACGGCGGCAACGGACAAGTTGAGGTACGCGGCACGAGCAAGCTGCGAATCGCGTTTCCCTCTCGATAAGAGATCGAAAACGACTCCGCTCATAAACAGTGCGATGGGAAAGTGGATGAGGACGACATGCTGTGCGTGCTTTTCCAGAAGAAGCGTTCGCAGATCCAAAAGAACAGAATTTGTCATACTCAGTGTCCTTCGAGAGTTCCTATGAATTGGAGACTATCGAAAGGATCGCGAGCAGATGTCACGGAGGAGTCATACCTTTGTACCAAGATGGAGATTGCGGGAATAAGATCTTTCTGTTTCTCTCTCAACCATCGTGACGGCTGAGGATCGGAGAATAGTTGGATCATGGCAGGGACGGCGAATCAGCAGGTGCTGCATCATCGAGGGAGTGTCCTGGTCCGGCGGCAAAGGCTGGAGCCGGGAGAGGCTTCGCCGTGGCATCGCGATCCGTTTCATCGGGTGACGGTGGTGCTGAGCGGCGATCTTCTGGCGATAGAGTTT
>JAFAKX010000077.1 GCA_019234945.1 Silvibacterium sp.
GGTGGCTACGAGTATCAGTTCCTGCCGTCTGCTCCAGGCTTACCCCCATTTCCCAGCAATGGGATGACGCCGAATGGCTTCACCGTGGGTGTAAACTATCGCCTGCTCGGTGTCCGATAGCAGTTTCCTGATTGCGATGGGCCAAGGCTCTTGTCCAGGCCCTTCTCGCGCCTGGACTCCTGGTTCCTGACAAAGCGTTCGCTTTTCGTCACAGAAAATAGCCCCGGCTACAATGGCCGGGGCTGCTTCTTTGTTGCTGGAGAGTTGGCCAGTGTCTAGAAGTGGTAGGCCACGCCGATTACGGGATCGTAAATGTTGTAATAACGATTCGTTCGCAAATTGTTGTCTCCGAAGCTGGGCGACTTTACCACGATACCCCGATATTCAGCCCGTATGTCCCAGCTGGGGCTCAGTTCGTATGCGATGCCGGCGCCGTACAGTATGCCGATGTTCGTGTTCTGGCTGGCGTTCAAAGTCTGCGTGGTCTGGTCGCGGATAGGCGAGAAGATGTAGCCGCCAGGGCCGCCTTCGACGAATGGGTTCAGATTTCTGAAGACAAAGTTGTAAACGATCGCCCCGGAAATCTCCTGGAAGCGGTTATGGATCAGCAGGTTGTTCGTTGGATTGCGAAAGTGCTGCACCTGCTGAGCATATTGATAATTCACTTCCAGTCCAACATGCGGTGTGAGCAGATAGCGATAGCTGACAAGGCCGCCCAAACCCACTGTAGCGTGCAACTGGACAGCGTTGCCTGAGACAAAAGGAGGAATAACTGCGGAAAAACTGCCGCTGACATCCATGCGGCTCTCCTGTGCAAAACCGACCGCGGCCATGAAGGGCAGCAGCAAAAGCAGCAACAAACTTTTCTTCATTCGTCTCGTGAACCTCTGGCCCGCTGTAGGGGGCGCAACGCCTTTCGGGCTGGTAGATATTTTTGTGGACACGGGGGTGCGCCCGGTCCACTTGGTAATTGTACCTGCCGAGCCGGGATTCGACAGCAATTCGAGATGCCAGCGTGGTCTCACTTGTTGGGCTCGGTGCGGAAAGTGAAAGGCGTGCCCCGTTCCTGCGAAAGCGACTTGACGGCTTTGAGGAAAGCCAGAGCTGCATGGGACAGCATCGAATTCCTCCTGTAAGCCAGAAAGAGCTGCCTCTCGATCCGGAGTTCAGGCACTGCGACCTGCACCAGTTCACCCCGGGCAAGTTCATCCTGAACGGTGAGGCCCGGAACCAGGGCGACTCCATTGCCCATGGCCACGAAACGCTTGATCGCTTCGAGGCTGGGCAGCTCGACATTCATGTTCAAAGGCGTTTTGTGCTTCTCGAACAGATCGATCACGCGCCGCCGCAGGGGCGACACAACGTTGTGAGCGACAAAGTTCTCCGCGCCCAGGTCGCGAATGGCCACTTTTTTTTCGCGCGCCAGAGGATGCCGGGGATTCACGATGAACACAATCGAGTCGGTGTATACGCCGACCAGCCGAAGCTGCTCCTCGTCCGGGCGGAAGGTTACGATTCCCATTTCCACTGTGCGGTCAAGGATCTGTTCTGGAATACGGCTGGCAAGCGCACGCTGCACGAGCACACTGATGTGCGGGCACAGCCGGCGGAACTGGTCGAGCACCGGCAGCAGGTAAAGGCAGGTGTATTCGTTCGCGGCCATGTGGAGGCGTCCACGCTCAAGCGAGCGCAACTCTCCGATGGCCGCCGTCGCCTCACGGCGCAGCTTCAGCAGGCGCTCGGCATATTCGCGCAAAAGCTCGCCTGCCGGAGTCAGCGTTCCTTCACGCGAGCTGCGCTCGAAGAGCGGATCGCCGACCTCTTCCTCAAGCCTGCGAATGGCGTGACTGACGGCAGGCTGAGTACGGTGTAGCCTCGCTGCGGCGCGCGAAAATCCGCGCTCTTCGACAACGGCTAGGAAAGTTTCAAGCTGGGAAAGGTCCATAAGCCAAAGCGACTCTTTGGGGAGGCTCGATTCGAGATATTATCTTAATTTATCGATTCGGTAAAAATTATAAATTTGAATAATGGCCAATATTTTGGCAGACTTATCGATATAGAGCTTCGCTTTGCAGGTGATGCCGATGCCCCCAGACCGCGTCCATTTTTTCGATACGACTCTTCGTGACGGCGAGCAATCGCCCGGCTGCAGCATGACGCAGCACGAAAAGCTCCAGATGGCCCATGCTCTTGCCGATCTGGGAGTCGATATCCTGGAGGCGGGATTCGCAATCTCCTCAGACGGCGATTTTGCCGCCATCGACACCATTGCACGGGAAGTGCGCGGACCAGTGATCGCCTCACTGGCGCGGGCCAAACGCGGAGACATCGAGAGGGCTGCGCAGGCCCTTGAGCGGGCGGAAAAGTCGCGGATCCATATTTTTCTGGCCAGCTCCGACCTTCATCTGCAATACAAGCTCAAGATCAGCCGGGAAGAGGCTCTGGAGCAGACCGCCGCGTCTGTCGCGCTCGCCTGTACGCTAGCCGACGAGGTCGAATTTTCTCCTGAAGACTCGACCCGCACCGACCCGGAGTTCCTGTGCAAGATTGTCTCGGCCGCCATAGAATCTGGCGCAACCGTCGTCAACCTTCCGGATACAGTCGGCTACGCCACTCCGAGCGACTATGCCGGCATGTTCCGCATGATTCGCGAGCGAGTCCCCGGCACAGATCGCGTCATTCTGTCAGCGCACACCCATGACGACCTCGGGCTCGCCGTGGCTAATTCGCTTGCTGCCATCGAGGCCGGCGCGCGCCAGGTCGAGTGCACAATTAACGGCATCGGCGAACGGGCCGGCAATGCGGCCGTTGAAGAAATTGCCGCCGCGCTGCACGTGCGCGGAGATCGCTATCCGATGGAGAATCGGCTGAACCTCAGCAAGATGTACAGCGTCAGCCAGCTGCTTGCGCAGATGATCAGCTTTGCGCCATCACCCAACAAGGCTGTCGTCGGAGACAATGCATTTGCTCATGAGGCGGGAATACATCAGCACGGAGTGCTGTCCAATCCGCTTACTTACGAGATCATGACACCTTCGGTCTTCGGCATCCCGGCAAACCGGCTGGTACTGGGCAAGCATTCAGGACGGCACGCCTTGCGCTCGCGGCTGATTGAGCTCGGGTATAACCTCTCGGCCGCCGATCTGGACATCGCATACCGTGCGTTCACCGAGTTGGCTGACCGCAAGAAGGCGATCTACGATCAGGACCTCATCAACCTGGTTGCGCATCATCAGCGGCATGAAGACCTGATCCACGAAGAGCCGGCCGAAAAGATTAAGTAATTCCGTCATTCGCAGCCTGTTTCTCAGCAGGGAGATAACGATGAAGCTCAAGATACTGGTCGTCGCCGGAGATGGAATCGGCCCCGAAGTAACAGCCGAAGCGGTGCGGATACTCGAATCGGTGGCCGAACTCGGCGGCTACGACTTCGAGTTTCGGCACGCGCTCATCGGAGGCGCAGCCATCAAAGCCAACGGCTCACCGCTGCCAGAATCGACCCTTGATGCCGCGCTCGAGAGCGACGCCGTCCTGCTGGGCGCCGTCGGCGGCAACGAATTTAACTCCCTTCCCCCAAACCGCCGCCCCGAAGCCGGCCTGCTGCAATTGCGGCAGGCCCTCGGCGGATTCGCCAACCTGCGGCCCTCCTTCGCGTGGCCGGCGCTCTCGTCGAACTCGCCGCTGCGCGCTGAGGTGGTCAATGGCGCAGATATTCTCTTTGTGCGCGAACTGCTCGGCGGCCTCTACTTCGGTGAGCCACGCTCCTGGGATCGCGAGGCCGGTTCTGCGTGGAACACCATGCGCTACACGCGAGACGAGGTAATCCGGGTTGCCCGCATCGCGTTTGAGCTTGCTTCGGCGCGGCGCAAGAAGGTTACCTCGGTCGACAAGGCCAACGTGCTTGAGGTTTCGCAGCTCTGGCGCGCGACGGTGACTGAGATCGCT
>JAFAKX010000078.1 GCA_019234945.1 Silvibacterium sp.
GGCGGGCAGCCTGAATCGCGCGATTTTCCTGCTGGCGATTCCGATGGTTCTCGAGATGGCGCTGGAGTCGCTGTTTGCGGTGGTGGATGTGTTCTGGGTGGGGCGGCTCGGCGTAGACGCGGTAACGACGGTCGGCATCACGGAATCTATGCTCGCGCTGGTGTTTGCGGTGGGCATCGGGCTGTCGCTTTCGACAACAGCGATGGTTGCGCGCAGGATCGGCGAGAAGGATCCGGAGGATGCGGCGATCTCAGGGGTGCAGGCGATCATTCTTGGCCTGGCGGTGTCGGTTGCCATGGGGCTGCCGCTGGGCATCTTTGCGCCGCACCTGCTGCGAGCGATGGGAGCGCCGCCGTCGGTGGTCGCGACGGGCTCAGGCTACGCGCGGATCGCGCTCGGCGGCTGCGGTGCGATCGTCATGCTCTTTCTGAACAACGGGATCTTTCGCGGAGCGGGCGACGCCGCGATCGCCATGCGGCTGCTATGGGTATCGAATATTCTCAACCTGATTCTCGATCCGTGCCTCATCTTCGGGCTGGGGCCGTTTCCTCGGCTAGGCGTGACCGGCGCGGCGCTGGCGACATTTTCCGGACGCAGCGTTGGCGTGCTGTACCAGTTCTATCGGCTGCTCCGCGGCACGGAGCGGATTCATGTGCTGACGCGGCATCTGCGAGTGAATCTCGGAGTACTGTGGCGGCTGGTGCGCGTGTCGCTGACAGGAATCCTGCAATTCACCATTGCGAATGCGAGCTGGATCGGGCTGGTGCGAATCATCTCGCTCTTCGGAGCGGCAGCAGTTGCGGGCTACACCGTGGCAATCAGGATTGTGATCTTCTACATCCTGCCGTCGTGGGGGCTGAGCAATGCAGCCGCTACGCTGGTAGGGCAGAACCTTGGGGCGAAGCATCCGGACCGTGCGGAGCAGGCGGTGTGGCGCACCGGTCTTTACAACATGATTTTTCTGGGCACGGTGGGCGTGTTCTTTTTTGTGTTTGCGACGCCAATGGTGAAGCTGTTCATCCATGATCCGGTGGTGACGCCGATTGCCGCGACAGCGCTGCGGATTCTGAGCTGCGGGAATGTGGGATACGCGTACGGCATGGTCATGCTGCAGGCCTTCAATGGCGCGGGGGACACGGTGACTCCGACGATTGTGAATTTCTTCGGGTTCTGGGTGCTTGAGCTGCCATTAGCGTACTGGCTCGCGGTGCGGGAGGGCATGCATGCATACGGCGCACTGGTCGCCATCGTTGTTGCGGAGTGCTCGATTGCAGCGGCAAGCATTGTGCTGTTTCGGCGCGGGCGATGGAAGAAGCAGCAGATCTGATGGGCTCTCTCTGTAAAAACCAAATGAGAAGGTTCGTCATCACCGGGGCGCCCGGTGCGGGGAAGACGGCCATCATCCGTCAGCTGGAACTCGACGGGTTCAGTGTGGTCGAAGAGGCAGCGACCGACGTCATCGCCGCCGCGCATGCGCAGGGAAGAGTTGAGCCCTGGAAGGACGCATCATTTATCGATGTAATCGCCAAGTTGCAACGCGACCGTCAGATGCGAGCTTCCTGTCAACGGGATGACGTTCAGTTTCATGACCGTTGCGTTGTGTGTACCGCAGCATTGGCGGTCTACCTCGGGTATCCTTTTTCATCGTTTCTTGCAGGCGAACTGGAGCGCGTCAGGAAAAAAGCAATCTACCAAAAACGAGTCTTCTTCGTTCGCAATCTTGGCTTCGTCACGGTTACCGAAGCGCGGCGGATCAGCTTCGAGGAAACGGTGCGCTTTGAGAAGATTCACGAAGAGATTTATCGAGACTTCGGCTTCGAACTTGTATCAGTCGAGCCAGGGAGCCTCGCGGAACGGGTGAGCATGATCAAAGGGGCGGTTTGTGGAGCGGCCGCTTAACTGCTGGAGAATTGGTTCGTGGAAACACCGGGTCCTGTACGCGCACTGGGAGGGGCTCCTTAGCATATTTGTTTTAGTTGCCGGAAGCCGCTCTTTCACTTAACTTAAGACACATGAAGTATTCAGACATCATCACTATCGAGCCCGGCAAGCGCAATGGCAAGCCGTGTATCCGCGGGTTGCGAATCACTGTCGATGATGTGCTTGAATACCTGGCTTCAGGAATGACACATGCCGAACTGCTCCGCGATTTCCCTTATTTGACTGAAGACGATATCCGCGCCTCTCTGGCCTTTGCCGCGGATCGCGAGCGAAAGCTAGAAATTCTGTCCGCGTGAAACTACTGCTGGACGAGAACCTATCTCCCCGATTGACTGATCTGCTATCAGACATTTTCGCTGAATCAGAACATGTCTACGAATGCAACTTGGGAAGCGCCAGCGATGTTGCAATATGGGAATACGCGAAGGCTCACGGTTACGTAATCGTATCGAAAGACTCGGACTTCTTTGAAAGAAGTGTTCTGTACGGCATCCCACCAAAGGTCATTTGGGTCCGGGCCGGTAATTGTTCGACAACGGAGATTGCAGAGCTATTGCGATTCGGTGTTGAAGCAATTCGTGCCTTTGTCGAAAATGATACAGAGACTTGCCTTCTCTTACACCGCAGGCAACAATAGCACCGCCAAAGGAACCTGCTAGGCGAACAGAAATTCCTTTGTACGCAGTTCCTTGACCTTGTCGCGGAGGCGGGCGGCCTTTTCGAACTCGAATTTGCGCGCGGCTTCGCGCATGTCGGATTCAAGATTCGCGATGTAGGCGTCGAGTTCTTCCTGCGATTTGAATTCGGGCAGGGAGTCGGTGTCCTCGGTGAGGTCGGCGTAGTCGGCCTTGAGGATCTGAGCCAGCGACATCTCAGTGGGACGGATGACCGATCTGGGCGTGATGCCGTGCTCCTCGTTATAGGCGCGCTGCACTTCGCGGCGGCGACTCGTCTCATCGAGGGCCTGCTTCATCGAATCGGTGAAGTGGTCGGCGTAGAGGATGGCGCGGCCATTCACGTGGCGCGCGGCGCGTCCTATGGTCTGGATGAGCGAGCCGGTGGAGCGCAGGAAACCTTCCTTGTCGGCGTCGAGGATGGCGACGAGCGAGACCTCGGGCAGGTCGAGGCCTTCGCGCAGCAGGTTGATGCCGATGAGGACGTCATATTCGCCTTTGCGAAGATCGCGGAGGAGGCGCACGCGCTCCAGAGTCTCGATTTCGGAGTGCATGTAGCGGCAGCGCACGCCGACTTCGGAGTAGTATCCGGCGAGGTCTTCGGCCATGCGCTTGGTGAGCGTGGTGACGAGCACGCGCTCGTTGCGCGAGGCGCGGTCTCGGATCTCGGCAAGCAGATCGTCGATCTGGCCGCGGATGGGGCGGATTTCGACTTCAGGATCGACGAGGCCGGTGGGTCGGATGATCTGCTCGACGACCACGCCGGAGGACTTGGTGAGTTCGTATGGGCCGGGCGTGGCCGAGACGTAAACGACTTGGTTGACGCGGGCCTCAAACTCCTCAAACTTTAGCGGCCGGTTGTCGACCGCGGATGGCAGACGGAAGCCGTAGTCGACGAGGTTCTGTTTGCGCGAGCGGTCGCCGTGCCACATGCCGTGGACCTGCGGGACGGTCGCGTGCGACTCGTCGACGAAGAGCAGGTAATCGCGCGGGAAGTAGTCAAGCAGGGTGGGAGGCGGCTCGCCGGGGAGGCGTCCGGAGAAATGGCGGGAGTAGTTCTCGATGCCGTGGCAGTAGCCGACGGACTTAATCATCTCGAGGTCAAAGCGGGTGCGCTGGTGAATGCGCTGAGATTCGACGAGGCGGCCCTGCGATTCGAGTTCCTTCTCCCACCAGGCCAGCTCTTCGAGGATGGATTCGATGGCGGTCTTCTTGCGCTCGGGCTGCACGACGTAGTGGCTCTTGGGATAGATGGGCAGGCGCGAGTATTTCTCACGGACCGAGCCGAAGAGCGGGTCGATCTGCGCGAGCGACTCGATTTCGTCACCGAAGAGCTCGATGCGATATGCGTTCTCGTCGTAGGTGGGGTAGATTTCGATGACGTCGCCGCGGACGCGAAAGGTTCCACGGCGGAAGTCGCTGTCGTTGCGTTCGTAGAGGATTTCGACAAGGCGCTTGGTGATGTCTTCGCGGCGGATGCGCTGGCCCTTTTCAAGCAGCAGCAGCATACCGTAGTAGGCCTCCGGTGAGCCGAGGCCGTAGATGCAGGAGACGGACGAGACGATGATGGCGTCGCGGCGCTCGAAGAGAGAGCGCGTAGCAGAGAGGCGGAGCTTGTCGAGCTCTTCGTTGATGGTGGCTTCCTTCTCGATGTAGAGGTCGCCGGACGGGATGTAGGCCTCGGGCTGATAGTAGTCGTAGTAGGAGACGAAGTATTCGACGGCGTTGCCAGGGAAGAACTGCTTGAACTCGTGATAGAGCTGCGCGGCGAGCGTCTTGTTGTGCGCGAGGATCAGCGCGGGGCGATTGAGCTCTTCGATGATCTTGGCGACGGTGTAGGTCTTGCCGGAGCCGGTGACGCCGAGCAGCACCTGATGCTTTTCGCCGGCGCAGACGCCCCCCACGAGCTCCTGGATGGCACGGCCCTGGTCGCCGCGCGGCTTGTAATCACTGACGAGCTGAAAGTCCACATGTCTATGGTAGCGGACATTGCGGACAGCTTCTGTCCGGCCCGGGAATGTGGCGGCGCGGCGGGCATCGCGTTATGCTGGCCCGGTATGTCCAGGCTCAGATATGCACTTCATCTTTGCGTTGCGCTGCTTGTTGCGCAACTGGCGGTTTCGGGAACAGCGCACGGGCAGCAGCGAGCGGCGAGCCGACCGCAGACCGAAACTCGCGGCCCGGAGGCGAGCTACAGCCCGGTGGCCGATCCCAAGGCAGTGGTGGTCTTCGGACATGCGCGGTTTACGGTGCTTACGCCGCAGATGATCCGCATGGAGTGGGCGGCGGATGGGAAGTTCGAGGACCACGCATCATTTGTATTTCTGAACCGTCGTCTGTCTGTTCCCAAGTTCACGTCTTCTGTCACAAAATCGGGCACCAACCAGTTCCTCCAGATCAACACAAGCGCGCTGCAACTCTCGTATAGCCTGCCAACAGGAAGCGATGGCAAGTTTACTGCCGACGACCTCGCCGTCACCTTTTCCCTCGACGGCAAGCCGGTCACGTGGCATCCGGGCATGGAGGATACTGGCAATTTGCGCGGCACGACACGCACCCTTGACGAAGCGCTCGGGGAAAAAACGAAAGAGCCGATCGAGCCGGGGCTCCTCTCGCGCAATGGATGGACGTTGATCGATGATTCAACGCGGCCCCTGTTTGACTCAGATAACTTTACGTTTGCGCAGGGCGAAAAGAGTCCATGGCCGTGGGTGATGGAGCGGCCAGCGGGAGAACGGCAGGACTGGTATTTCTTCGGCTACGGGCACGAGTACAAGCAGGCGCTACACGATTACGTGGAGGTTGCGGGGCGCATTCCGCTGCCTCCGCGGTTTGCGTTTGGCGCGTGGTGGTCGCGCTACTGGGCATACAGCGATCAGGAGCTTAACGAACTGGTGAGAGGGTTCCACGCGAATACGGTGCCGCTCGATGTGCTGGTGATCGATATGGACTGGCACTTGAATCGAGAGCAACTCCAGAGGATGCAACAGGCCGATCAGTCGGGACATGACCTTGGCTGGAGCGGCTACACATGGAATCCTTTGCTTTTTCCCGACCCTGATGCATTTCTCAAGAACCTTCACGATGAAGGACTGAAGGCTACGCTTAACCTGCATCCAGCGTCAGGCGTGGAGCCGTGGGAATCGGCATATCCGGCGATGGCGAAGGCAATGGGCATCGATCCATCCACAAAGAAATATGTGCCCTTCGACATTACAAATAAGAAATTCGCTACGAATTACATGGATTTGCTCCACCATCCGCTGGAAAAGCAGGGAATTAATTTCTGGTGGCTCGACTGGCAGCAGGAAGCGAACACGCAAACGGCCGGAGTGAATCCTACGTGGTGGTTGAACTATGTGCATTTCACCGATCAGGAGCGCGAAGGCAAGCGGCCGCTGCTCTTTCATCGCTGGGGCGGACTCGGCAATCACCGCTACCAGATCGGATTCTCGGGTGACACGATCTCCGTGTGGGATTCACTGGCCTTCCAGCCGTGGTTCACGGCGACAGCGGCGAACGTGGGCTATGCCTATTGGAGCCACGATATCGGCGGGCACATGCCGGGCACGGTTGACGGGGAATTGTATACGCGATGGATACAATTTGGGATCTTCAGTCCCATCCTGCGCACGCATACAACGAAGAATGCCGATGCGGAGCGGCGCATCTGGGCGTATCCGGAGCCATTTTCCGATGTGATGCGCAATGCGTTCCAGGAGCGCTATGCCATGCAGCCCTACATCTATACCGAGGCGCGGCGGACCTACGATACCGGCGTGGCGTTTCTACATCCGCTCTACTACGACTGGCCGGAAGAGGACGCGGCCTACACGAACAAGGGCGAATATGTTTTCGGGGAGCAGATGGTGGTTGCTCCAGCGACGAAGCCGAGGGACACGAACACGCTGTTGAGCAAAGAGAGTGTGTGGATTCCCAAAGGCGACTGGATCGAGCGCGCTTCAGGCAGGCATTTCACGGGGCCGCAGACGGTGGAGCGCACTTTCTCGATCGAGCAGATTCCGGTGTATGTGAAGGCCGGCGCGATTGTTCCAGGGCAGCCGCAGATGCGCTACACGGGTGAGAAACCGGTTGATCCGCTGATCGTGACGGCGTATCCACTGGCGGATGGCCAGGCGAGTTCGTACACGGTCTACGAAGATAACAGCGCGGGGGAGGCATACAAGCGCGGCGTGTGTGCCTGGACGAAGATCGAAGCCAAACAGAGCGGAGATGAGGTGACGGTCGATGTCGATCCGGTGCAGGGCAGCTATCCGGGCATGCTGGAGCAACGAGGATTTGAGATCCGGCTGCCGGGCGACTGGCCTCCGCAGAAGGTGACGGCGAATGGTGTGGCGCTGGGCATGGTCCGCAAGGAAGGTGTGCCTGGATGGAGCTATGAAGGCAACACGCTGACGACGGTCATCACCGTGCCGCGGGCGTCGGTTCACAGCCGGACGCACATCGTGATCAGCAGGGCCGCGGGATCGCTCGCTTCGCGCCAGCAGCTTGATGGATTAGCCGGGTCGATTGCGCGGCTGCGCGGTGCGTACGACACGATCAACGCGATCCTCGCATTTGGGAGGCCGCCAGACACCCTGATCGACGCAATGCAGACGGGCGATCGCATGCACTACCATCCGGAGACAGCGCGGACGGAGGTGGCGCGCTTTTCCGGTGTCTACGGGAAGGCGGTGGCGGATGTGCAGGGTCTGCTAAACCAGACGGCTGTTCCGGAAGACCAACTTGAGGCGAGAATCTCGAAGGAGACGAACCAGTCGCTGACGGTGCAGGAGCGCGCGCAGCGGTACAAGCTGTATCTTGGGCGCGCGCAGGCGCTGCTTGAGGACGGCACGCCGAAGCAGTAAGAAAAAGCCCGCAGTCGAGTGACTGCGGGCTTGGATGTTGCGGAGTTTACTTCGCGCCGACGAGTTCTTCCTCGTGGGTGCCGGGTCCCTCTCGCAAGGCAAGATCATAGCGATCCAGGTTCATCACCTTGTTCCAGGCCGCTACGAAGTCATGGACAAACTTCTCCTGCGCGTCCGAGCCTCCGTAAACTTCGGCCAGAGCGCGGAGCTGGGAATTTGAACCGAAGACGAGATCGACACGCGTGCCAGTCCACTTGAGTTCGCCCGTCTTGCGGTCGCGCCCCTCGAACACATCGGCAGCGTCCGAGGTTGGCTTCCACTCCGTGCCCATATCGAGCAGGTTGATGAAGAAGTCGTTGGTCAGCTTTTCCCGCCGGTTAGTGAAGACGCCGTGCTTCGTCTGTCCGAAGTTTGTACCCAGGGCGCGCATGCCGCCAATGAGCGCCGTCATCTCCGGGGCGGTCAGCTTCAGCAATTGGGCCTTATCGACCAGCAACGCCTCGGCCGGAATCGTGTAATTGCGTTTGAGGTAGTTGCGGAAACCGTCCGCGATCGGTTCGAGCACGGCGAAGGATTCCACATCGGTCTGTTCCTGCGAAGCGTCCATGCGTCCGGGTGAGAAGGGAACCATGACATTAATGCCGGCATTCTTCGCGGCCTGCTCGACGCCTCCACAACCGGCCAGGACGATCAGGTCGGCGAGCGAGACCTTCTTGCCGCGGGGGGCCTTGGCGTTGAATTCGCTCTGGATGCCTTCGAGCGTCTTCAGTACTTTCGCCAAGCGATCCGGCTGATTGACCTCCCAGTCCTTCTGCGGCGCCAGACGGATGCGCGCGCCATTCGCGCCTCCGCGCTTGTCGGAGCCGCGGAAGGTGGACGCCGAGGCCCAGGCGGTCGAAACCAATTCGGGGATCGACAGGCCCGCCGCCAGGATCTTGCTCTTTAGGGCAGCGATGTCCTTGTCATCGATCAGTTCGTGATTGACCGCGGGGATAGGATCTTGCCAGATGAGCTCTTCGGCAGGAACTTCCGGTCCAAGATAGCGCACGCGTGGACCCATGTCGCGGTGCGTCAGCTTGAACCACGCACGGGCGAAGGCGTCCGCGAACTGGTCGGGGTTCTCGTAGAAGCGTCTCGAAATCTTTTCATAGATCGGGTCGACGCGCAGGGCAAGATCCGTGGTGAGCATGGAAGGCGTGCGGCGCTTTGAGGGGTCGTGCGGATCGGGAACGCTATCCTTGCCTGTGTCACCCTTCGGCTTCCACTGATTCGCGCCGGCCGGGCTCTTGGTCAGTTCCCACTCGTAGTTGAACAGGTTTTCGAAGAAGTGGTTGCTCCATTGTGTTGGCGTTTGACTCCAGATAACTTCCAGTCCGCTGGTGATCGCGTCGTCCCCCACGCCGGTACCGAAGCTGTTCTTCCACCCAAGGCCCATCTGTTCGATGGGAGCGCTTTCGGGCTCAGGCCCCACGTTGGACGCAGGAGCGGCACCGTGGGTCTTGCCGAAGGTGTGGCCGCCCGCGATGAGCGCGACGGTTTCTTCGTCGTTCATCGCCATGCGAGCAAAGGTCTCGCGGATATCCACGGCCGCTGCGACTGGATCCGGCTTGCCGTTCGGGCCTTCGGGGTTGACGTAGATCAGACCCATTTGCACTGCTGCCAGCGGATTCTCCAGCCTTCGCTCATCCTTGCCACCCGCCGTGCGATCGTGTTCGGTCCCGTGAAGTTCCGCATCGGCTACGAGCACGCCCTCGCCGTTCTTTCCCTTGCCATAGCGATAATCACCGCCAAGCCACGTGGTTTCGGCACCCCAGTAGACGTCTGTGTCCGGCTCCCAGACGTCCTCGCGCCCGCCGCCGAAGCCGAAGGTTTTGAAGCCCATCGATTCCAGGGCGACGTTGCCGGTGAGGACGATCAGGTCGGCCCAGGAAATTTTGTTGCCATACTTCTGCTTGATCGGCCAAAGCAGCCGGCGTGCCTTGTCGAGACTGACGTTGTCGGGCCAGCTATTGAGGGGTGCGAAGCGCTGCTGGCCTGATCCGGCACCGCCGCGACCGTCGCCAGTGCGGTATGTGCCGGCGCTGTGCCACGCCATGCGAATGAAAAGACCTCCGTAGTGACCGAAGTCCGCCGGCCACCAGTCCTGCGAGTCGGTCATCAGCTTCCGGAGGTCCTCCTTCACGGCGGCCAGGTCGAGGCTGTTGAACTCTTCGGCGTAGTTGAATTCCTTGCCCATGGGATCTGACTTGGACGAGTGCTGGTGCAGGATATTGAGCTTCAACTGGTTGGGCCACCAGTCACGGTTCGACGTACCCTGGCCCGAGGTGTGATGGATCGGGCACTTCGATGCGTTCGAGGTTGGGTTCTCGTATGCCATGTTTCTCCTTCACTTTCGTGTGACTCGCACGTCACGGTTACTAGGGCCTGCCTGGCAGAGCCCAGAAACTCACAGTGCAGCTATCCGCGTTTGTCCTATAACACGCAATGTAGCACCAAGGAGATGGATTGCTCCAATATATACTGCCCATGAAGAGAATAGGCGTTACCTATGGAATTTCATCAGCTTAAGTACGTATGTGCGATCGCCGACACCGGCAGCTTCAGCCGTGCTGCGGAGCGGTGCCGCGTGGCCCAGCCTTCGCTTTCGCAGCAAGTGCAGAAGCTCGAAAAAGATCTCGGCGCGCGATTGTTCGACCGGCTGGGACGCAGCGTGCGGCTGACCGAAGCGGGAAAGGCTTTTCTGCCGCATGCGCGTTCGATCCTGCATCAGATGGAGGCGGCGCGCTCGGGCGTTGAGGGCAAACGCACGGATGTTCGCGGGTCGGTCGCTGTGGGAGTGATTCCGACGATCGCGCCGTATCTGATGCCGCAGCATGTTGCGACGTTTTCGAAGAAATATCCGGAGGCGCGGCTGCGGATTTCTGAAGAGATGACGCCGGTGCTGGTCGAGAGCCTGCGAAATCTCTCGATCGATGTGGCTGTGCTTGCGTTGCCGCTGCGGCACAAGGAGTTTCAGATCTTTCCGCTGCGAACCGAGCCGCTGTATGCGGTGCTGCCTAAGGAGCATCCGAAGGCCAGCGCAAAGACTGTGACGCTGAAGGAGCTGCGCGAGGAGCAGTTCGTGATGCTCCGCGATGGGCACTGCTTTCGCGATCTGAGCCTGGCGGCATGTACGCGGGCAAAGGTGAATCCGCGGATTGCGTTTGAGAGCGGACAGTTCAGCAGCCTGCTGGGCATGGTGGCAGCGGGAGTCGGCGTGTCGTTGGTGCCCGAGATGGCGATCGACAGGAGCGCCCGCTGCAGCTATCTGCGGCTGTCAGACTCGCAGGCGCTGCGGACCATAGTCGCTGCGGTTATGAAGGGGCGCTCGTTCAATCGCGTGCAGCAGGCGTTTCTGGATCTGCTATGCGGCGCTCGCAACGGTAGCGCTAGAAGTTGAAGCGCATTGCCAGTTGCATGCGGCGCGGCGGGTAGGCACCCAACAGTGACGTTATCTTGTCGCTTCCGACCAGATCGACTCGAAATCTTCTTTCGATATTTACGGTTGGCCTCTCCGTAAGTTGTTGGGCACAACAAAAATCAGCGATGCTTCAGACCGGCTTGCCATTTACTTTTTGCTATTCGCCGGGTCAAGCGCTATAGCCCATTCCAACGCCGAATCGACCATGCAGTCGGAGTGGATATTTTCCAATGTATGCGAAGATAATCCGAATCTGCAACCAATACTCCACGTTCCAGCGCGGCGGGCGGTGAGGATGTCATTATCCGAGTCGCCGATCATGAGGGTCTCGCCAGGAGCCACGCCAGCTTCGGCAATCAATGTGTTCAGGCCCTCGGGATCGGGCTTCTTCGTGCCGAAGCTGTTGCCTCCGTAGATCTGAAAAAAGTAAGGGCTCAGGCCGAGTGCATCGCAGATGGCGCGCGCCGGGTTCACGGGCTTGTTGGTGAGCACCGCCATTTTGCGCGGCTCGCCGTCAGCGATTGTTCGCAGCGCATCGAGTGAGTCGAACACTCCGGGATAGACATAGGTGTGATCGAGTTTGTGCTCGCGATAATAGGCGAGAAAGAGATCGAGGCCGCGCTCTACCAGGTGCTCGTCGGCGGGGTCGCCGAGAGCACGGCGGACCAGCATGCCGACGCCGTCTCCGACATAAGTCGCAATGATTTCTTCAGGCAGCGGCTGCCGGTGAAGTTGCAACAGCATCTCATTAATGGAATTGGCGAGGTCCTTTTGTGAATCGATCAGAGTGCCATCGAGGTCGAAGGCGATGAGGCGGATGGATTCGGCAGGGATGGGATTGTGGACGTGCAGCATGAGTCCAGTTTAGCCAGCAATCGGTGTGCACCGAAAATGCGCAAGAAAATGCGGCAGCCCGTGAGGTGGCTGGCGGCTGCATGCGGGCCGCCGCGGTTCTTTCTAATCGTATTCGTTACCTCTTGTTGTGGACGATGGGTGCGAAGTTCACGAAGCCGTTAACTTTGGTGCCGTCGGAAAAGAATCCGACGAAATCACCCCGCTCGTTGATGCCGTTGATGAGTGTACCCGTGACGCCAAAAGCCGGAGTTTGCGACGAACCTGGGGCGTCAAATTGAACGGATTGGCCGTGGCGGAAGATGAACCCGTGGACGTCGCCATTGACATCGGTGAAGGAACCAACGACTTGCCCTCTGTTATTGCAGCCAAAAGGCGATGTGCTGGTGGCGGTCACGCCATTGATTACGACATCGAAGGTGAAAAGCAAGGGGCCTGGGATGCCAAAGAACCCGTGATTGTTGCCATTGCCATCGGTCCAAAAGCCGCAAACTTTGCCGGTGTCGGTGATATTGCTGGCCTGGGTGGCGACGGCGCCGCTAATGAGGGACGGTGGAATCTCGATGAACGTCGAATTGCCGGGCGTTTGAAAGTCAAGGTCGACAACGAAGCCATGCTCGTGGCCGTCGTTGTCGGTCCAAAACCCTGCCGCCTGGCCAAGATCATTTATCCCGAGCAGATTTTGCACCGGCATGGTGACGTTCGGCGGAGAGCCTGCGGGGTCATCGACTGGGGATTGTGTGCCATTCGAGTCCAGGAAACCATGAGTGAAACCGGTGGCATGGTCGGTGTAAAAGCCCACGATATCGGGAAAGGTCCGATTATTGATGCCGATCGCCTGTGTCTGCGAGGCAAAGTCACCATGCGGTAAGTTAGTGAAGTTCTCTACAGAGTAGTGATTTTTGGGAACCAGGACATAGCCATTGTTCGCGACGACGGTGCCATCGCCGAAATAGCCGACGATGACGCGTGCGTTGTTGATGCCAAGCAACTGATTGAAGTTCGGGTCGCCGGGGTTGTTAAGGACAAAGAAACTGGTTGCCGGTGTTCCGCTCGACTGAGCAACGGCAACGGTTGGCAAAACAAGGACTGCCGCTGCCACCAGCAATCGGCGAGCGAAGCCGGTTGGAACCTTGTGTGCAGAATCCAGTGAAATACCAAACATACGAATCTTCTCCTTTCCAAGGTCTTAGTCATGGGCAGTCGCACTTATCGTTCTGCGGCGCACAGCCCTCAACTCAGGGTGAAAATTTTACCACTCGCAAGTTAACTGCCAGTTAAATAGGCACTTGTTGACGCACTGATCGTGAGGCGAAATCCACTGTATTGCCAACTTCAACACGGCTGCATCTTATCTTTCGTCTGCCACGCGCTACTTCCAGCCCGCAGCGGGTTAGAGTCAGGAGAGGTGGTTAGACGGAGAAACCCACGATGAAAGTCTCAGCAAAATTCGTACGGAGGACGGCTACAATTGCTGCCGTTCCAATTCTTATGGCCGTGTCCTTGTTTGCGCAGGATGAAGACCCTCCAGCGCGCGCGGCTCGCATCGCTTACACGCGAGGAGCAGTTTCTCTGCAACCGGCGGGCGCCAATAACTGGAACGACGCCCCGCCGAATTATCCGATGATCAGCGGCGACCGCATCTATACCGACCAGAACGCACGCGCGATCATCCAGAACGGATCGACGGACGTGCGGCTCTGGGGCGGCACGGACGTGACGCTCACTAACCTTACGGACCAGTATGAGCAGGTCGGTCTTGCGCAGGGCTCGATCCGCGTGCGCGTGTTAGGGCTCAACCCCGGCAATACAGTTGAAGTGGATACGCCCAACGCGGCGGTGTTCATCCAGCGCCCGGGCGATTACCGCATCAATGCCTATAATCAGCAGGCCTCGCTGGTCGAGGTCAATGCCGGAGACGTGCAGATCACGGGGCAGGGCATCAATCAGGAGGTCGACCAGGGGCAGGCCGTGCAGATCACCGGCACCAGCCCTGTGGATGTGGGGTTGGTAGAGATGCCCGGCTTTGATGATCTCGACCACTGGTCGATCGATCGCGACCACCACATACAGAACTCTGCATCGGCGCGGTACGTAAGCCGCGAAGTTCCCGGCTACGACGATCTGGACGACTACGGCCAATGGTCGAACTCGCCCGATTACGGTCCGGTGTGGTATCCGAATTCGATGCCGGCGGGCTGGCAACCGTACAGCATGGGCCACTGGGCCTATATCAATCCATGGGGCTATACGTGGGTCGATGACGAGCCTTGGGGGTATGCGCCGTTCCACTATGGCCGCTGGTCGATGATTGGAGGACGGTGGGGCTGGGCTCCGGGGCCAGTGAATGTGGTGCCCGTGTACTCGCCGGCTCTGGTCGCGTTTGTAGGCAGCCCAGGGGGTGTTTCGATCGGGATTGGTGTCGGCGGAGTGGCGGCGTGGTTCCCGCTCGGCATTGGCGAGCCGTATGTGCCGTGGTATCACTGCTCGCCGAACTACGTGCGCACCGTTAACGTCACGAACGTGAACACGACGGTGATTCACAACACAACAATCATCAACAACTACAACACCTTCATCACTAATACACGCAACGTCACGAACGTGAACCAGATCAATGTGACGAACGTAAACTACGTGAACCGCCAGCGTGTCTACGCGGTACCGGCCCAGGCCCTGACGAGTGGAACCCACGTGCAGCAAGCCGCGGTTCGTCTGAACGAGCAGCAGAGGCAGCAACTGGTCAACGCGCCGGTTGTGGTGGCGCGACCCGTCGCTCCGGCGCCACAGAAACCGTTGCTGCCAGTGCGTAACGACGTCGCACGGCCAGTCGCGCGGCCGGTATTGACGACTGTTCACGGCCCGGCGCCGGCTACGCCGACAGCCAACAGAGCAATGGTGCGGCCGGTGTCACTGCCGACGCCTCAGCCTGCGGCTGCCATTAAGCCAGCTACGAAGCCGGTGGCTCCGAACCTGAGGCCGGCGGCTCCGGTAGCCGCGCACGCAGCACCAGCACCCGGACAGCCTGAACGTCCAATGCCACCCGCGAATAACACCAGGCCGGTGACGCCGACAGCGAACAATCCGCGGCCTGCGGCACCACCGGAAACGCGGCCCACGCCGCCACCAGTGAACGAAGCACGACCCGGGACGCCTCCGAATGCGCGTCCTGTAACGCCGGAGAACCGTCCTGCTCCAGTAGCTCAGCCGAACCGGCCGACGCCGCCTGCATATAACCCGCGGCCTGTCGCGCCAAATGAAGAACGGCCGACGCCTCCAACAAATGCACATCCGATGCCGGAGAACCGCCCGGCTCCTCCAACGCAACCGAACCGCACAACCCCGCCGCCTAATGAGACGCGGCCCATGCCATCGAATGAGACCAGGCCTGTGCCTCCAACAAACGCGCGTCCAACACCGACGCCGGAAAACCGTCCTGCTCCGGTAACTCAGCCGAACCGGCCGACGCCTCCTTCAAATGCACATCCTGTGCCGGAGAACCGCCCGGCTCCTCCAACGCAACCGAACCGGCCGGCGCCGCCTAACGAGACACGGCCTGTGCCTCCTCCGCAGCATCCGCAGCAGCAGCGGCCTGAACCCCAGCCGCAGGCTCATCCTGCACCTCAGGGGCAGGAGCATCCTCAGCCGAAGACTCCCAAACCAGAGGACAAGGAGCCACAGCGATAACATCTTTGCCGTAAATGCAAAGGCCCCGCCGAGGCGGGGCCTTTTTGTCAGGCGAGAAGCTTAGTGAATCCGGACGTCGCCCGAGCCAGTCTCGACTTTCACCGTGGGTCCACCGCCATTCACATCGCCTGTGATGTGGTGCTTTTCGAGGCTGCCATGCATGGTGATGGGAGGATCGCTGTGGACGGTACCGGAGCCGGTTTGAGCATCGAGTGAAAACTTGGCGCTGCTGCCCGTATTCAGCGTGACGGAGCCCGAGCCGGTTTGAAGTTTCCAGTTCGATCCGGGCTGGCCGTTGACCTCGATGTCCCCCGAACCGGTTTCGGCCGAGAGGCCGCCCGTCACGCCACGCAGATGGATGCTGCCGCTGCCGGTGTCAGCCTTCACGTCGGGCGCGGAACTCATTTCGGCGCGGATATCGCCCGAGCCGGTCTCAAGCGCCACCCGCCCGCTGAGGCCGTTGGCTTCGATCGATCCGGAGCCGGTGTTGGCCTTGAGGGAACCGCCCAGATCGGAGATTTTCAGGTCGCCGGAGCCGGAGCTCGCTTCGAGGTTCGTGCCCTTCGGCGTGGTGACTTCATAGTCGATGGAGACGTTGTGATAGCTCGGGTGCTTGCCGACTGTGATGCTGTTGCCGCTCTGCTCGATCGGCGGATTCGCGACGACTTCTTTGACGCGCTCCTCGGGCGAGCCCCCGTCGCCCCATCCGTGGCCGGCATGCACATGGCCAACGATGTGGATCTCGTTATCGGAGCCTGGCGAGACGTGAACGTAACCCGAGCCGGTGTTCAGGCTTACAGTTGGTGTTCCGCTGACGTGCAGGGTCTTGTCGAAGGTGCCGTCTGCCGCCAGCATGTACGCTGGAGAAAACGCCAGCGCCGCTATGGCTATCCATCGCATGTTCATGTGCTGCCTCCTGAGTTGCATTTGCTTCGCCGGTCTTTCCGTCTGCCACACGCACGAAGCGCAGTGCGGCTGGACGGGGGGCCCTACTGCTGCAATACCACGGTGTCGCCTTCCTTCAATCCATCGAGGATCTCGATCCGGCTGCCGTTTGAGATGCCGGCCTTGACCGGGAGCTTCTTCTGCCCGTCCTTTTGCTTCGCATCGGGCACGAAGACCGACGCGTTCTTGTCGGCGTCATACACGACGGCCTGCGCCGGAACGGAGAGCGCGCCCTTGTCTTCCTTGATGAGAATCTCCGCGTTGGCAGTCATGTTTGCCTTGAGCTCGCCGCTAGGGTTGTCAATGGAGACGCGGACTTCGAAGGTCGTTACGTTATCTTTTTCGACGCCGAGCGGTGCGATCTTTGTCACCTTGCCGTTAAAGACACGGTTAGGAAAGGACTCCACGCGTATGCGCGCCGGCTGGCCGAGGTATACGTGGCCGATGTCCGCTTCATCGACCTTGCCATTCACATAGACCTGAGTCGTATCGCCGAGCGTCATCACGAGAGTTGCGGTCGAGCCGAGAACGAGGATCGAACTGACGGCATCACCGACTTCGACGTCACGCGAGAGCACGACTCCGTCCATCGGCGAAACCAGCGTGGTGTAGCTGAACTGCTCGTTCAGCTGATCGAGGCTGGCCTGCGCCTGCTGCACCTGCGCCTGCGCCTGCTTCAGCTTGGCGGCATCAACGCCGATCTGCGCCTGCGCGGCCTGCTGCTTGTTCTTATTCGCGAGATAGTCGCGCTCGGCGTTGTCGAGCGTCTGCTGCGATACGATGCCCTGCTTCAGCATGGCGAGATTGCGCTCGTAGGTGTCCTTGTACATCGGGAGATCGGGCGCTTCGGCATTCACCCTGTCCTGTGCGATGTTTTGTTGGTAGGTGACGACGTTGGCCTCTGCCGCGCCGAGCTGCGCCTTTTGCGCGGCGACCTGGGCCAGGATCTCCTGCTGGTCGAGCTGCGCGAGCACCTGTCCCTTGTGGACATGCTGATTAATGTCGACGTAGAGCTTCTCGACGAGGCCGCTGGCCTTGGACTTCAGCTCGACTTTGGTGATGGGCTGGATCTTGCCTGTAGCGACGACACTTTTGGCGATGTCTCCGCGAGTGACTTTGGCGAGGCGCCCCGGCTCAATTTTTGTTCCGCTTCCGCGTGCCGCAACAGTTATTCCCACTGCAATGATGACCGCCAGTGCGATGCCGCCGATCCACCACCATTTTTTTCTGCCCTTGCGGTGATTAGCCAAGCAGTTCCTCCGGAAATGTGCGCGGACGACAAGCGCACTTCACCCGCCAGAAGGGATACGCATGACATTTGTCATAAGTTCCGGAAAAGCAGGGAACAGGGCTCAGGGCTCAGGGCTCAGGGCTCAGGGCTCAGGGCTCAGGGCTCAGGGCTCAGGACACCGGCACGAGTTAAAGGGTTGTAACACACTCAAAGTTTATTCCTGTTCCCTGATACCTGTTCCCTATCCCCTGATACGTGGGTTCACTACGAAATAAAGCACATCGGTCGCGAGATTTACGAGCACGTAGGTGAGACCGACGGCCAGGATGCAGCCCTGAAGGAGAGAGTAGTCGCGGTTGGAAATGGCGGACACCGTAAGCTGGCCGATTCCTGGCCAACTGAAGATCTTCTCCGTGACGATGGCACCGGCGAGCAGCGCTCCGAATTGAAGGCCTACGAGCGTGACGACCGGGATCATGGCATTGCGGAGGGCGTGTTTGTAGACCACGGTGCGTTCGGAGAGGCCCTTGGCGCGGGCGGTGCGGACGTAGTCCTGCCCCAGCTCTTCGAGCATGGCGGTGCGGACCATCCGCGTGAGGATCGCCGCGAGCGCGCTGCCCATGGTGACAGCGGGCAGGATGAGGTGGCTGATGTCTCCTGTGCCACTGACGGGCAGCCAGCCCAGCTTGATGGAGACGAGCAGGATGAGTATCGGCCCGAGCGCGAAGCCGGGAAACGAAAGGCCCAGCAGGCTCACCACCCCGAGCGTCTGATCCTGCCAGTGGTTTCGATGGAGCGCGGCCGTGATGCCGGCGGGGATGGCAAGTGCGAGGGCCAACAGCACGGCGGCGGCGGCAAGCTCGATGGTGTACGGATAACGAGCGAGCACCAGATGCGTGACGGTGTCGTTGAGGCGAAGCGAACGCCCGAAGTCACCGTGCAGCACACCGCGCCAGTAGCGGATGTATTGCTGGCCGAGCGGCGCATCGAGTCCGTAGGTGTGGCGGAGCGCGGCGATGTCGGCGGGGCGTGCGCCTTCGCCGAGCATCTGCTCGATAGGGTCGCCCGGAACCAGGTGGATGAGCAGAAACACGATGGATACCACCAGCCACACCACGGGAATGGTGTAGAGCATCCGGAAGAGCAGCGCTCGCAAGGCCCGGGGGAGCCGCATCAGCTGGCGTTCTCCAGGGCGGTGGGACCGGCGGCTTCAGTTTCGCCGGGCTCGATCTCAAGCTTCTCGATGCGCACGCGGCTGATGCGATTGCCGCTCATCTCGATTACGGTGAAGCGCCGTCCTTCGTACTCGACGATTTCGCCCCCACGGGGAATTTTCCCGAGTCGCGCGAGCAGGAACCCGGCAAGTGTTTCAACACCGGCGAGGCGCGGCAGGCTCCATCCCATCTGGGTCTCGAGGTCGCGCAGGTTCACGCTGCCGTCGAGGATCAGCTCGCCGCGGGCCGTGGTGAGCACGGTCTTAGAAGCGATGTCGAATTCATCTTCCACCTCGCCGATGAGCTGTTCGATCGCGTCTTCCACAGTTACCAGCCCGACTGTCGATCCGAACTCGTCGACGACGATGGCCAGGTGACGGCGGCGCGCCTGGAATTCGTGCAGCAGGTCGAGGACGGGCTTGGTCTCCGGAACGACCAGCACTTCGCGCATCACCTGCTTGAGGCGCAGATCCATGAAAGGGGCTTCGGCGAAGCGCGTCTTTGCGGAGGCGCGAAAGTGCATGAGGCGCGAGATGTCCTTCGAGTAGACAACGCCGACGATGTACTCCGGGCCGCGCGCGGGATCGTACACGGGCACGCGGGAATGCTGCTCGTCGACAATGCGCGCGCTGGCCTCTTCGATAAGCAGATCGAAGGGGAGGGAGAAGATGCGCTGGCGCGGCGTCATGATTTCCCGGGTCGGGATCTCGTTGATCTCGACGGTGCGATGAATCAAGGCTTCCTGGTATTCGGGCAGCAGGCCCGAGCGGCGAGCGGCGGTGGCGATCAGCTTCAGCTCCTCGGGCGAGTGAACCGAGCCCTCGTGGATCATCGGTGTGCGGAAAAGATGCAGCACAGCGCGCGCGGAGCGGTTCATGAGGCGCACGGCGGGACGGGTGAGCTGGATGAAGACTTCCATCGGCCCGGCCACAGCCACTGCTACCTGCTCGGTCTTGCGCAGGGCCAGGGCCTTGGGCACAAGCTCGCCGAGGAGCACATGGAAATAGGTGATGAAGGCGAAGGCAACCGGCACGGCAACGACGTGCGCGTAGATATGCGGGTGCGGGAGCCACCACAACCAGCGTTCAAAGACCGCGGCCACGACGGGCTCGCCGATCCAACCAAGGGCCAGGCTACAGAGCGTAACGCCAAGCTGAACGGCAGGAAGGAAATCATCGAGATGCTGCTGGAGCCTGCGGACGAGGCGGGCCCCGGGGCGGCGCTGCGCGATGAGTTGTTCAATACGAGTTTCGCGGACGCTGACCAAGGCGAGTTCGGCGGCCACGAAGAACCCGTTGGCCAGGATGAGCACCATGATGGCGACGCCGCGAAAAAGCAGGAATTCAAACATCAGTTTTCAGAAGTTTACAGCGAGGGCCTCACTGTCGTCGGCGACCTCGGGTGATTCGAGCTCTCTCACGCCTGTTCGATGGTTGCCCGGATTGCAAGCAGGTACTTCTCCGGCAAGCTCCGCCTTTGCATCGACTTATTTACGGTCACGTGGACGGTTTCGGCTTCGGCCAGGAGCTGATCGCCGTCGAGATTGAGACGCAGAATCCGGTAGGCAAACTTGATCAGAGAACTGCGAACAGCGGTCACCCGTGTTTCGATGACGACCTCGTCGTCGTACCGCGCCGGTGCACGGTACCTGCAGTGGGACTCGACGACGGGCAGGTGGCAGTCGTCGTCGATTTCCATCTGCTTGTAGTCGTAGCCGAGCTGACGGAAGAACTCCACGCGGCCGATCTCACACCAGACGAAGTAGTTGGCGTAATAGACCACGCCCATCTGGTCGGTTTCGGCATAGCGAACGCGGAGGGTCGTGCGGATGGGCATGAAAAGAGGTTTTCAGTAGTTAGTCCACAGTCCCCAGTGCAGTAAGGTCGTACTGACAACTGGGGACTGACAACGGGTGACTTTTACGGCTTGAGCTTCGAAAGGATATTCAGCTTCGCTACGTCGTTAAACATCACGAAGGCCGCGAAGAGCACCAGCACAACGAACGCTACCTGGTAGACGCGTTCCTTGAACTCCTGATTGAGATCGCGGCGCAGGATGCCTTCGATCAGCAGCAGCAGGATCATACCGCCGTCGAGGATCGGGATCGGCAACAGGTTGAAGATGCCGAGGTTCAGGCTGATCAGCGCCATGGTTCCGATGAGCGGCTGCCAGCCCGGCGCGGTGACGGCTTCGCCTGTCTCGCGGGCGATTCCGATCGGACCACTGAGCTGCTGCACGTTGGATCCATGGGAGAGCAGGCGGCGCAACACGTCGATAATCAGGCCCGAGTACTGAAGATTGACTTTAGCCGACTCACGGACAGCCTTATGCAACGGCAATTGCTCGACGTGGAACGGCTCAGGCATGGGATAGAAGCCGAGGCGGTAACCCATGCGGCCCCTGCCATCGTCTCCCCAGATGGGCTTCGTGGTGAAGCTCAGTGTCTGATTGCCGCGCAGGGCAACCACGGTCACGGCCTTGCCCTGGCTCTGCTGGAGGATGGCCATGACGGCGGAGACTGAATGTACCTGCTGGCCGTCGACAGAAACAATCTTGTCTCCGGCTCGGAGCCCGGCTTTATCTGCGGGATTGCCCGGCATTACGCCGCGCACTCCAAGAGGGCCATTTTGCACGCGGGGCAGCAGTCCGATGGAGTCGAGCTCGAAGTGCTGGCCCTTGCTCGGGTCGGCGAGGAACAGCTCAAGGTCCACGCGCTGGATCTGTCCGTTCAGGTTGCGCTCTACCGTAACCGGGATGTAGGAGTTCGCGTCGAGTGCGGCGCGCATCCCGACCTGCTCCCAGGTAGGATTGATGTCCTTGTCAAAGCGCACGAAGCGGTCGCCAGGCTGGATGCCGGCGCGCGCGGCTGGCGTGTCGGGCGGGACTACGTCTGCCACGGCGGGGCCGGACATGTAGTTCGGGACCTCGTTGTGCATCATGTAGAGGCCCGTCATAAGCAGAAAGGCGAGGAGGAAATTTGCCACCGGGCCGGCCAGTCCGATCAGGATGCGCTGCCATCGCGGGTGGGAGGCGAATTCTGCCGGGTCTCCAGTGCGGCTGTCGCCGGGGTTTTCGCCGGACATCTTGACGTAGCCGCCCAGCGGCAACAGGCTGATGCGGTAGTCCGTGTCGCCACGCCTGAATCCAATCAGCCGCTTGCCGAAACCGATGGAGAAGACCTCAACGCGGACGCCGAACAGCTTCGCCATGGCGAAGTGGCCGAATTCGTGCACAAGCACCATGATGCCGAGCACGACCAGCATGGAAACGAGGGCGGTAAACGCAAAGCTCATAATTATTTGATGAACACCAATCGACAGCGGAGTCGGGGGAGCGTCTCTTTCCTTCTCTTGCGCTCAGGACGAAATATTACTCGCCGGAGACGCGATTGACTTCACGGCATATTTCGCCATCTCACGCGCCCGCTCGTCCAGAGCCAACACTTCCGGGATAGTCGCCGGATGGGATTCGGGGATTGCCTCAAGTACCTCTTCAATTGTACGCGCGATGGCCGGAAATGATATGGCTCCTTCGAGAAATGCTTCCACCGCGATTTCATCTGACGCATTCAGGGCAATGGCGTGCGCCCCGCCCCGCTCCGCCGCCTCGTAGGCCAGCCGGAGGCAGGGAAAGCGCTCGAAATCCGGAGGAGCGAAGTCCAGATGGCCCAGGGCGGCCATGTCGAAAGCCAGGTCGGACTCGACGCGTTCGGGGAAGCTCATGGCATAGAGGATTGGCAGGCGCATGTCGGTGACCGAAATCTGGGCAAGAATGCTCCCGTCGATGTATTCGACCAGCGAGTGCACGGTGGATTGGGGATGCACCGTCACTTTCACGGCCGAGGGCGGGAGGTCGAACAGTCGGCAGGCCTCAATGATCTCGAGGCCCTTGTTCAGCATCGTGGCGGAATCGATGGTGATGCGGCGTCCCATGACCCAGGTAGGATGCCGGAGCGCCTGCTCGACCGTGATGTTCTCGAACTCGCTCAGCGGCAGGTCGCGAAAGGGGCCGCCGGAAGCCGTTAGCCAGATGCGGCGGATCTCGCGCTTCTCGCCAGCCCGCATGCACTGATGGATAGCATTGTGCTCGGAATCGATTGGCAGCAGCGGAACGCCCCTGACACGGGACGCCGCGACGAGAATTTCGCCTGCGGCGACCATGGCTTCTTTGTTGGCCAGGCCTACCGGCTTGCCCGCCTGAACTGCGGCGTAGGTTGCTTCGAGCCCCGCTACACCGACAATGGCGGAGACGACGAAGTCTGTGGCGGGGAATGTGGCGACGCGCACCGTTCCTGCTGTGCCGTGCACGACCTCAATGCCGGTAAGCCCGGCCTGCTTCAGGCGGAGCTCGAGCCCTCCGGCCAGCTCATCGGTCGCCATGGAGACGACCTGTGGGCGCCAGCGGAGACACTGCTCGAAGGCTGTGTCGACGTTCTTGCCTGCGGCAAGAGAAGCGACAGCGAAGCGATCAGGATATTTCTCGATGATGCTGAGAGTGCTCTGACCGATGGAGCCGGTCGAGCCGAGGATGGCGATACGCTTCAAAGCTAACTCAAAGAGGATGCAAGGCTAAAACGACACCTGTAAGAGTAGAGCGTACCACAGCACGGGGGAAGCGACGAGCAGCGCGTCGATGCGGTCCAGCACGCCGCCGTGGCCGGGCAGAATGGCTCCTGAATCCTTCACGCCCGCGCCGCGCTTGATGGCCGACTCGACCAGATCCCCGACCTGCGCGGCGATATTCAGCATTACGGCGAGTCCGAGCCAGCCAGCCATCGAGCCGGGATACGACAGCAGCGACGAAAGCTTCCCGAAGTTGCCGCGGGACAGCGCTTCGGCCAGTTGCACCAGCAAGAGAGCGACCAGCACGCTGCCCGCAACCGAGGCCGCGGCGCCCTCCCAGGTTTTGCCAGGACTGATCGCCGGGGCGAGCTTGCGGCGTCCCCACGCGCGGCCGACGTAGAGGGCGGCTATGTCTCCGGCCCAGACGACGAAGAAGAGGAAGATCAGCAACGACGGGCCGTTCTCCTGCTCGCTCAGGAGGGGAAGCGAGGTGAGCGGCACGCCGATGTAAAGCATGCCGAAGACGGAGTAGGCGGCATCGGGCAGGACGCGGTTCATGGGCGAGCGGAAGGCACACAGGGCAAACAGAGCGAGCGAGAGAGCGCTGAGCAGCGTGCCGAGGAA
>JAFAKX010000034.1 GCA_019234945.1 Silvibacterium sp.
AGGCTTACTCGATGGCCCGACGCTAGTCGATAGCCCCACGCTATTCGATAGCAAAGACCGCGTACACGGTAGCGGACTCTTCGATCTGTCGTGGATTAATGGCCAGCGGAGCGACAACAGCTGCCGCCGGCACTGGCCCATTCTGAAGCTTCGCGAACTGCTCCAGATGAACCGGCCGAGGACCTTCGGGCGCCTGGTTGCTCGCAAAAACTAATCCTGCCAGCTTTACGTTCAGCCCCTGTGCCATCTGCTGCGCGATGGTCTGCGCCTTCGCCAGTGCATTTCCCGCAGCCTTCGCCTGCAGTCCGTTCATGTTCTGATACTGCCAGTCAATCTGGCCACTCTGGTTTGCGCCTGCCTCAACGGCAATGTGCAGGACCTTCGCCGCGTCGTCCGGTTTAGTCTTCACCGTCCACGACTGGTTCAGCACGAATTGCTTTTTCGCCCGGTCCATCTCCGATTCTTGCGGCTCGTGATACATGTTCCGCTGCAGGCTCTGGTTCTCGCTCTCGATTGCCTTGTCTGGGACGCCGGCTTTCTTCAGCGCATCGATGATGGCGTTCGACGTCTTCGAGCCGTCGGCATACGTCGTCGGCTCATCCGGCCCGAAAAGCTGGAACCCGATGTGAACCACCGCTAGGTCTGCGTCCGCCGTTGCCTTGTCAGACGCCGTCACCGCGATTGTGCGGTTATTCTTGTCGACCTTTACCGCCTGGGCCTGCATCGCCTCCGCTGCCGCAAACCCGAAGACAGCCGTTACGACGGCAATGAATACCGCACTCTGCCAAAGCCGAACCTTCATGCACTCTCCTTACTCCTTTTTACCCTTCTAAGCTTTATTGCGCCGCAGTCGCAACCGATCTCGCAAATTCCCGCAGCTTCCCGACAACACCTTCAACGGCTCCCGAATCGATGGCTTCTGCCCCGCGGGCAACGCCTTCCCGCAGGCCTCCGACGACTCCCGCCGCCACCAGCGCCGCCGCTGCATTCAGCAGAACAATGTCGCGCTTCGGCCCCGGATCACCGTCGAAGATGCGATTCAGCAGCGTGGCATTTGCCTCAGCCGTATCCGGTCCTCTCAACTCCGCCAGCGTGGCCCGCGGCAACCCTGCCTCTTCCGGGCTCACCCGGAATAACCGCACACTGCACCCGGTTCCCTGTTCCCTGTTCCCTGACTTTCGTACCTCGGCCACGCGGCTTTCATCGCATAGCGTCAGTTCATCAAGGCCGTCCAGGCCGTGAACAACAAACGCCCGCCGCACTCCGAGCCGTGCCATCGTTTCGGCGACCAGCGAAACCCTCGCGCCCGAATAGACCCCCATCACCTGTGCGGGAGCGCCCGCCGGATTCGTCAGCGGTCCGGCAAGGTTGAAGATCGTGCGAAATCCGAGCGCCCGCCGAATCGCCTGCACGCGCTTCAGTGCCGGATGCAGCGCAGGCGCATAGAGAAACATGAACCCCGTCGTCCGCAGGCACTCAACGGCCTGCTCCGGACCCAGGGCGACGGGGATGCCCATCGCCTCGAGCACATCCGCCGAGCCGCAGTACGAAGTCACGGCGCGATTGCCGTGCTTCGCCACCTTCGCGCCGGCCGCAACCGCCACCAGCGCTGCTCCGGTAGAGATGTTGAAGGTTCCCAGTCCATCGCCGCCCGTGCCGCATGTATCGACGAGTGCCGCCCGTTCCTCCTCTGTCAGCGGAATCGGCAGCGACCGGACCCGCATCGCCTCGGCAAATCCCGTCAGTTCCTCAACAGTCTCGCCGCGCGTGGCGAACGCCGTCAGCAGCCCCGCTATTTCCAGGTCGCCTTCCCCCGGCGTGCTCGCCAGGATTTCACCCAGCAGCTCACGCGCGTCGTGCCGGCTCAGCGTCGATCCCTGCTCTGCCACGTGTCTTAGCGTTTGCTTCAGGCCCTTCATAGAGTCACCAGTCTACAGTTCTCAGGTCAAAAGCAGCGAAACGGGCGACTGGCAACTGGGAGCTGACAAACTGCTACACTGATGAGTCTGCTCTTGCGTAAGCGAGCCTGCGGTAAGTCTGCAACTTCGATCAAAACATCTTTGATGAAAACTTCGACCGAACTTCTTATATGAAAATTCACGAATATCAGGCAAAGGACATCCTCGCGAAATACGGCGTTGCCGTGCCGCGGGGCGAAGTGGCCAACACGCTCGACGAAGCGCTGGACGTGGCCAAGAAGCTCTTCGCCAACGGAGCGAAGGGCGTCGTCGTTAAAGCGCAGATCCACGCCGGAGGCCGCGGTAAAGGCGGCGGCGTGAAGGTGGCCAGAACCATCGACCAGGCCGAGCAGTTTGCCAAACAGATCCTCGGCATGCAGCTCATCACGCACCAGACCGGCCCGCTGGGCCAGAAGGTGCAGCGGCTGCTCATCGAAGAAACCGCCAACATCGACCGCGAACTCTATCTCGGCATTGTGCTCGACCGCGCCGCCGCGAAGCTCGTCTTCATGGCCTCGCAGGCCGGCGGCATGGAAATTGAAGAGGTCGCCGCTAAGGACCCCGACGCCATCCACAAGGTCTACATTGACCCGGCTGTTGGCTTTCAGCCCTACCAGGCGCGGCAGCTTGCCTTCGCGCTCGGACTCCAGCCCACGCAGATCAACCAGGCGGTCGCGTTCATGCTCGGCCTATACAAGGCCTACGTCGAGACAGACGCCTCGCTCCTCGAGATCAACCCCTTTATCACCACTAAGGATGACAAGCTCTTCGCCCTCGACTGCAAAATCAACTTCGACGACAACGCGATCTTCCGCCACAAGGACCTGAAGGAACTGCGCGACATCGCCGAGGAAGACCCGCTCGAAGTCGAAGCTTCGAAGTACGCACTCAACTACATCAAGCTCGACGGCAATATTGCATGCATGGTCAATGGAGCCGGCCTGGCCATGGCCACCATGGACATCATCAAGTACGCCGGCGGCTCGCCCGCCAACTTCCTCGACGTGGGCGGCGGCGCGAACCAGCAGCAGATCGAGCACGCTTTCGAGATCCTGCTTTCGGACAAGGGTGTTCAGGCAGTCTTCATCAACATCTTTGGAGGCATCCTGCGCGTCGATACGCTGGCGCAAGGTGTCGTTGAAGCGGCCAAAAAGACCAACGTAAAAGTCCCCGTGGTCCTGCGCCTCGAAGGGACGAACGTGGAGGAGGGCCGTAAGATCCTCAAGGACTCCGGCCTGAACTTCATCATCGGCGAGACCATGCAGGACGCGGCGCAGAAAGTTGTTGCAGCGGCGAAGGGAGCGAAGAGCTAATGGCGGTTCTGGTTGATAAGAATACCCGGCTGATTGTCCAGGGAATTACCGGCAAAGAAGGCACCTTCCACGCAAAAGGCTGCGCCGAATACGGCACCAAAGTCGTCGGAGGTGTCACTCCCGGCAAGGGCGGAACCACCCACGAAGGCTGGCCTGTCTTCAACACTGTCGACGAAGCCGTCGAGAAGACGGGAGCCAACGCCACCGTCATCTTCGTGCCGCCGCCGTTCGCCGCCGACGCCATCCTCGAGGCCAACGACGCCGGCCTGCCGCTGATCATCTGCATCACCGAGGGCATCCCGGTCAACGACATGGTCAAGGTCTGGAGCGTCCTGAGGAACTCGAAATCGCGCCTGATCGGACCCAACTGCCCCGGCGTCATCTCGCCCGGCAAGGCGAAGATCGGTATCATGCCGGGCCGCATCCACAAAGAGGGCTCGATCGGCATCGTGTCACGCTCGGGCACGCTGACCTACGAGGCCGTCTACCAGCTCACGCAGCGTGGCATCGGCCAGTCGACCGCCATCGGCATCGGCGGCGACCCGATCGTCGGGACGACTCACATAGACGCGCTCAAGCTTCTGAACGAAGATCCCGAAACCGAGGCCATCATCCTGATCGGCGAAATCGGAGGCACCGCCGAAGAGGCCGCCGCCGAGTACGTCAAGCAACACGTGAAGAAGCCTGTCGTCGGCTTCATCGCCGGACAGACCGCGCCTCCGGGCCGCCGCATGGGCCACGCGGGAGCCATCATTTCCGGAGGCCAGGGCACCGCCGCCGAAAAGATGAAGGCGCTGAAGGCCGCTGGCATCCACGTGGTCGAAAGCCCCGCCGCCATCGGCGAGACGCTCGCGAAGGTGATCGGAAAAGCGTAGCTTGGCTCTGCCGAGTCAGGGGCAAGAGCCTTAGTACGGGAAGAAAATCAGCTTGTAATTCCTGCTTCGAAGTGCGATGGTTGGCTATGATTGCGCGATTGTCTCGCAACCTGAGCATACTGACCATCGCTCTTTTCCTGATAGGTTGCGCTCTCAACAAGGCCAGCTCTCAAGTCGCTTTTATCGGCGATTCAATCACAGAGGGCTGGGCGTTCCCTCGTGTCAACTATGGCGTGCACGGGAACACCACTGCGCAGATGCTGGCCCGTTTTCCGCAGCAGATCCTCACTCATCCGTACAAGACGGTGCATATTCTGGGTGGAACCAACGATGTCCTGCTCCATATCCCGCCAGAAACAACAATTCGCAATCTCGACATTATGATTGAGCTCGCGCAATCTCATAACATCGAGCCCATCGTCGGAGAGATCCCCCCGATTCTTCTTGACCATGGCGCCTTCTCGGCGGCAGTTCTCGATCTTGACAATCGCATCCGGAATCTCGCCGCCCTCCGTCATGTGGCAGTCGTAAACTACTACGACGTAATCGCTGGCCGTCCCGATGCCATAGGTGACGGGGTGCATCTCAAACGTCGAGGCTACGCGGTGATGGAAGGCCAGTTGCTCAGCACGAGAAATGTATTCTAGACGCCGTGAATAGCTGTTCGCCGTGCAGACTCTTCAGGTTCGGAGCACCGGCAATCATGCAACAAAATCTCCCCATTCTCAGACGACGTTCGCCGATGCCCCGCTTCAGGAGAGACGTTATTGTGACGTGCTAACTCCGTCAGCAGTGGCGCTCGTTCGTTGCTTTAGACTGGAACTAACGCACTCAAACTCAAGGAGAACGACCAGGTGTCCCAACGCACCTTCAGCATCAT
>JAFAKX010000081.1 GCA_019234945.1 Silvibacterium sp.
CGTGCCGACCCATCATGCGCGTTCACCTCCGGCAATGGTCATCGACGACAACATGGTCACACTATGCTGCTAAACAACTCGAATCACCATACGGATCTCGTCGAAATCGCCTGTCTCGTACTGACTTTTTCAACACCCACAGGCCGAGTCATTCGTCGAGGGAGCGACCGACATTTCGCCCCGTGTCGGAGCGGATCTCGCAGGACCGTTCATCACGGAGGCGCACAGCATCAATTCACCCGTCCGAGGCACGTTTCTCGACGATTTGGGCGTCCAGTCGGCGAGAGCGAGATAGGTGGGCATGGTTCACCTCCGCCGGGATTATAGGCCCGCGGTCTGGGATGTCAAGCGCATTTACCGGGCGGTCAGAACTGCTTCAACTCCACGAGGCCTTTGAAGAGATCGTCCGGCTGGGGCAGGATGACGTCTTCGAGAATCGGCTGGTAGGCGACGAACGTATCCATCGAGGCGATGCGCTTCACCGGGGCGTCCAGGTCGTGGAAGAGCTCGTCCGCGATGCGGGCGGCGATTTCGGCGCCGTATCCCCAGCTGAGCATGTCTTCGTGGGCGATGATGACGCGGTTCGTCTTGCGGACAGACTCAGCAATAGCGTCCCAGTCGTAGGGGCTGAGAGTGCGCAGGTCGAGAATCTCAGTCTCGATGCCGTGCTCGCGGCGGGCCTTCTGTGCGGCCTGCAGGGCGCGCGGCACGAGCGCACCGTAGGTGACGAGCGTGATGTCGGAGCCTTCGCGCACCTTGGCTGCCTTGCCGAACGGAATCATGTAGTCCGGGCCGGGATAGGGCACGCGTCCGTAAGTCTCCCGATACAGGCGCTTGTGCTCGAGGAACATCACCGGGTCGTCGCAGCGGATCGCGGTGCGCAGGAGTCCGTTGGCGTCGAGCGCGTTCGAGGGATAGACGATGTGCATTCCCGGTGTATGCGTGAAGATGCTTTCGCCACTCTGCGAGTGGTAGATGGAGCCTCCGGTGAGATAGCCGCCGATGGCGACGCGGACAACGGCGGGGCAGGCCCAGGTTCCGTTGGACCGCCAGCGGAGCACGGGCAGCTCGTTGCGGAGCTGCTGCATGGCGGGCCAGATGTAGTCGAAGAACTGGATTTCTACGACCGGCTTAAGGCCGCGAAGCGCCATGCCGACAGCGCGTCCGACGATGTTGGCCTCAGCGAGTGGCGAATTGAAGACGCGGTCTGAGCCGAACTCGACCTGCAGGCCATGCGTAAGCTTGAAGACTCCACCCTTGCCTTTGACGAGCTTCTGATCGAGGTATTCTTCACGGCTGCAGTCAGCGACGTCCTCGCCGAAGATGACGATGCGCGGGTCGCGGCGCATCTCGTCGCGCAGGCAGGCGTTGATCAGATCGGCCATTGTTCGCTCGTGGGTGTCGGCGGTGCGGGCCGGGGCGGTCTGGAGCGCGCGTTCGGTCGGGTCGAAATCCTCGGAATAGACGTGGCGCAGGATCGATGCCTCATCGCTTGCGGGCAGCGGCGAGCGCAGGGCGCGCTCAGCGGCCTGGCGGACCTCCTCGTCAACCTGCTTTTCAATGCGATTGATGCCATCCGAGTCGAGGATGCCCTCCCGGAGCAGGTACATCTGGAATTTCGACAGAGGGTCGCGCAGCGCGTCTTCGTTGCGCTCTGCTTCGGGGCGGTAGAGGCGGTCGTTGTCCGAGTGCGAGTGCGAGTAAGGCCGGATGACGTGTCCGTGGATGAAGGCTGGACCCTTGCCGGAGCGGCAATGCGCGGCGGCCTCCTCGAAGGCCTGCCATGACGCGATGGGGTCGGTGCCGTCGATCTCTGAGAAATAGAAATTCGGGAAATTGTGAACGAGCCGGGATATGTTTCCGCCCGGAGTGTTGACTTCGACGGGAACGGAGATAGCGTAGCCGTTATCCTCCACCACGAAGATGATGGGCAGCTTTTCGTTCGAGGCGGTGCTCAGGGACTCCCAGAATTCGCCCTGCGAGGTTGAGCCTTCGCCCACTGAGACGTAGACGACCTCGTCGCCCTCGAACTCCACGTTGCGCCAGGCGCGGTAGTCGCCTTCGTGCTTTTCGGCTGCTTCCGGATGGCGCGCGAAATAGCGTCCGGCTTCGGCGCAGCCGACAGCGTGGAGGCACTGCGTGGTAGTCGCCGAGGACTGCGAAACGATGTGGAGCGCGGGGCTGCTCCAGTGCGACGGCATCTGGCGGCCTCCGCTGGCCGGGTCAGCCGCAGCGCCGATGCCCTGAAGCAGCAGATCCTCTACGGAGGCTCCGAGAGCCAAGCACAAGGCGCGGTCGCGATAGTAGGGAAAGAACCAGTCGTATCCAGGCTTAAGGACCAGGCCGGCGGCGACGAGGAGTGCTTCGTGGCCTGCGCCGGAGATCTGGAAGAAAATCTTCTGCTGGTTCTTGAGCACAATCTCGCGGTCATCGGTGCGACGCGAGAGGTACATGAGCCGGTAAATTTCGATAAGGCGGTCGGGAGAGAGTCGGTCTGGAGAAAGTCCTTGAACCGCGCTCTGAGCGACACCGGACGCTGCTTTTGTTTTGCTCCGGTCAACGCCGGAGACCGCGCTACGGGCCATCCACTATCCTCACCAACTATTTTCGCCCATTGCACCAAACAGCGGAATGGACTTCAGATTGTACATGCCGCGAAGGTCGCGATAACAGCGAGGTACAGTCTGCACATATTAAGACGCGCGACGGGGCTCCGGCGGTCCAAGAAACGGCGGTGCAAAATTCCGAGACCACCTGAGGCGGCATGCTGACGTGAACCCCGCGTGAGCCTTGCCGCTTGTGCCTCGCTTGCCGTAGACTCTGCTTTCCACCCAGCATCCGAAGGTTGGTTACAAACGTAAGGGTGTGAATCGCAGAGCTGCCCAGATTGAACTTTGACCCCAGCATCACATTGACCACCGTTTCGGCAGCATGCTCTAATAACGCGTTTTGTGCAGGTTCGCCTTTGCGGCGTAATTGTACGGCCAATGACCGCTCGGGGCGCGAGCAGAGTTCGGCCGAAGAGGTTTCGTTCAGACCATAACCTTGTTCTCCTGCGCCCATGATCGCCAATTGGACGGCGCGGGAACTTGCTTCTCCTGGAGGGCTTTGAATGGCGTTTTTTGTTCCGTTAGTGGCAGCCGCGTGGCAGACCGAAGGCGTTGTGGCAGCGAATGACAACGTCTATCTCTGGATCGCGCTGATTACAGGCGTGATCGGGCTGCTGGCTGCGGTGGTGTTTGCGCGCGGCGTTTTGAGTTCCGACACAGGCACCCCGGAGATGCAACGCATCTCGAATGCCATACGGGAAGGCGCCGAAGCCTTCATGAAGCGGCAATACGGCAGTATCGCGATGATTGCCGCCGGGCTGGCAGTGGTCCTGTTCATCGGATACAAGCTGTCGGACTTCACCGCTCCCTACGCGAACAAGGTCGTCATCAGCTTTCTGATCGGAGCCACCTGTTCGGCGCTGGCCGGGCAGACGGGCATGTGGGTGTCAATTCGCGCCAACATCAGGACAGCCTCAGCTGCGCGCACCAGCCTCGGACAGGCGCTAAAAATTGCCCTGCGTGGCGGCGCTGTTACAGGCCTCGTGGTCGTGGGACTCTCGCTGATCGGCGTGGGACTGCTGTTTCTGGCCTTTGGAGGTCTGCATAATCCGCAGCAGGTTCCGTATCAGCTGGTCGGGTTCGGATTTGGCGCGTCGCTCGTAGCACTGTTCGCGCAGCTTGGCGGTGGCATCTACACCAAGGCCGCCGACGTCGGCGCCGATCTTGTAGGCAAAGTAGAGGCGGGGATTCCCGAGGATGATCCGCGCAACCCTGCCGTAATTGCAGACCTGGTGGGCGACAACGTCGGCGACTGCGCAGGTCGCGGCGCGGACATTTTCGAATCGACCGCTGCGGAGAATGTCGGCGCCATGATTCTCGGCGCGGCCCTTTATCCGGTGTTCGGGCTGAGAGGGATCCTGTTTCCGCTGATCGTGCAGGCCATCAACCTGATTGCGAGCATTGTGGGTGTGGGTTTTGTGCGGAGCGGCGAAGACGAAGACCCGATGCACGCGCTGAACAGGGGCTACTACATCACCACGTTGCTGGCACTGGTCGGTTTTGCTGCGGCAATCTACTTCATGCTGGGCGCGCGGTGGTATCTGCTGGGCAGCGGCATCTGCGGCATCGTGACGTCGTTCTTGTTTGTGCGTATCACCGAGTACTACACGGAAACGCGATTCAAGCCGGTGCAGAGCATTGCCACCGCGTCAACAACAGGACCAGCCACGAACATCATCCAGGGACTTGCGGTTGGCATGGAGACTCCGGCGCTGCCGGTAATCGTGATTGGTGCGGCCCTGCTGCTGAGCTACTACTTCGGCGTCAAGGGCCTGGCCGATGTCACGACGATTTCGAATTATGCCAAGGGCATCTATGGTACGGCGATCGCCACGATGGGCATGCTGTCGTCAGCGGCCTACATTCTGGCGATGGACACTTTCGGGCCGATCACCGACAATGCGGGCGGCATCATCGAGATGAGCGACCAGCCGCACAGCGTTCGCGAAAAGACCGACAAACTCGACGCGGCCGGCAACACGACCAAGGCGCTGACCAAGGGCTACGCGATCGGATCAGCCTCACTCGCAGCGTTCCTGCTGTTCTCCGCCTATCTCGCGACCATTCACGACATCGTGCACCAGCGGGTGACTCACGCCGGAGGATCTCTGCCCGACGGCTGGAGCTTCTCAAATGTAAACCTGGCATCGGTTCCGGTCTTTGTGGGAGCGTTGCTCGGCGCGATGCTGACCTATCTCTTCTCATCGATGGCGATCCGCGCCGTCGGGCGCGCAGCGCAGACCGTCATCCAGGATGTGCACGAGCAGTTCCGGGATAACCCGGGCATCATGCAGGGCACAACGAAGCCGGACTACGGCCGCTGCGTGCGCATCGTCACCGGAGCGGCTCTCAGGCAGATGGTTCTGCCCGGCGTACTTGCCGTTGCGATGCCCCTGGCCGTGGGACTGATCTTCCGCAATTTTGGTGACGAGTTTTATCCCTCCGCACTGACGAACTGGCCGACGATCAACGGCCTTCCGGTCAACCTGAGCGGAGCGGAAGCAGTCGCGGCGCTATTGATGGTCGGAACCATCGGCGGCATCCTTCTGGCCATGCTGATGAACAATGGCGGCGGCGCGTGGGACAACGCCAAGAAGCTGATCGAGACGGGCCTGCACGGTGGCAAGCGTTCTGAAGCGCACAAGGCGGCGGTGGTCGGCGACACAGTCGGCGATCCGTTCAAGGATACCGCCGGGCCGTCTCTGCACGTGCTGATCAAGCTGCTGGCAACCGTGACGCTCGTGCTCGCGCCGCTCTTCCTGTGAGTGCGTCGCTGGCTCTGAGCGCGACGCTGGCTATTTTCTTACGCCTTTGATGTCGCGGCCATTCTGGTGAAGGACGAGGGCGTTCACTTCGCCCTTGTCGTTCTTTATGAACTCGATCTGGGCATCGACGACTTTGAGGAAGAACCTGGTCGGAGACTCGGCAAAGAGGGGGAACTTCGGCTGGTTCGTAGCCTGTTCCATGAGCTGACCATTCTCCAGCGTGATGGCGATGCTGAACCCTGGAGCCAGCTCATAGGTGCCTGCGTAAGAAGACAGGACGGCAGGCGGGACGGTGATTTCCTTGCGCTCCGACGCCAGCTTCCTCACGCCTTTCATATCGCGGCCGCCCTGATGCAGGATCATCTGGTTCACTTCGCCCTTGTCGTTCTTTACGAACTCAATCTGGGCATCGACGACTTTGAGGAAGAACCTGGTCGGAGACTCCGCGAAGATGGGGAACTTCGGCTGGTTCGTAGCCTGTTCCATGAGCTGACCATTCTCCAGCGTGATGGCAATGCTGAACCCTGGAGCCAGCTCATAGGTGCCTGCGTAAGAAGACAGGACGGCGGCCGGGACGGTGATTTCCTTGCGCTCCGACGGGAGCACGATTTTTTCCCCATGTACAGCAGCGGCAAGTTTCGAAGCGATATCGTTGGGAGCGCCTCCGTTGAGGTTGCCGAGTACAACAACGGTGAGTTTGTCGTCGGGATAGTAGGCGAGATCGGTGTTAAACCCCTCGATGCCTCCACCATGCTCGATGAGTTGATGTCCGTTCACGGTGCGCACGAAGAGGCCGCAGGCGTAGTTTTCCTTGAAGGGCGTGGTCATCTTCTTCAGGGACGCCGCCGAGAGCACTTTGCCGCCGAATAGACCCTCTTCCCAGCGCAGAAGATCGTGCGTGGTTGAGTAGAGCGCACCGGCGGAAAAGGGAATGGTCATGTCGATGTAGCCGGCGTTCACAGGGCCGTTCGGGCCGGGCGAGTATCCATAGGCGCGGTGGAGAATGATCGCTGAGTTGGAATCGTAGCCTGAGTCAGTCATGCCGAGCGGCTTGAAGATGTTCTGCTGGATGAAGTCCTGATAGGACTGCCCGCTGATTTTTTCGAGAAGATAGCCGAGGAGTACATATCCGGAGTTGCTGTATTTCCACTTTTCACCGGGCTGGAACTCGAGCGGTTTGTCGCGAAAACGCGCGACGAGCTTCTCGGGCGTCGTTGGCGTGGCCTCGGTTGAGCGGTAGTCGGGCAAATCGGTAAAGCTGGGAATACCGGACGTGTGGGTAAGCAGATTATAGATAGTTACCTTTTCCCACGCGGCCGGCGCATCGGGCATGTATTTCTTCACAGGGTCATTGGTGCTGAGCTTGCCGCGCTCCTCGAGCAACAGGATGGCGGCTGCGGTGAATTGCTTGGTGATGGAGCCGAGGCGAAATCTGGCATCCGGGGCGTCGGCGATCTGCCATTCGAGGTTGGCATAGCCGTAGCCGTTGTCGAGGATGATTTGGTCTCCTTGTGCGACGAGGACCGCGCCCATGAACTGCTTTCCGTCCACGTAGGACTGGATAATCTGGTTCATACGGATGATGTTGTGTTGCGCGTGAAGCAGGGAAGCGACGAAGAGCAGAGCGAATGGTGCAGTACGGCGCGAACGTCCTCGAGTCACGGTGCAGTTCCCTCCAGCGATTGAAGCGGCATGGGAAGGATACAGGACATGTCAGTTACAAAAGCTCACGGGCACGTTGCAGCTTGGACGAGCGCACACCTGGCACCTGTATTCGCTGGATAGCGGAGCTCTTCGGGCACTTCGCGGGTACGAGAAGACACTGTCCTTTGGTAATCAGCAGGATAAAGGACTTTTTCGGACAGTTTTTGCTTGATTCGGTTACGATTTCCGTGACATAAAGAGAACACTATCCTCCTCTCTGCCAGCAGTGAGGGGATAGGTAATTTGGAAGGCCAATCGTTGAGGTAACTGGTTGCGCGGTTCTCTAGAAATGCTCAAGGATGTCGGGCTGCCTGGACAGTAGAGGCGGCTCTTGGTGTCTTAGGGACGAGAACTTGAAGGCAAAGAAGGCGGCTCACAGGAAAAGGAGTGGAACGTGAAAGAACACGGTGTGGTGAAGTGGTTCAACGGCGCAAAGGGCTACGGATTTATCCAGCGTTCTACCGGGGAGGACGTATTCGTGCATTTCTCCGCTATTCAGGACACGGGATACAAGACATTGAACGAGGGTGAAACGGTAGAGTTCGAATGCCAGCAGGGTCCCAAAGGACTGAACGCGGCGAACGTAATGCGAGCCGCCTGACCGGTTCCGGCATGAGCGCGATCACGCGCCACCAGATATGATCGGAACTGTTCTCTCTTTACGGCCTCTCGCATAAAGCGACGAGGCCGATCGTATTTTCGGGAGGACAACAGGGTTCAGGGCCCAGTTTGAGTCGGTGTTGTCGGCTGCTCGTATTTCTGGAGCAGTTCGCTAAGCGCCCAGGCCGCGGTTTCCGCCAGCACCGGATCAGCGGATCCCGACCATGCCTCGAGGATGGGGCGGAAGCGCGCGAGTCCGCTATTGCCCATCGCAATGGCAACATTGCGGCGGAATCCGGCAAAGCGCGAGCGCTTGACCGGCGAGCCGAAGAACCACTGGCCGAAGGCGGCCTCATCGAGCGAAGCCAGCCACTCGAGGGCGGGATTGACCAACTCCGGACGCGCGCCTAGTTCGGGGTCAGCCGCGATCGGAGCCTTGCGATTCGCCGCTCTGTAATTCCACGGGCAGACATCCTGGCAGATATCGCAGCCGAACACGTTGCGCCCGATGCCTGACCGAAGGTCCTCGGGGATCCCGCCGCGCTTCTCAATCGTCAGGTAGGAGATGCAGCGTGTCGCGTCCATGCGATATGGCGTAAGGGCCTGCGTGGGACAAGCGTCGATGCAGCGGGTGCAACTTCCGCAGCGGTCGGCAGCGAGGGCAGGCAAGTCAGCAGCAATTTCGAGGGAGGTGAGGATGACTCCGAGGAAGAGCCAGGAGCCGAGGCGCTGGTTGATGAGGCAGGTGTTCTTGCCGGTCCAGCCGACGCCGGCGTAGCGGGCGTACACGCGTTCGACGATGGGTCCGGTGTCGACGTAGCAACGCGATTCGAATGGTCCAAGCGTTTCGTGAAGGCGGG
>JAFAKX010000232.1 GCA_019234945.1 Silvibacterium sp.
GTTGCAAGCGATGTCGTGATGCCGAGCCCTTCGTGGCCGGTGGCGACCAGGACCGTCGAGTCTTGAGTAGGTCCGATCAGCGGCAGCTTGTCAGGCGTGGCGGCACGGAAGCCTGTCCAACTGCGGATCGTCGTGAGCCCAGGCAGGTCGGGCATGAACAACGCAGCGCGTTCGATCATCGCATCGAGGATGTGCTGGTCAAGGCCAGGGTGTTCGGCTCCGTACTGGCGTGATGAGCCGACCAGGAGATGTCCTGAGAGCTGCGGCTGGACGTTGAAGGCGACCGAGTCGGTCTCGAAGGTATGCGCACTTTTGAGATAACCAAGTTCGACCAGTTGACGGCGGGGGGAGCCTGGATAGCTTTCGGTGAGGATCAGGTGACCCTTGCGCTTCCGGACCGGAATGCCGGGCGTTATGGTCGGAGAAAGTACGCCGGCTGCATTGATGATGGTGGCTGCATGCAGGAAGTCTCCATTATCGAACGTGACTCTGCCGTGAGAGGCGCTCGTCACGGCGTGGCCGATCATCAAGTGCGCTTCGAGCTTCTCGGCCTCGGAAATCAGATAATCGGCGGCGCGATGCGGATGGAGGACGGCGTCATTCCTCACCAGTAGGCCGCCGGTGAGCGGGCGGCGCAGAGTCGGTTCGGCTTCGGCAAGGGCCCGGCTGTCGAGAAGCTCGCAGGGTATGCCGTGATGACGATAGCTTTCGAATTTGCGCCGGACCTCGGCCATCTCGTCTTCGTCGGCAGCAATCCAGATGGTGCCGGGACGGTAGTATTCGACAGCGGCAGGCAATGTCGGCGCCAGTTCGCTCCAGAGCGACTGGGAGAAGGTCGTGAGGGCGAGCTGGGCGGGCGAGTCGTCCATGACGACGATGTGGCCCATAGCTGCGCCTGTTGCTCCGCTGGCGACGGCCTCGCGCTCGATGACCGCGACGCGCATGCCAGCGCGGGCGAACTCAAGCGCGCAAGCCGTGCCAACGATGCCGGCGCCGATTACGGCGACGTCGAAATTGCGGGTCACCCTATTCTGGCTCACCGGGGTATCCCCATACAGAAGGGATCGTTTGCGTCGAGCAGAAGCGTGGATTCGGCAGTCACGTAGGCGGTTCCGGTGATGCTCGGGATGATTCTTTCATCTTCGACGCGAATGCGGCCTTCGAACACCGTACCCAGAATGCCGGCCTGTCGCCAGACCTGTCCGGGAGCGAGCTTGCCCTCTGCATAAAGGCAGGCCATCTTGGCGCTGGTGCCGGTGCCGCAGGGGGAGCGGTCGTATGCTTTGCCGGGGCAGAGGACAAAATTGACGCTGTCAGCAGCGGAGTTCCTGGATGGACCGAAAAGCTCAATATGGTCGATCTCAGCGCCATTCGAGCCGGCGATGCCATGCGCCTCAAGGGCCTGGCGGATCGCCCACGTGAATTCCGTCAGCTCGTCCACGTTCGCGAGCGAGAGCTCTTTCCCGTGGTTTTCGACGAGGTAGAACCAGTTGCCGCCCCACGCGACGTCGCCGCAAAGAGCGCCGTGGCCAGGGACCTCGACTGGGACTGAGGAAGCAAGACGGAAGCTGGGGACGTTTTCAACGGTGACTTCTCCCGAGGGATGAAGTGTGGTCGAAACAACGCCGACGGGAGTCTCGATCCAATGGCGTCCTGGAGTGACCCTGCCAACATGGGCAAGCGAAGCGACCACACCAATAGTGCCGTGGCCACACATGCCGAGGTATCCGACGTTGTTGAAGAAAATAACGCCAGTAGTGCAGCGGGTGTCGAAAGGCTCACAGAGGAGCGCGCCGACGATGACGTCGGATCCGCGAGGCTCGTTGACGACGGCGGTGCGGAACTCGTCGTGGTCGCGGCGAAAGCGCTCGCGGCGGTCGGCAAGCGGGCTGCTGCCGAGGTCAGGGCCGCCATTGAGGACAAGCCGCGTGGGCTCTCCCGCGGTGTGGGAGTCGATGATCGAGACGCGGCGGACAGCGGAGGTGGATGTCATCGGAAAATGTGATTCTAGTATGGCCTTAAGCGGGGGATTCGCGATGGTTCGACAATCGGCGTCGAAATGATACATTGGCGTTTTAGAATGATTTTCAATTGACCGGAGGAGTTGGAGTGCGAGTGCCTGCAAAAATGGCGAAGCTTTCGGGATGGGTGTTGGTTGCTGCTGCAGCGGGATGGGTCGCAACAGGATGCGAGACAGGTCGCACGAATAAGCTGCACTCTCCGGCCTTGCACGTTTCCGACGAGACGACCACCGGTAAACCCGATCCGGCTTACGTGGCCAACGGGGAAGGCATACCACCGGTTCCCGGTTCGCCGACCGCCGCGGGCGCGAATGGCAAACAGCCCTTCGATTCAGGCTGGGCACGTTCCAGCCCCGGTGCGGAGCACGGATCTGCCGCTCCGCCCGCTCAGCAGAACAAGGATCGCTTCATTCGCCAGTAGCGGTTCGGCGGTCTCCAGCCACTCAAACAGCAAGGCCGCGGGGCTTGACGTTCTCGCGGATGAACCGGATAGTCTCCTCCAGCGATGTGCCGGGGCCGAATATCGCAGCAACCCCGTGAGATTTCAGAAACTCCGTATCCTGCTGCGGGATAGTGCCGCCTAGAACGACGAGGATGTCGTCGGCTCCACGTTCTTTCAGGAGTGCGGTCACGCGCGGGATGATGGCGTTATGTGCGCCCGAGAGGATGCTCAGGCCGATGCAGTCGACGTCCTCCTGCACTGCGGCATTGACGATCATCTCCGGCGTCTGGCGCAGGCCCGTGTAAATCACTTCCATGCCGGCATCACGAAGGGCCCGGGCAATGACCTTGGCTCCGCGGTCGTGCCCGTCTAGGCCGGGCTTGGCTACGAGGACGCGGATGGGTGTAGTGCGATCAGTCATGCTCAGTCCGGGGGCGACTCGTGAGCATATCACGTTGCGAGCCGACCCGGGCTTTTCGGGTGGGCCATCACCAGCACGAAGCAAAGCGGCTTTAGTCGGCGCGGTCGGGCTCTCTCGAACGCCGGATTGTGCACACCCCACCCCCTGTCAATCCCCTCGTCTGGGATGCTCCCCGTAACTCATTCATCCGAAGGATCCTGGCGATCCCTCACCCTGGCCGACCATTTCCCGCAGTCCTCTACAATAGAAGCTACTCCTCAGGCCCGCATCGGCGGGCCATTCCTATCTGGAGCGGGAAATGTCTCCGGCACCGCGATGGCAACGCCATGAATGGGTTACAGATTGGTCTAATGGAATGAATGGATTACAGCGGCTTGTTCGGCCTGGGAAGGCTAACCATAATGGATAGAATGGCTTACAAGCTTGTCCAATAGAATGAATCGCTTACAGATTCCGGCCAACTACAGCCATGTAAGTCATTCATAAGCAATATCTTACAAGCTTAACCAATGGAATGAATGGCTTACAGAATCGCGCAGCGAAGTGTAATCGGATGATGGCTTACAAAACTGGCCTCAGAACAGGGGGAGAGGGGCCCCTCCCGCAATAGTCGTGCTGCCACGCTTATTTGTCGCGCGCGACAACGAAATCCGGCACCCAGAGCAGGGCACGCTTGAATTCAGAGTCAGGGAGGTCGCTGAGCACGGCCCGAGCAGCCTCTGCGTGCTGGAAGGCCGCGCTCATCGCATAGTCCAATGAGCCGTGGCGATGAAGGATGGCGAGAATCTCGGGGTGGGCAATAGTCCCGAAGTTCTGTTCGGTAAGCACCGTTTGAATGGCTTCGCGCTCGGCGGCAGTCCCGTTTTCGAGTGCATGGATGACTGCCAGGGTCGCTTTGCCTTCGCGAAGATCGCTGGCCACTGGTTTGCCGAGGACCTCTTCGGTCGCAGTGAGGTCGAGCACGTCGTCGACGATCTGGAAGGCCATGCCGAGAGAGCGTCCGTAGTCGCCCATCTGTTGCTCGGCCGCTCCATTGATGGATGCTAGCACGGAGCCGAGGCGCATTGAAACCTCGAAGAGACAGGCGGTTTTGCGGTAGATGAGAGAGTTATATTCGTTCTCAGAGATCGCCTGACCGAGCTTTTCCATCTGGATCAGCTCGCCTTCGACCATTTGTTGCGTGAGCCCGATAAGCAGGTCGAGGACGCGGAAATTGCGCTCGTCGAGGGCAACCCTGAAGGCCTGCATGTAGAGCCAGTCACCGGCGAGAACGCACTTGGCGTTGCCCCAGGTCGTGTTTGCGGAGGGCCGTCCGCGGCGAGTATCGGCAGCGTCAATGATGTCGTCGTGGACGAGGGTGGCGCTATGCACCATCTCGACGACGGCGCCCAAACGGATCATGCCACGCCCGCTATAACCCAGGGATTTGGCCGAGAGCAGCAGGAGCGACGGGCGGATGCGCTTGCCGCCGCCCTCGCGCAGGTAACCTGAGATATCGGTGATGGCGGCGACAGAGGAAACTGCATCCGCGCTGAATTCGCGCTCGATGGCGCGGAGATCATCACTCAGCAGGTCGAAGACTTCTTTCGCCGTCGCTATGGCCAGTGTGCTCACTCGTGCTGGTTAGTTCCGGTGCCTTTCCTAATTTGACCGATAATTCGTGAACTGCATGTCGATGCCGAAATCGTGACTCTTAAGGAGAGCAATGATCTCTTGTAGAGTATCGCGATCTTTGCCGCTGATGCGCACCGTGTCGCCCTGGATCGATGCCTGAGCCTTCTTCTTCGAGTCTTTCACAACTCGAACAATCTCTTTCGCCTTCTCGGAGGCGATGCCCTGCTGGAGCGTAATCTTCTGCCGCACCGAGGAGCCGGATGCCGGTTCGATCTTGCCGAAGGTGAGCGCCTTAAGCGATACGCCGCGCTTGACCAGCTTCTGCTCGAGGATTTCCGTGATGGCCTTCAGCTTGTACTCGTCAGCGGAGGCGAGCTGAACGGTATCGTTGCCCTCTAGGCGGATCTCCGAGTGCGAATTCTTGAGATCGAAACGCGTGTGGATCTCCTTCGAAGCCTGGTCGATAGCGTTGCGGACCTCCTGAAGGTCGACCTTGGAAACGATGTCGAAGGAATTGTCTGATCCCATGTAAGTTCCTCCTGTTTAGATTATCCGCTTGTTGGCCCGGTCTCCGGAGTCAGCGTCAATTTTTCGCTGTCGAACCTGTACCGAAAAAGCGATGGAAGTTTTCAGTTGTACGGAAAGCGGCCTCCTCCGCAGAGAGGGATTTTACCTCAGCGACTTTGGTGGCGACTTCCGCGACCCAGGCCGGCTCATTACGCTTGCCGCGGTTGGGCACAGGGGCGAGAAATGGCGCATCGGTCTCGATGAGGATACGATCGAGCGGGACCTGCGCGAGCACGTCACGGATCGGCTGCGCCTTGGGAAATGTGATATTGCCAGCGAAGGAGATCATGAAGCCGAGGTCCATGGCGCGGCGGGCGTGGGTCCACTCTCCGGTGAAGCAGTGGAGAATTCCGCCGAGCCCCGTCCGTGACCACCGCGATTCGAGTATGTCGAGGGTGTCGTCCCAGGCATTGGTGGAGTTGTCGGAGGGGCGACAGTGGATAACGATGGGTTTGCGGTGGGCGGCAGCGATCTCCATCTGGCGTGTGAAGACGAGCTTCTGTTCGTCGCGGGGAGAATGATCGTAGTAGTAGTCGAGTCCAATCTCACCGCAGGCCAGTACGTTGGGCTGTTCGAGAAGCTCGTCGAGTTTGGCGTATGCGGCGTCATCGGCCAGACGGGCCTCGTGGGGATGGACACCGGCGGTGGCGTAGATCTTTGGCACGCCCGGCTGTCCCGCGTAAGCGCGCGAGAGATCGAGGGCTTGGTGCATTGTGTCCGGGCCTTCACCGATGCCGATGGAGAGAATGGTGCGCACACCTGCGTCCCAGGCGCGGGTGAGAAGCGCGTCGCGGTCCTCGTCGTATCGGGGGCTGTCGAGATGGGCGTGGGAGTCGATCATGGGCTGTTCTAAGTCGAAAAAGCCGCTTATGGCTACTTGAGACGAGCGCCGATTTCGATCTCTTCGAGGAATCCGGCGAGCACAGGCCTGCCGCCCTCGAGTGACGCGGCGACGATCATGCCGTTCGATTCGAGTCCGCGGAGTTTGCGCGGAGCAAGATTGGCGACGATGACCACCTTGCGTCCGACGAGCGACTCAGGCGTATAGGCCTCGGCGATGCCGGCGAGGATCTGGCGCTGCTCATATCCGAGGTCGACTTCGAGACGCAGAAGCTTGTCGGCTTTGGGCACACGCTCTGCGACCATGATCTTCGCGACGCGGAGGTCGACTTTAGCGAAGTCGTCGATAGTGATTTTCTCGGAGATGATTTTGTCGGAGGACGGAGCCGCAGATTGTGTACTTCCGCCCTTTGCCACAGCTACGGGAACACTTGGAGCTGGTGCGGCCGGGGCGGCCGGGGAGATCGAAGGCGGCGCCGCTTCTTCAGCAGCAGCGACGGCGAGCCCTTGTGTTTCCACCGGTGTAGCCGCTAAGGCGCCGAATGGTTCGCCGAGTGTGTTTTCGGCAGGGACAGCCGGCGTATCAGAGTTGTTGCTCTGTTCGATTTGTTGCATGCGTGTAATTGCATCCTTTTCTGCACGGGGAAAGACGGGTCCAAATTCGCCGAGCCTGGTACCGGGCGGCAAGCCGCCCCAAGTTAGATTCCTGAGGTCTGCGGTGTGGATGTCGCCGAGCCCAAGCTGCCCCCAGACTTTTGCTGCGGCGTCCGGAATGACCGGATAGACAAGTGCGGTAATAATGCGGATAGCCTCGGCGGCGGTGTAGAGCACTGTCGCGCGGAGGGCGCGCTGCTGCCCATCGGTGACGCTCTCAGGCTGTTTCCAGGGAGCGCTTGCAGTGAGATATCCGTCGACAGCGGCAACCATGGCCCATGCGGTTTCGAGCGCCCGAGAGAAGTCGAGCGCATCGAAGGATCGGTTGAAGGCGGCAATTGCATTTGGGGCCTCTGTCGAAATGGAGTCGGCCTGACCTGCGACTGGCTCAGGCACCACACCGTCGAAGTATTTGCCTATCATCGTCAGCGTGCGGCTGACGAGATTGCCGTAGCCGTTGGCCAAGTCGGCGTTGTAGCGCTGCACCAGGGCGTCAAAGGAGAAGCTGCCGTCGTGGCCGAAGACGATCTCACGCAGCAGGAAATAGCGGAGGGCATCCGCCCCGAGCACGTCAAGGATGGTCTCGGACCGGACGACATTACCGCGCGACTTGGACATCTTGTTCTCTTCGAAGAGCAGCCAGCCGTTGGCGACGACGCTCTTTGGCATAGGGAGCCCCGCGGCCATGAGGAACGCCGGCCAGTAGACGCAGTGAAAGCGCGTTATCTCCTTGCCGACGAGGTGCAAATCAGCTGGCCAGTATTTCTCGAACTTCGCCTGGTCGGCAGGATTGTCACTGCCGTAACCGATGGCTGTGATGTAGTTGGCGAGCGCGTCCGCCCAGACGTAGATGACGTGTTTTTCGTCTCCCGGAAAGGGGACACCCCATTTGAAGCTTGTCCGGCTGACGGAGAGGTCCTTCAGTCCAGCCTTAACGAAAGAGATAACTTCGTTGCGGCGGGTCTCCGGGCGGATGAAATCGGGATTGTTCTCGTAAAGCTCGAGCAGCGGGCGCTCGAAGGCAGAGAGCTTGAAGAAGTAGTTCTCTTCGTTGACGGTTTCGGTAATGCGTCCGCACTCGGGACAGGGAGCGCCCGGCGGGACATCGACGTAAGCCTCGTCCGAAACGCAATACTGGCCGGTGTAGGAACCCTTGTAGATGTAGCCGCGCTGCTGCAGGAGAGAGAAAAGCTTTTGCACACCGCGTTTGTGGCGAGGATCGGTGGTGCGGATGAAATCGTCGTAGGTGAGACCCATACGGTCCCAAAGGGCCCGGAACTGCGCTGCGACGCGATCGGTGAACTCCTGGGCGCTGCAGTTGGCCTTCTCTGCCGAGCGCTGAATTTTCTGTCCGTGCTCATCCGTGCCGGTGAGGAAGAAAGTGTCTACACCCAGGGCGCGCTTGCGGCAAGCGATGACATCCGCAATGACGGTAGTGTAGGTGGTTCCGATGTGCGGGCGCGCGTTGACATAATAAATTGGGGTGGTGAGATAGAACTTGTTGGACATGCGAGGCAGTAGATGCGCGCCTTTGCGACTGGATTCTTCTTCCTACAATCTTAACAGGATGTATGGGTTGCAGCGGCTGTGTATGAGCCCGACGTGTAGAATCAGCCCAGAATATCAGGCATTTTGAGAGAATTTCGGATACTGCGGACGTGTATTTAAGACAGCAGAAAAAACTTGAAGAGCGGCTTCGCGCAGTGCTGCGCGAGTTGTACCAGATCGAGGTCGGGAATATCGTCATCGATCAGCCACCGGAGATCAGGTTTGGCGAGTATGCATCTCCGGTTGCATTTGAGCTGGCTCGAAAGCTTAGGAAGGCTCCACGAAAAATAGCCGAAGAGATCGTGGCTGCTCTGGGGGCTATCGAGGGATTCGCCGGATTCGAAGTCGCCGGAGCCGGTTATATCAATTCGCGGCTGGACCGGGGCACGGCTGTGCAGGCGATTGCCGGGGGCTCTGACATTGAGACGTTTGCCGAGCATCTGCATTCGCTGGTCGAGCATACGAGCATCAATCCCAACAAAGCCGCGCACGTGGGGCACCTGCGCAACGCGATTCTCGGCGATACGTTCGTGCGGCTGTTGCGCGCCGCAGGACAGAAGGTCGATGTGCAGAATTACATCGACAACACCGGCGTCCAGGTTGCGGATATCGTAGTCGGCCTGATGCATCTCGAAGCGATGTCCATGACTGACGTGCAGAAGCTGATGTCGCGTCTTGCTGAGAGTGGCGAGCGCATCGATTACTACTGCTGGGACCTGTATGCGCGTGTCTCGCAGTGGTACGAGGCGGATGAGATGGAGAAGCAGGCAAGAAAGCAGGTCCGGCTGGACACGCTGCATGAAATTGAGCGGGGCGGGAATGAGGCTGCCGCGATCGGCGAGCTGATTTCGACGGCTGTGCTGCGTCGGCATCTCGAAACGATGCTTCGCCTTGACATCGAGTACGACTTCCTTCCACGGGAGAGTGAGATTCTTCACCTGAAATTCTGGGACTTGGCCTTTGAGCAGCTGAAGGCCAAGGGTGTGCTGTATTTCGAAGCCGAGGGCAAGAACAAAGGCTGCTGGGTCATGCGCCGCATGAGCTGGCTCTTGGAAAAAATCAACACGACTACGACTGAGAGTGGAGAAAATATTTCGGAACTTGAGTCGGCAGACTATTACGACGAAGCGTCTGAGGTATCAATTTTTTCGAGGCCCAAATCGGCTGACGAAGACGCCAAAGTTATCATTCGCTCCAACGGCACCGTCACTTACGTTGGCAAAGACATCGCCTATCATCTCTGGAAATTCGGCTTGCTCGGCCGCGACTTCGGCTACCGGCGCTTCTTCACCTATCCCGATCACGACTGCTGGATTTCCGCCGAGAGCGGCGAGCCCGACCATCCCCAGTTTGGCGGAGCGCAGGCGATCTACAACGTAATCGATTCGCGGCAGGCCGATCCCCAGGCAAATGTCATTGGAGCACTCATTGGCATGGGCTATACCGATCAGGCCGCGCACTATACGCATTTTTCCTACGAAATGGTCGCGCTGACTCCGCGGTGTGCGCAGGAACTGGGCTACGAAGTACCCGAAGAAGATCGCGGAAGGCCCTACATTGAGGTTTCCGGGCGCAAGGGCTTCGGCGTGAAGGCAGACGATCTGATCGACCAGCTGATTGCGGCAACACAGAAGGAAGTGGACGAGCGGCATCCTGAGTTGGATCAAGTCACGCGGAGGGAGATCGCCAAAGAAATCGCCGTCGGGGCTCTCCGCTACTTCATGTTGAAGTACACGCGCAACTCCGTGATCGCCTTCGACTTCAAGGATGCGCTCAGCTTCGAGGGTGAGACTGGGCCGTATATTCAGTACGCGGTAGTTCGGACACGCAGCATCTTTCGCAAGGGCGAGACGACGGCCGAGCGGGCGCTTGCGGAGGTCGCGGACATCGACCCATCACCATATCTGGCAGGTGGCGAAGCGGATGAGATCTGGCAGGTCTGGCTACGTGCGGCCAAAACGTCACTCCTGCTTGATCAATGTATTGGAACCGCCGAACCGGCTTACCTCGCCCGGCATGCGTTTCAGCTGGCACAGGACTTCAGCAACTTCTACCGGAAGCACCACATCCTGACGGAGCCCGATCCGGCGAGAAAAAAGTTCCTCATGGCGACGGCAGCTGTTACGCAACGCGAATTAATTCGTTCACTCGGCTGGCTGGGCATCAGAGCGCCAGAGATGATGTGATCCGATGAGCACCGCCTTGCGCCCTTTGTTCGTGGACCATCTGGTCTTCTTCGTGGAAGACTTGTCCCGTTCGCGGAGCTTCTACCAAGCGCTGCTTGGACCACCAGCCGAAACGAGCAAAGAATCGGTCATGTTTCTGGCCGGCGATACGCGCTTGTTCTTTGTCCCGGCGCAGCTGCTGGATCCAGCCTTCGATAAGCAGCGGATCGGTCTGAATCATCTTGCGTTCGGCGTGCGCACACTAGAGGAATTGCTGCAGGTTTGCAGGCAGCTTGACGGCGCCGGAATACATCACAGCGGCATTCAAATCGATCATTATGGGAACCGCGAGTTTCTCTGGCTCGATGACCCCGACGGCATGCGTGTCGAGTTTTACCTGCGGCCAAATGGCCGAGAACAGCCCTGAAGAAGAGCCCTGAAAATAAGGCGCTCGCAATTGGGAACGCCTCTTTTAATCCGGAGCAATTACTGAATCGGCTGCCCCCCGGCAGTCATCTGGCCCAACTGCTGATGATTGAACTGCTTCACTCCATCCGGCAGGGGAGCATAGTTCAGCGAGCCGGCAGTAGGTTGTCCATCGGTGACGATGTACTCGACAAAATTCTTGAGAGCCGTCCGCTTGTCCTTGTCCGGGCCATCTTTGGGAATAATCAGGAAGGTCAGCGTGGATATCGGATAGGCATCCACGGCCGTTGCAGGCGGATTCACAATGGGCTGGCGGGGGTCCTGCGACAGCTGCTTCGTGAAGGCAGCAATCGCTGCGGTAGTGCTCTGCGCCGTTGGAGCGATGTAGTTGCCCGCCTGATTTTTGATCTTCGCCACGGGCAGTTTGTTCTGCTCGGCATAGGTCAGCTCAACATAGCCGATGGCCCCCGGAGCCTGGCGAAGCTGGCCGGTAACGCCTTCGCTGCCCTTGCCTCCGATCCCTACGGGCCAGGCCACACTGTTGCCTTTGCCAACCCTGGACTGCCAGTCGGGACTGACAGCCGCGAGGTAGGTTGTGAAGGCATTCGTCGTACCGCTGCCGTCGGCCCGGTGGACGACAACAATGGGCTGCGGGGGCAGGTTGACGCCGGGGTTGTCTTTGGCGAGGAGCGGGTCTTTCCAGGTCTTGATCGTCCCCAGAAAGATGCCGGCGAGCGCTTCTGGCGAAAGCTGGAGCGGCTGAGACAGCGTCTGCAGATTGTAGGTGATGCAGACCGGGCCGGCAGTCTCCGGAATCTGGATGATTGGAGGCATATCGGTCAGTTGGTCGTCCGCGAGTGGCGCGTCGGAAGCGCCGAAATCCACGGTGTGGCTCTTGACCTGCTGAATGCCTCCGCCCGAGCCGATGGACTGGTAATTGATCTGGACGCTCGGGTGGGACTGGGAAAAGTCCTGGATCCAGCGAGTCATGACCGGATACACAAATGTGCTTCCGGCTCCGGAAAGCTGGACATTATTGGAGGATTTGCAAGAGGCGATGGTGAAGGCGGCGAGGCTTAAAAGAATTCCAGCGTAGAATCTGGGGCGCATAATTCCTCCGAGACTCTGGTGTTTTTCGTCTTTTTGCGAGCTTTTAAGCCGCGCAAGGCGTTCCATGGCCCGTTAGCGACCAATCTACAACATTCTGTCTCTTCGATTCCGAAAGAGAACTGCCGCATTCCGCTATTCACGAATTTTTTAACTTGCCTGATGCGGGGGGCAGCTTTCCGATATACGGGGTTAGCCCGCGGCCAGCTCCTTTGCCCGCTGCGAGGCCCGCATCACAGCTTTGATCAGGGTCACTCGCAAGCCACCTTCCTCGAGTTCGAGAATTCCGTCGATGGTGCATCCCGCGGGTGTCGTGACAGCGTCTTTGAGCAGCGCGGGATGATAACCGGTTTCGAGAACCATGCGTGCCGCTCCGTAGGTGGTCTGGGCAGCAAGCAGCGTGGCCACATCGCGCGGTAAGCCGACCTTTACGCCGGCCTCGGCCAGGGACTCAAGGATTATGTAGATAAATGCCGGACCGCTGGCCGAAAGTCCGGTGACCGCGTCCATGTGCTTCTCGTCAACGATTACGGTTCGGCCGACCGTTTCGAAGATGCGGGTGGCCACAGCCATGTGGGATTCGGCGACACAGCGGCCGCGGCAGAGGGCCGAGATTCCAGCGCCAAGCATGGACGGTGTATTGGGCATGGCGCGGATGACCGGTATTTCGATGCCTGCCGCCTGCTCGATTGCGGACGTTCTGACGGATGCGGCGAACGAGATGAGCAGCCTGTCAGTGGTGAGGGCAGGACGAATCTCCGCGACGAGATCGGGAATCTGGAAAGGTTTGACTCCGAGGAGAATGACATCGGCCTGACTGACGATGGTACGGTTGTCGGTGGAAACCTCGACACCCCACTGCGCAGAAAGCGCAGCCGCGCGGTCGGCATGGGCGACTGTGGCGAGAAGCTGGTCGGGACGGAGGATCTGCTGCTTGAGAAAGGCCTGCAGTAGGATGCCTCCCATTTTGCCGGCTCCCAGTACGGCGACACGAAGGCCCGATAAATCGCGATCGATGGCTGCTGCGTTCATTGTCGTTCCAGAGTACAGGAGCCAAGGGCGCAAGGTGAACGAGTGAACGCTTGGGAATTCCGATTATCCATATGGATCAGGCGGGCTGAGGCTCGCTTAAACTCAAAGGGGCTGTTTTCGCCACAGGATGGCGAATCCGCTAGCGACGGCGAGCAGAAAAGCATCGTTCAGCCAACGAGGATCTGAGCCCCTGATGAGATAGGGACGCACGCGGCGAGCAACGCAATGTCAGCATCATGGGGAAGGACATCACGGTCGGATTATTGTGCACCATGCCCGCGGCTCGATCCAGTGCAAATTGGGGTCAAAGCACCCCTGTGGCCTGGCTACCAGAGTCAGCGTGATTTTTGCTGTGCAATCCAGGCGTTGATGCGCTGTTCAAGAGCGTCGAGCGGCAGAGCGCCCGAATCGAGGACCTGGTCGTGGAATGCCCGGATATCAAATTTTGGGCCAAGTGCGGTCTGCGCCCTTGAACGCAGTTCAAGAATCTTGAGTTGGCCGATCTTGTATCCCAGCGCCTGGCCCGGCCACGCGACATATCGATCGACTTCAGCCTGGACGTTAATGTCATCCATTGACGAATGCTCGCGGAAATAGTCGAGCGCCTGCTGGCGGGTCCAGTGCATGGAGTGCATGCCGGTGTCAACCACAAGGCGGATCGCGCGCCAGGCATCAGCTTCAAGGCGTCCGTAGTCTGACCATGGGTCTTGATAGAAGCCGATTTCTTTGCCGAGTCGCTCGGAGTAGAGTGCCCAACCTTCCGTGTAGGCCGTGTAATCGAGATAGTTGCGAAATGTGGGAAGCCCCGTAAGTTCCTGCGCAGTGGAAATCTGCAGGTGATGCCCGGGAATGCCTTCGTGATATGCGACTGATTCAACGTTGGTGAGGGCGCGCTCCCTGAACTTATAGAGGTTCACGTAGACGGTGCCGGGGCGTTTGCCGTCCGGGGTCCCCGCGACGTAGTAGGCCTGGGTCTGGTCTTGCTGCATGTACTCGGGAACGGGCTTGACTTCAAGCGGAGCCTTCGGAAGCGTTCCAAAGAGTTCGGGGAGCTTTGGGCGCATCTGGTCGATATAGTGGGTGTAAGACCCAATCAGATCGTCGGGGGATTGCGCGTGCAGTTTGGGGTTCGAAGGGATCGACGCACGAAGGGAGGCGAGATCCTTGAAGCCAAGCTTCTGCGCGATGACCAGCATTTCGGCCTCGTCGCGTTTAACCTCATCGAGCCCCATCTGATGAATTGCTGTGGGTGTCAGATCAGTGGTCGTGGCTTGGCGGACCAGGAATGCGTAGTACCTGTCGCCATCAGAGATGGACCACAAACCAGGTTCGGAGCGTCCGGCAGGGATGTAGGTTGCGGTAAGAAAACGGGCGAATTTTGCATATGCCGGAAGCACCTGTTTCCTGATGGCCTCGAGCACACTCGCCTTTAACCGAGCCTGGTCGTCAGCGTTGATTGCGGGCGGGAATTTCTGCAAGGGGTGGGCAAAGGGGCTGTCTTCAGGCTTCTGGTTTGCGATCGCGTTCACCTGCACGAGCACCTTTTCTAGGATGTATTTCGGCGGAACCCGACGATCGTCGATGCCGGTCATCATGTTGGCGCTAATCTGCTGGAAGGCCGTGGTAATTTTTGTCAGGCGCGCGGTGTAGTCGTCGTAATCCTTGACTGTATCGAAGCTGAGTTGCGGGACAAGAGCGGGCAGCTCAATGTGCGGCCCGGACATCTGTGTGACCGGCATCTCCCACGGCTTGTATTCGGCCTCTTCCTGCTCCTCAGCGAGGCGGCGCGCCATGAGGTCTTTACTTAGAATCTCCTGATCGCTGAGCCCGGCGGTATCGATTGCCGCCAGGCGGAAGATATAGTCCCGTTCTCTCGCGATCCGCTCGTTAAAGGCTGCAACCGAGTAATCGGAAAGCTGATCGTTGTAGCGTTTGTCGCCAATAGAGGAGGCGAATTCGGGCGACTGGCGGAGCTGATCTTCCCAGATTTCCGCAAATAGAGCTTTCAGGGCCGCGCGGCGGTCTTCGAGCGTCACCGGAACGCCGGGCGAGGAAACGCTGGGCAGCTTCTGTGTTCCGGCAGACTGCGTGACTGATTTCGGGAATGTCTGCGCGAAAAGAGGAAGTGAAGCGACGGCGATAAGGCCAAGAGAACAGAGATTCTTCATGAAGCGGGGACGGCGGAAGGCCGCTGAGGGCAGTGTAGACGATCGGGCAAGGAGAGACTAGGTCTGGGAATTGACGCGACCAGCCTCGACGGCAGTACGGCTTACGCTCGCTGCATCGAGCAGCCGGTACAGCGTGGAGCGGCTGATGCCGAGCATCTTTGCGGCCCGGAGCTTGTTGCCGTCTGCACGGGACAGCACACGATCAACGTGCCGCATGATGGCGCGGTCGAGATTGGCATCGTCCTCGGCGGAAATCTCCCAGCCGCTTTCCGGTGCCGGGGGGGAGAGGGCTGGAAGATCGATTGGGCGAATCCATCGGCCTTCGCAATCGAGGGCAGCGGTTTGAATCACGCTCTGCAATTCGCGAACGTTGCCTGGCCAATTGTGCGCGGCGAGGCGCTCGATTGTTTGAGGGCTGATGCCAAAGACGAGTTTGCCGTGGGTCGAAGAGAAATGCCGGACAAAGGAATCGGCCAGCACGGCAAGATCGTCCCGGCGCTCCTGCAGCGGCGGCATGATGAAGCGGATCGCGGTGAGCCGGTGGCAGAGGTCAGCGCGGAACTGCGGTGAGGCTGCCAGTTTGCGCAGCGGCGAGCTCGAGCTGAAAAATACCTGGCGGGGCGCTGACTCCGGCGTGTGGCGCGACTGCTGGTGATCGATCCATTGCAGGAAGGCGATGAGCCTTGCCTGCTGGTCGAGCGTAAGCTCTTCCACGTGGCTCAGGAAGAGCGTTCCCTCGCGTGCGTCCGCTGCCAATGGGGTCAAGGAGGCCAGAGACGGACCATGCTGGAAGAACTGCGTGGCCGGGCACGGAACGAAGGGGCCTGAAGCGGCCGGCCCAAGGTCATGGAGGGTTCGCGCGGCGAGCGTCTTGCCGGTGCCGCTCTCGCCCTCGATCGTCGCGATGCGCAGATGCCGGGCGGTGCAGCGGATCTGCGAAAAGAGCCTCTGCATGGCCGGACTGCGCCCGATAATGGAGCCAAGAAGCCACTCCGGATGCCCCTCGAGCGGATGCGGATCGATGGTTACCGGGTCCGGCAGGTTCTCATGAATTTTTCCGGCTGGATACAATCCCTTGTCCTCTATCGATACAAGGGGCTTATCGGCACGGGAGGGCGGAACGTTTAGGACATCAGGCCTGCTCTTCGAGTGCGTGTCCGGTCTTGGTGTGGCGCGCAGCTGGATGTCGAACGCGCGTAGACGGCTCGTCGGAAAAGATCTTTCCGTCCTTGATATGAACAACCCGGTGCGCGTATTCGGCGATATCCGGCTCATGAGTGACCAGCACGATGGTGTTGCCGCGGGCATGCAGGTCATCGAACAGAGCCATGATCTCGTCGCCGGTCTTAGAGTCGAGATTGCCGGTAGGCTCGTCGGCGAGGATGATCGACGGCCGGTTGATGAGAGCGCGAGCAATGGCGACGCGCTGGCGCTGCCCGCCGGAGAGCTCATTCGGCTTGTGATTCATGCGGCTTTCGAGATCAACGGCACGAAGCGCGGCCTGCGCCCGCTCGATGCGCTCGGCGGCCGGCGTGCCGTTGTAAATCAGAGGCAGCTCGACATTGTGAAGAGCCGTGGCGCGAGCCAGCAGGTTGAAGGTCTGAAAAACGAAGCCGATTTCCTTGTTCCGGATCCGAGCCAACTCGTCATCATTTAGCTCGCTGACCAGGTGCCCGTTGAGCCAGTATTTTCCCTGGCTGGGAGTATCGAGGCATCCGATCAGGTTCATAAAGGTCGATTTACCGGAGCCCGAAGGGCCCATGATGGCCACGTATTCGTTGTGCTTGATTGTCAGGGAGATGCCCTGTAGAGCATGCACCTGCTGCTCGGACCCCATGTCGTAGGTCTTCCAGAGATCGTCGACGACGATGACATCGCCCTGCGGCACCGAGGAATGGTTCACATCCCCATGGGAGACGGCATCCGTCTTGAAGCTCGCTTCGGTTGTCATTCAGAACTCCTGTTCCGCCAGCAGAAAAAGAGCGCGTGATGTGCGCCGCGCTCGGATATACGAATTGCGGTCCGGCGCAGTTCCGCTTCCACGCGCGCCTTGATATGACCACTAAGAGCCCGAGGACTCGCTGTCCTTAGCTGGAGCAAGTGGAGCCGTATCGCGCTTCACAAGAGCATTATCCTTGAGATCGCGCAACACGTGGAAGGTCCCGGTGACAATTTCGTCTCCGGATTTCACCCCACTCATCACTTCAATGTCAGTAGTTCCGGTAATGCCGGTCGTGACTGGAACGAAGCGGGCGCGCAGCTTGCCTTTCTCATTGGAGACGACAAAGACGCCCTGTACCGGCTTTTGCGACGGGTCAGGCGGCGTTCCAGGCTTCGCGCCCGGGGGGTCCGGAACCCGCATTGCGAGGGACTGAATGGGAATGGCAACGACGTCGGATTTTTGTGCGGTCTCTATCTTTGCCGTGGTTGAAAGACCGGGACGAAGGTCGTCGGAAGGGCTGTCGAGCGTAATCACAACCTTGAAGTCTTTGGCTTCCTCCTGACCGCTGGTGGTCTGACTTGTGGCGACGCCGGTGGAGCGCAGCAGGGCTTGGTCTCCAACTTCGGTCACGTGGCCTTTGAAGACCTTGCCGGGAAGCGCGTCGACCGTTACGTCGGCCGTCTGGCCGAGCCTGACGCTCACAATGTCCGTCTCGTCGACCTTGACCTCGGCGGTAATCACGGACATATCGGCGAGAGTCATGAGAGTCGAACCCTGGGCGTTCTGAATGCCTTCGACGACAGTCTCCCCTTCACGAACGGGCAAATTGGTCACGATACCGTCGAACGGGGCAATAGCCACTGTGCGTCCCAGCAGGTCGAGATTCGCTCGGAGGGTGGCTTCCTGAGTGCTCAGATGGCCTCGTGCGGATTGCGTCTGGGCCTTCGCCTGCGCCAAGGCAGCACTTGCCTGCGAAAGGGCTGCGACCGCGAGATCGTAACCAGCCTTTTTAGCGTCGTAGTCCTGCTTCGACATGACCTGGGCCTCGTAGAGTCCCTTGGCCCGGTCGAAGTCCAGTCGTTTTTGTTCGAGGTCTACCTTGGCGTGCTCGACATTGGCTTCCTGCGTTTTTTCGGCTGCAACGTCGGCAGCAATGTCGGTCTGCGCGGCGGCAATCTGGGCCCTCTGGCCCTCCACATTGGCTCCCTGCTGCACGCTTTCGATACTCGCGACCTCCTCCCCCCGGTGGACCTTGTCGCCTTCTTTCACGTACAGGTGGGTGATGCGGCCAAAGGCCGTGGCTCCCAGGTTGACGTAGGTCTTCGGCTTGATCTGGCCGGTTCCGCTGACCATCGAGACGAGGTCTTTCCGGACCGCCTTTGCGGTAATCACTTTGGTGTATCCGGATTGTGCTCGGACCACGGTGAAAACGACAATGGCAGCCACAGTCAGAATGACAACAACGGCAATAAGAATCTTCTTCAACGGAGTTTTCCTGAAGGCGGAGATTTGCCAGCAGCGCCTCCATGGGGGATAAATACGCGAAATCGGGACAAACGGTTCCCCGACAGCAAAAGGAGAGACAGGTATGTCGCTGATTGCGCGCGGCGCTGCACGTAGATGATAACAGGGCTAGTAGCGGTTTCGGAGGAGGTGGGAGCCGATCTAAGAGTCCCCGACGAGGCTGCGAGCCGGTGACAGAAAGAGTCATCGGCCAGGACGTCTTCTCCACAGCTATCACATATGTCCACAGCGTTTGCACCTTTCCTGAGGCTTGTCGCGGCTGTTGCACGGCTGTAGTCTCGTGAAGGTGAATACGGCTGGTTTCTGACTGAGGTTTTTGGGATCGCTCATCTCGCTCCAAACAAGGGTTTCCGGGGTTCTCCACAGGCAAATTTCTAGTTTTGAACCACTCGGTTACCAATTCGCATCTAAAATACAAGATGTTGGGGTTGTTGCTTGACACCCACAACTAAGAGCGGTACTTTCCCAATTGCGGCGCAGAAATTTACCGCAGGTTCACGGGAAAAACGAACAGATTTCCAGCCTCAGCCGGCCTCTCCCCTCGCGTTGAGCAGAAAAGAACGTCCCGCGAACCTCAATTAGAGGAGTTTTGAGCGGCGCCGGGCACCCGGTTCGGCCCTCCACCGCTAGGAATTCAGGCAAGACCCGCACACGCGGGCATCCCAATTCGAAGTACCGAAAAGGAGCAACATGGCCGAGGCCACCCGGAAATCTACCCTCCCCGCCCCCGCGCACGCGGCCGGCGCCGCCTCCCCCAGCACCCGAAACGCCGGAAAGCCGGCCCTGCGCTTTGAGCGGTTCTTCTCGAAAGCCGGCACCTCGCCCTATGACGAGGTGCAGTGGGAACGCCGGACCGCGCTGATCAGCGATGCTTCAGGCAAAACGATCTTCGAGCAGAAGGATGTCCAGGTGCCGATCGACTGGTCGATGACGGCGACCAACATTGTGGCCAGCAAGTATCTTCACGGGCCTCTCGGAACGCCGCAGCGCGAGACAGGGGTCCGGCAGTTGATTGGCCGCGTTGCCGAGACGGTCCGGGACTGGGGGTTGGCCGGTGGATATTTCGCGACCCCTGAGGACGCGGCGATCTTCCATGACGAGCTTGTCCACCTGCTGGTCACGCAGAAAGCGGCGTTCAACTCGCCGGTGTGGTTCAACGTGGGATGCGACCGGCTGGAGCCGGAGTCCGACGCGCAGAACTGGCACTGGAATCCGCACACCTGTGCAGTCGAGTTCTCGGTGACCGGCTATCGGACGCCGCAGTGCTCGGCGTGCTTCATTAATGCCGTTGAGGATTCTCTGGACTCGATTCTGACCTTGGCCAAGACCGAAGGCATGCTCTTTAAGTGGGGATCGGGCACGGGGACGAACCTTTCCACCCTGCGGGGCTCGATGGAGCAGCTTTCCGGAGGCGGCACGGCATCGGGTCCGCTGAGCTTCATGCGTGGATTTGATGCCTTTGCCGGCGTTATCAAGTCGGGTGGCAAGACGCGTCGCGCGGCCAAAATGGTCATCCTGAATGTTGAACATCCGGACATTCTAGATTTCGTCGAGTGCAAGATGAAGGAGGAGGCGAAGGCCTGGGCGCTGATGCGCGAGGGCTATGACGGGTCTTCCGGTCCGGACTCGGAGGCATACAGCTCAATCTTCTTCCAGAATGCGAATAACTCTGTGCGCGTGACGGACGAGTTCATGCGCGCGGTGGAGCGCGGCGCCGACTTTACAACCTACACGGTGAAGGACCACAAGCCCGTCAAGACCTACAAGGCGCGCGAGATCATGTACAAGATCGCCGAGGCGACCTGGCAGTGCGGTGATCCGGGCATGCAGTACGATACGACGATCAATAGGTGGCACACGTCGAAGAACACGGCGCGGATCAATGCGTCGAATCCGTGCTCGGAGTACATGTTCCTCGACAACTCGGCCTGCAACCTGGCCAGCTTCAACCTGTTGAAATTCGTAACGCCGGCGGGCACATTTGATATTCAAGCCTATCGCTATGCGGTCGACGTTATGATTACGGCGATGGATATCCTGGTTGACAATTCCGGATATCCAACTGAATCGATCTCCCGTAACTCGCACGACTACCGGCCGCTGGGGCTAGGCTACGCGAACCTGGGTGCGCTGCTGATGTCGTTTGGACTACCTTACGACAGCGACGCAGGACGCGACTTCGCAGCCACTCTGACGGCAATCATGTGCGGCGAGGCGTATCTGCAGTCATCCCGAATAGCCGAGAAGTGTCCGCCGCTTGCTTCTGCGACTCCCCTTACTGCAAGCGTGGACCACGAAGGCGGGGCATGCCCGGGCTTCTACGTGAACCGCGAGCCGTTCCTGGACGTGATCCGCATGCACCGCGCCGAGGTCAACAACATTGGCAAATCCCGCAGCTCCTCGGAACCGTTTACGGTTCCGCAACTCGATACCCTGATAGAAGCCAGCCGCGACTGCTGGGACAAGGCGCTGGCGCATGGCGAGAAGCACGGCTATCGCAACTCTCAGGTGACGGTGCTCGCGCCTACGGGAACGATCGGCTTCATGATGGACTGTGACACGACCGGAATCGAGCCGGACCTCGCGCTAGTGAAGTACAAGAAACTGGTCGGCGGCGGCATGATCAAGATTGTGAACAACACCGTACCGGCGGCACTGTTTAAACTGGGCTACAACAACAATGAGGTCGACGCCATAGTCAGCTACATCGACGCGACGGGTACGATCGAAGGCGCGCCAGGCATCAAGCCACAGCACCTGCCGGTCTTCGACTGCTCCTTCAAGCCGTCGAAGGGGACCCGCTCGATCCACTACATGGGCCACGTAAAGATGATGGCTGCAACGCAGCCATTCCTTTCGGGAGCGATCTCGAAGACTGTCAATCTGCCGCATGACTGCACCATCGAGGACATAGCCGAGGCGTATCTCGAATCCTGGCGCCAGGGCCTCAAGGCAGTGGCGATCTATCGCGACGGATCGAAGGGCGCGCAGCCGCTGAACGTCTCTGACGGCAAAGGCGCCAAGGCCATCAAGGGCGCAACTGCGGACGAGACCGTGAATGCAGCCGCAGAGCGTGTCCTGACTGCATTGGCGTCGGGCAAGCATGCTCCGGAAGGCGATGTGAAGACGCTCGAAGGCAACGTTGCCGAGAAGGTCGAAGTCACAGCAAAGTCCCTGGTCGATGCCACGAATGCCTTCACCGCGGCTCTCGGCTCGATCGCACGCAGCTACGTGCCCTCGACTGAGAACCAGGATCTTAACGCGCCTCCAAAGGCCGTGCGCCATCGCTTGCCCGAGGAGCGCGCTTCGCTCACACACAAGTTCGGAATTGCCGGGCACGAAGGCTATATCACCGTGGGACTTTATCCCAACGGACAGCCGGGCGAGATCTTTATCAAGATGGCCAAGGAAGGCTCGACGGTTTCAGGTCTGATGGACAGCTTCGCGACGGCTGTTTCCCTTGCTCTGCAGCATGGTGTACCGCTTAAGGTTCTGTGCGAGAAGTTCGCGCACAGCCGCTTTGAGCCGTCGGGCTGGACCGGCAATGAGCAGATCGGCTTCGCAAAGTCGATCATGGATTACATTTTCCGGTGGTTGCAGCTGCGCTTTCTGTCAGGCCAGCAGCTGTCGCTCTTTGCCGGGCTGGGTACTTCGGCGGCTCCTTCGGCGTGTGCAGGCGGGGATGAGGCGGGCGAGCTCTCTCCTGAGCAGCACTCGTCTATGCGAGGCATGGGAGCGACCAGCGCGCCACAGGGCGGAATTCTGCCGGAGCTTCATGCCGGCAGACAAGAGGCATCGACAATGCATAGTGTGGAAGATCGCGGGATCTACCACGCGGCTGACGCAATGAAGGGACTCTACGACATGGGAGACGCCCCAAGCTGCCACACCTGCGGAGCGATTATGGTCCGCAACGGCAGCTGCTATCGTTGCATGAGCTGCGGCTCGACAAGTGGCTGCAGTTAGCCATGAGTGTGCGTTGTTGTGGGTCGGGTCGTGTTTTTTATCGTTGTGGGTTTACCCATAAGTCTAAAGTTTGACCCCATAAGCCTGAAGTCGAGACCCCATAAGTCTGAAGTCGAGACCCCATAAGCCTGAAGTCGAGACCCCATAAGTCTGAAGTGAAGAAGAAGGCCCGGAAGCGGGCCTTCTTCTTCGAGAGTGAAAAAGAGCAAGAAGCCGCGACGTTGCGATCCCTACAAAAAACCTACATAACCTACATAACCTACATAACCTCCTCAAGCTGTTTGTTTTCTGTAGATTGTTGGTTAGGGAGGTTTTCGTCGTTCGGAAGGAAATCCTCCTCAAGATACACGCTTGCAAGCTGGTGAATGACGGCGATTGTGGTCTTATCGAAGATCAGACCATTGCCGGCCTGGCTGAGGCGGTGAGAACGCAGGCCCAGTTTTTTCAGGCGATGGCCCACCTTTTCTGGGCTCAGCTTTACCTGTTCACCACGAAGCTCGAGGAGGCGATTCGCTTCAACCGCTACCTCGGAGACGTAGACGCTCTCCCGGTCGGCGCGACTGAGTGCGAGTGCTGCTTCTACAACGATGGCTTCAGTCGGGTCTAATGTCCGGTAGCGGTCTTCACGATTCTGCCCTTTCAGCCGAAGAACTAATCTGTTGAGCAGTTCCGGTTCATCCACGATACAGCTCCCGAGGGCCGATGCGATGGCGGCAGCTTCCAGCGGGAGACCGTGAGCGACGAATTCAATGTGACGTACCGTTTCCCGATGCGCATCGCGGTATTTTGTGAGGTACTCCGGCACGTACTCGATGTACTTCTGCAGCCAGGCAGGACGGCTCGCCGCTTCGATAAGCGTGGGAGTGATATGGACCTGGACGGAATATTGGATCTTATGTACCCCAGGGTGCTCACCGGCGTAGATCGCCGTCGGCTTAGCGAAACAGCTTATGTAACCCCCTTCGACCATCCGGCACTTCCGATCAGTAAGACTGTTCAATAAGGCGGCTGTTCGCTTATCGAGATCGGGCTCTGACAAAAGATAGGTGCAACAAGCACTATTGAGTGCCCCGAGGTCGCTGCGCCGAATTCCCGCTACCCGTGCCGGTGCCCGACAGTAGTCGCGCAGGCAGTCAAGCACGAGCATCGCATGGTGCATAGGGCCGGTGATTACCAGGCATGGCAAGACACGCAATACATCGTAGAACCAGGTCGAAATGATCCAGTAGGTGACAAGCTCGGCGTCGGCCTCGGGCAGGTGTGTCTGCTCCACGACACTCCTCTTAATCCAGCCGAAAATCTCAGCAGCGGTCGCCTTCCGCTGCGGAACTGGCGCAGCCGCTGGCTTTGTTTCCGGACCTGACGACACGGCGCTGGGCGATGAGGAGCCGCCAGAGCCCGAGTTGCTTCCGTCTGCGGCGGCGGCCGAAGTAGGAGCTTCTGCGGTCGCGTTAGTCTCAGCCGGAGTGCGGACGATGCCGAGGCATTCGTCAACGAGAGTGCCGAGCGTCCGCGACCTCGGCGCCGGCTTAAGTGCTGGGGCTACTGATACTTGCGGAACCGGCGGGGCAAAGTATTCGTCACAATCAACCTCTGCCGGCGGGTTTGCATGGCTACTGCCCCCCGCTGGGTTGATGTTGTCGGGTAAATCAGGCATTGTGACCTCAAGAAAATTCGAATGTGAGAGGGAAGTGCGACCAAAGTTCCGGCGCAAATCTCCTCCATACAAGGGAGTGGTAGTCGGGTCTTTGAAGAGACTTGAGTTTTATCGACAAGGGCTCTGTCGCGCGTGGACGATTAGCTCCCCCGGCTGGCTACTCAGATAAGAGATCTGCCCGACCCTAGCTCACCTCACCTAATGGCTGGGTTGCGCGAGCTGCAAACCATGCGTCTATGAGATTGACTGCGTGAGCCCCCGGCCGTTCTGTTGCCGTTAAGCAACTGCTCTTCGGCCAGCATTACACCGATAACGCTCCTCAGCGTCATCAGCACCTCATTGCGACACTCATGGGGTGTTAACGCTTGTGAGTGCTGCCAACCTCCACTTCTTCTGGCCCTTTGCAGCCGGCCGCCCAACAAATTTTTTAAGCAGTTCGTACGGCCGCCGGCAATCGAACGTTTCGACGTGCTTTGCCGCCGTACGTGTCCACGCCATGGCAGCAGGAATACATCGCCCAGCAGGAGGTCCTCTACCGCGCGTCGACGATGGCTGGCTAAATTGCCGTAGACGCAATGCAGTTCAGAGCCAACAATATTATTAGTATTGATTCCAGAGCGAAAGACGACGCTATCACCTGAATGTTCGGCGCCGAGCTTAGCAGGCTGTTTCGCGAGCCTGGCGCGGACGACATGCCCTAAGAGTTCGAAAATATTGTGGTCGAGAAACTCCACCGGACGCTTATTTCTTGGACATCTCGTCAGCCCATACGAACCACGTGTGAGCCATCCTGTCCGACGTAGTTCGGCCGAGTTCCCGCCTGATCTTCTCCCGCAGATCGTTGGCAGATTTCCGGTTGTGCCTCGCCAAAACTCGATCGGCCCGTGTGTTTTCTATGGTATAACCCCGTGCATGCTGGCCATAATGAGGGCTCTTTTTGTAGCGCTAACTCGTGGTTTTCGGTCCCGCTATGAGCTGGTTTTAGAGAACCTCGCACTTCGTCAGCAGCTTGCTCTCTTGGCGGCGATGCGTCCGCGCCCGCGGCTTGCCGCCCATGATCGATTGTTCTGGGTCATCTTGCGCCGTTTCTGGACAGCATGGAAAGGGGCGCTGCTCATTGTGCAGCCCGAGACTGTGGTCCGCTGGCACCGATCGGGATTCAAGCTGTACTGGAAATGGATCTCGCGCGGACGCGTTCGAGCTGGCAGAAGGCCGACACAGAAGACGCTGCGCAACCTCATCTTCCAAATGGTCGTGGAGAACCCAACCTGGGGCGCGCCGCGCATCCACGGCGAACTCAAGATGCTCGGATACGACATCTCCGAGCGAACGGTTCTCCGCTGGATGCGTAAAGCCCCGCGCAATGCTGAGCCGGCAAAGCGATGGGCAGCTTTTCTCAGCAACCACCGCGAAGCGATTGCCGCGATGGATTTTTTCACTGTGCCCACGCTGACCTTCGGTGTCCTTTACCACTTCGTCATCGCGCATGACCGGCGGAGAATTCTTCACTTCCATGTGACCAAGCACCAGTGCATGGGTGATCCAGCAGTTGCGCGAAGCCTTTCCCTATGAGTTCGCGACTTGCTTCCTGATCTTCGACCGCGGTGCAAATTTCAATGACGAGGTCGTCGATACGGTCAGGAACCTGGGTATCCAGCCCAAGCGAACCAGCTTCCAGAGCCCATGGCAGAACGGCATCGCGGAGCGCTTTGTTGGCAACTGCCGCCGCGATCTGCTCGATCATGTGATCGTGCTGAATGAACGCCATCTCAAGCGCCTCATGAGTGAGTACACCCGCTACTACCACGAGGACCGCACCCACCTCGGTCTGGCGAAGGGAACGCCCTCAGGACGCGATGCCGAAACCAATCCCGGGCCGACCTGCACAGTCCTTTCCATGCCGCGATTAGGTGGATTGCATCATCGATATCGTCTCGCTGCGTAGAGCTTCGACAAAGGGAATTCATAACCAATAAACGTCCAACGGGCCGCTGCTGTCGTTTGCTCTCTGGCCCCTCGTAGTCCCATCTCTCGCTGCACAGCCGCCCTCACCCAGAGCGGGAGAGTCATTCCAAAACCCGTTCAGAGGTCCCCCACCAACTCTTTACGGTAATGAGCTAGCTATTTCCTCGGCCGGATGTCATTTTGGCGAGGCACCGCTGAATAAATCTCTGAATAGACCTTGTCGCGCGTACCAAGTTCAGTCAAAAT